>JASJDH010000162.1 GCA_030065175.1 Leptolyngbyaceae cyanobacterium MO_188.B28 | reverse complement strand
TGTCATCAACTCCACCACAAGAGAGCATCCCAACCTGAAAGTCAGGGTATAACTTGCTGCCTACCAGGACTTATTGGGAAATTGCGCAAAATCCTTGGCCATGGTGCCCAGCATACTCAAATTTACCGATCTCCAATGCAGCTTGATAGCCAACTTCGAAAATAGGCAGCGTCTGCCGTAGATGATACTGGTGATGATACAAGTACAACCCGATTGGGACAAACGTTACCGCATAAATATTTTTATCCTTTGAGGTCGAGGCTAAATGATAGGCGAGTTGACCAAATTGATTGCTGGTAGCAATGTCTTTTTGAAAGTTTAGGATAAAGATTCCATAATCTGCATAACCCGTTGATGAAATTGGGCTGTTCCCATACTGAAGCGATAACTTTACCTGTAGGCAAGCCAATAAAGGAAACAGAGAGGAATTTGCTAAATAGCAGGCTGGAATCATTCTTCCAGCTATCTTGATAATGGCCAGTTTTTCAGTGTCTACCATTGCAGGCAGGTGCAATAGTTGTTCAATCGTAAGGTCGCACGTCAAAGCATTTACTTCTTCTATCGCCTGTTTGAGGTTGGCTGAAGTAACGGAGTCAGGGAAATCAATCCCAATTTTTTTTAAGGCCGACTGACCACAAGATATGGCTTCTAAAAAATTGTTTTGAGTTGTTAAAAACTGAATTTTAATAATATAAACGTCTACCTGATCTAAGAAGCTTTTTCCATTATCAATGACTGCATTGATCCATTGATTCATGGCGTCAGAATCAGATGTGATGGCTGCTGCTTCTGCCGCAATTTCATGCAATTTCAAAGTGATTTCATACTTTCGTCGCCAAGCGTCGCCGCCCAGTAGGGTGAGTCCGATCGCGGCATACTCATGTGCAGCTTGGTAGGCGGTTCCCAATCTGGCTTTGCGACCAGCTAAGAGGTTGAGTTGGGCTAGCTGATCGCGTTCAGATTGTTCCGTAATCAGAGCGTCTCCATAGTTGAGTTGATTGACGATTTCAAAAATGCGCTCTTCTCTGGCTTCTGGAGATATCCTTTGGAGCAGCAGTTGGCCGATCTGGCAGTGGATCGCTTGTTTTTGATTGTCTGGAATTAGGCAATAGGCCGCTTGTTGGACGCGATCGTGCAAAAAGCGATACCCCACTGACACGGCTTCGATTTTCTTCTCCTCACGTTCGTCTCCCTGAAAAAACTTGTAGGTCTCGCTTTCCGGAACGACAAACCCTTCCTGCAACGCCCGCCATAAATCCGTCGCCGCCTCATCCTGGCTTTCCTCACACACCATCGCCAACGTCGCTAAATCGAACCGATTGCCAATACACGCCGCTAGCTTCAACGCCGCCTGCGTCGCTTTCGGCAACTTCCGCAACCGCCCCACCATGAATTCCACCACATCATCCGTCAGCGCCAACTGCCTCACCTGAGCCAAGTCGCACTGCCACCCTCCTTGACTTCCCCCCTTACCAAGGGGGGACTGAGGGGGGGTAAACGTAATCCAGCCATCCTGGTGTAGCCCTCGCAAAAATTGGGTCGCAAAAAATGGATTCCCCTGAGTCTTTTGGTAAACCAATTGGGACAATGGCGCAGCGATTTCTGTGGAACATCGCAAGGTATCGGCGACTAAACGAGTAATATCTACCTGATTCAAGGGAGCTAGCGTCAGGGTGTTAATGTTCGCGCGCTGTTTCTGAATCTCATTTAAAGTCAGCATCAATGGATGGGCGGAAAATACCTCGTTATTCCGATAGGCTCCCAATATCAGTAGACAATCCGCCTCCGACACATCCATCAACAACTTCAGCAGGCTTAAAGACGCTGAATCCGCCCATTGCAAGTCATCCAGAAAAATGACCAGGGGGTGGGCCTTGGTTGTAAAAACACGAATGAAATTACCAAATATCAGGTTAAAGCGATTTTGCGCCGCAACGCCTGACAGTTTGGGGACGGCGGGTTGTTGACCGATGACGCGCTCCAACTCAGGAATGACATCAATGATAACTTGCCCATTTTTCGCCACCGCTTCCAGGATTTTTTCTTTCCAACGGGTTAAATTAGCGTCGGATTCTGAGAGCACTTGACCCATTAAACTGCGGAAGGCTTGGACGATGGCCGAGAAGGGAATAGCGCGATCGAACTGGTCGAACTTACCTTTGATGAAATATCCCTGTTGACGGGTAATCGGTTTATGAACTTCGTTGACGACAGCGGTTTTGCCAATGCCCGAAAAGCCAGCGACCAGCATCATTTCAGAATGCCCCTTGGCGATACGCTCGAAGGCGTCCAGTAAAGTTTGAACCTCCGCTTCCCGTCCGTATAGTTTTTCGGGAATCAAGAAGCGATCGCTCAGATCCCGCTGACCCACTTTAAACGCAACGATTTCCCCTACCTGCCGCCATTGGCTCAAACACTGTTCCAAGTCATACCTTAGTCCCAAGGCGCTTTGATAGCGGTCTTCGGCATTTTTCGCCATCAGTTTGAGGACGATCGCCGACACCATGGGGGGAATTGCTGAGTTGACCTGATGGGGCGGTGTGGGGGTTTGGGCGATATGACAATGCACCAGTTCCAAAGGATTATCGGATTGGAACGGCAACTCCCCGGTCAGGAGTTCATATAACGTGACGCCTAATCCGTAGAAATCGACCCGGTAATCAATCCCTCGATTCATCCGGCCGGTTTGTTCGGGAGCCAAATAAGCTAGCCGACCTTCCAAAACATTGGGATTCTGGATCTCTTGGGTCTCCTTCGGGAGCAATGAGGCGCTGCTGAAGTCGATCAGTTTAACTTGCGTACTCCCTGGATGAATCAGAATGTGGGTGGGGTTGATGGCTTGATGTACGACTCGATGTTGGCAAAGCACATTCAGGATGTCTGCCATTTGCAGGGCAATTTCCAAGGTCTCCTGTAAGGGCGTCAAATGCGATTGCCCATGCTGCTGCAGAGAAATGTCGCCAAAGTCTTCCATGACCAGAGCGTATCCGTTCTGGCAGGGTTCTAAGGCGAGGGGGGTAACGATACTGGGCGAGTCGATGTTTTGGGTGATCGTATATTGGTTGCGGAATCGCACCAATTGATTAAAGCTGGGAAAAGGGTTTCGCAGGACTTTAATGACCACTGGGCGGCGATCGCTCTCCCGGATTCCCCGATAGACTAAGGTCCGGGAGCCTGCATAGAGGGATTCTCCAATCTGATATCCTGGCAGGTTAGCGATTAGGTTCATTGTCTGGTCTCTACAGGAATCAAGCTACATTGGTTTTCAAGCGTAAAGTAGAAGGTGGCGCCTTGCTCTACGGCTCCTTCGGCCCAAATGCGTCCCCCATGGCGTTGAATGACTCGTTGAACCGTCGCCAACCCAATGCCGGTGCCTGGAAACTCATGGATGGTATGCAAGCGTTGGAAAACACCAAAGAGCTTTTTAGCGTACGCCATATTAAAGCCTGCCCCATCGTCTCGGATAAAATAGGTCGGTTGTTCTTCTGAATCGATGACGCCAAACTCAATACGGGCTGTGGAATGGCGGCGGGTAAATTTCCAAGCATTGTGCAATAGGTTGGTCAGAACAACCCGCATCAAGGCGGCGTCGGCGGAGACGACCACATTGGGAGTAATTACAATGTCGACTTGCCGCTCTGTCTCCGATGCTTGCAAGTCAGTGATTAGCTCTTGCGCCAGGACACTGAGATTAACTGGCGTATATCGAATTGCGGCGCGAGATATTCGCGATAAGTTCAACAAATCGTCGATCAGCTGACTCATCCGAGCCACGTTGTTGCGAATTCGATCGAGGTGGTCTTGGCCTGCTTTCTCAAAGGTGTCTCCATATTCATCGAGCAAGGCTTTGCTATACGCATCGATCGCCCTCAGCGGAGCGCGCAGATCATGGGAAACGGAATAAGCAAAGGCTTCCAGTTCACGATTAGACACCTCTAACTCAGCCGTATGCTGCCGGATTTGCGCCTCAGCTTGTTTGCGATCGCTAATGTCAATGCACGAACCGATATATCCCAAAAATTCTCCATTGCCGTCATATCGCGGTATTCCAGTATCTAGCACCCAGCGATATTCTCCATCAAACCGCCTGAGGCGATATTCCATCTCAAACTTTTGACGAGTATCAAAGGCATGGGTATAGGTATCCAGACAAAATTGAAGATCATCGGGATGAACCCCCTCCGCCCAGCCATTTCCCTGCTCCTGCTCTATCGTCCGTCCAGTGAACTCTAACCAAACCTTATTGAAGTGGGAACAACGCTTATCTCCTTCTGACATCCAAATTAAGACAGGGGCATGGTCCGCTACATAGCGAAATCTTGCCTCGCTTTCTTGGATTGCCGCTTCTGCCTGCTTGCGATCAGTAATATCCAGAACAGTGCCGACTAATTGAATCAATCGCCCTGCCGCATCGAGGACCGGTTCTTCTCGCACCTGCAGGTAAACTAAGGCGCCATTAGGTCGATATATGCGCAACTCGATCTCGTAGGGTTGGGCGGTCTCAATCGCCATTTGTACAGTTTGTTCGTAGTGCTCCCGATCATCGGGATGCAAGTACTGATTTAACGCTTCACAGTTGAGGGGGGCCACTTGCGGATCATGGTCAAAAATGCGAAAAACCTCTTCCGAACATTGGATTTCGCCTGTTTGTAGGTCAAATTCCCAGCTGCCTAACTTACCAATCCGCTGAGCTGTTTTCAAGTGGGCGTCACTTTTCCGCAATTGCTCTTCAGCTTGTTTTTGCTCAGTGATGTCTTTAGCAATACCCAGAAATCCAGTGAGTTCTCCCCAATTGTCCCGTAGAGCAGTCACAGAGAGAGAGGCTGGAAATCGAGACCCATCCTTCCGAATGTAAGTCCATTCTGTTTCAGTAACAATGTCCTGGCGAGCTTTGGCGACAAATACTTCAAATCCCGGCGCAATCTCGTAACCTAGTTCTGCCGAAAGGCCTTCCGCCCGTTGCCGCACTTCCTCTGGATCATGAATCAGTTCAGGTGTAGCCTGATTAATGATCTCTGATGCAGCATAGCCCAACATGGCTTCGGCGGCTGCATTAAACGTTTGAATAACGCCGGTTTCTGTGGTGGAGATGATGGAGTAGTTAGCGCTGTCTAAGATCGCTTGGTTGAGGCTGGTCAGCGCTATCAGTTGCGCCTCTATCTGCTTGCGTCCGCTAATATCAATGTGACAACCTATCATTCTGAGAGGATTACCTGCATCATCCCATTCAATCACCTGCCCCGAACAGATTACCCATACCGTCGATCCATCTTTATGGCGATAGCGAACTTCGTTGTAATAGGGAATCTCCCCTCGGCTCTGGACATGGCGATCAAAGCACTCCAGAACCGAGGGTAAATCCTCAGGAAAGACCAGGTTTTGCCAGCTTTCGGGGATGTCGGGCAGTTCGTGATCAGCGTAGCCAAACATCCGTTTGAAGCCAGGGCTGAGGTATTCCTGATGGTTGGGAATATCCCAATCCCAATACCCGGCAAGAATAATTTCAAAGATTTGCTCCATGAGCTTTAGTTCTAAGCGGAATTTTTCGGCTTGTAACCGTTCGGCTTCGGCTTGCTTGAGATCGCTAATATTCCGGATCATAAAAAGCACTTCATCCTCACCGCTTTTCATAATCCTGACTTCTTCATCCTGCCAGCGATCGCCCACTTGAATTCTTTGTTCATAGACTTGCAACTCCCCCGTCTGCAGGGCTTTCTGCAAATAATGCAACTTTCGTTCGGCAATCTCCGCAGGCAGTACATCAACTAAAGACAGGCCCGTGCGTTCAACCTCTTGCGACAGCAGGTCAAAATCCAGATGCTGGTTGAGAAACTTGCGATAGACCCCATCCGCCCCAACCCGAAGCATAAGATCAGGCACTGCAGCGAATATAGCTCGGCTTTGGGCTTCACTTCGCCGTAGCTCTGTCTCAACTCGACACCGTTCCTTAATTTCTTGCCGCAGCTGGGCATTGGTTGCAGATAGTTCAGCGGTTCGCGATCGTACTTGCTCCTCTAGAGTTTCATTGATGGACTTGAGCGCTTGGGTGAGTCGCTGGGTGCGATCGCTCGAAACGCCCTCTCGCAGCACCACTAAGAGAATCACCAAAATGCCCAAGCTGACTTCACCGGGACTTCCTGTCAAGGTAGGCGGGCCAAAGGGAACAGTCGCTGCATAAGTGACATACGCCGCCCACACCGCTGTGCTCAATAACCCAGCCTTGAGGCCGCCTATACTAGCCGAGAGAAATGTTGCTACACTCAGCAGGATGAATGGGATAGGCAAAATTGCCCCTGCCTGCCGTGAGGTTTCAATCGAGAGGGCAACCCCCGCAGTAATCAGCGCTCCTGTCCAGAAGGGCGCCTGAAAACGGCATTTTCCAGCGAATTCAATGTCTTTTAGTAGCCAAGCTTGTAGATTACTCCAGCCCATAAGGACCCCCTCAACTTATGCATCTAATTGGCTTTATTTCGATAGGCAAAGGGTGAAGAGAGAATTTCCCAAGGTAAAAGGATTAGCCAACCAAAGCCTATTATCTTATCTTGAAGGGGTGTCAGGCATGGTGAAATAAACGGTTGCGCCCTGCTCAACGGCGCCCTCCGCCCAAACGCGTCCCCCGTGGCGATGAATTATCCGTTGAACCGTCGCCAACCCGATCCCAGTACCTGGAAATTCATGGACAGTATGCAATCGTTGAAAGACGCCAAAGAGCTTTTTAGAGTACGCCATATCAAAGCCTGCTCCGTCGTCTCGGACAAAATAGGTCGGTTGTCCTTCTGCGTGAATGACGCCAAACTCGATGCGGGCCAAAGAGTGGCGGCGGGTAAATTTCCAGGCGTTTTGCAACAGGTTGGTCAGAACGAGCCGCATTAGGGTGGCGTCGGCGGAGACGACCGCATCAGGCGTCACCACGAACTCGACTTGCCGCTCTGGCTCCGATGCTTGAAATTCAGCCATCAGTTCTTGAGCCAGGGCGCTAAGGTTGACGGGGGTATACCGAATTTCAACACGAGATATTCGCGATAGACTCAGCAACTCATCAATTAATAGGCCCATCCGAGCTACATTTTTGCGAATTCGATCGAAGTAGTCTTTGCCCGCTTCATCGAAGGTTTCTCCATACTCTTCAAGTAAGGCATTGCTAAATCCACCGATCGCCCGCAGAGGCGCCCGTAGATCATGGGAAACTGAGTAGGCAAAAGCTTCCAGTTCACGGTTAGAGGCGGCTAATTGAGCGGCGGTTTGCTGGATGGCGACCTCTGCCTGTTTTTGATCGGTAATATCAAAGTTCATGCCAACCATCCATTGGGGGTTGCCCTGATCGTTGCGCTGCACCAGCGCAGAGGATTTGATGAAGTGGATGCTACCGTCGGCATGCACCACCCGAAATTCGATATCGTAGTCTTTCTCACCTGCCAAGGCGCGTTGAGCCGCCTCTTCAGCCATTGGCCGATCATCCGGGTGTAAGCGACTCGCCCAGGCATCATAAATGTGGTTAAATTGGTCGGCTGTGATACCGTAGAGTTCGTACATCCGATCATCCCAAGTGAGAATATTTTGATTAACATCCCAATCCCAGATGCCGATCGCCCCAGACTTTACGGCTAGTGTCAGGCGATCTGAGAGGCTTCGTAATCGCTCTTCGGTTTTTTTGCGATCGCTGATATCCGTATGGGTTCCAATCATCCGCAGGGGTTGACCCTCTGGTGTCCACTCAATCACCTTGCCGCGATCAAGAATCCACTTATAGCTGTTGTCTTTGCAGCGAAGACGATATTCATTCTGGTAAACGGGGGTTTCACCGCTGAAATGCCGATTCAGATCGGCGTAGCACTGGGCTTTATCATCGGGATGTACGCGGCTATCCCAGTCCTCTAAGCGATCGCCTATTTCATGTTCAGAGTAACCGAGCATGGCTTTGCATTGCCGGGAAAAGAAAACGGTATTTGTCTGAGTGTTCCAATCCCATATCCCATCTCCCGACCCTTCCAGGGCAAATTGCCAGCGGGCTTCGCTTTCCAGTAGGTCTGCTTCGGCCCGTTTGCGATCGCTGATGTCCTGATACGTGCCCAAAACGCCAATCACATCTCCCTTCAGGTTATGAAGCGGAAGTTTATTCGTCTCCAGCCAGAGCTGATTGCCATCAGCCTGGATTTGGGTTTCAATGATTCCTAGCCTGGCGGTGTCAGAGTCCATGACCTGTTGATCGTCAACCCGGTAAGCGTCTGCTTCGGTTTGTCCCCAGGGCAGGTCGTAATCCGTTTTGCCAATCATGTCTGAGACTGACTTTAGACCGGCGTCTCGAAGAAAATTGCGGTTGCAGCCTAAATAAACCGAGTCCCGATCCTTCCAAAATACGGACAGGGGAAACGTATCCAGCACGGTTTGGAGAAATTTCTCCCGCTCTTGAAGCTCGGCGGTGCGTTCTTCTACTTTAGCTTCTAGTGCTTGGTTGAGTTGCTCTAGAGAGGTATTCGCCCGTTGCCGCTCTAGTTCTGCGGCGGCGCGGGCGGCGAAGACGCGCAGCAAATCTTCGGCCCGCTGTGGTTTTTGGATAGGTTGCTGGTCGAGGATGCACAGATCGCCGATCACCTTGCCCTGGATGTCTCTTAGGACAATGCCAAGGTAGCTCTCCACCCCCATCTCAACTAAATCTAAATCGTTAGGGAACCGTTGCTGAACCGAATGTTCACAATAGAACTGTCCGTCCCGCAAGGTTAGTTCGCAGGGGGTTTTTGCAGGATGGTAGCGCAATGAGGATCGCAAGTCTCCATTTGCCCAAAACGCCAAGGCATGAAGTTCGTCGTCAACCTGTTCAGTTACCAGAGCATAAGAGACATTCAGGGCTGCCGCGATGTGTCTCACTAAGGCGGGGAAAAAGTCCTGACCAGTCGTGGCGGCGGTTCCTGTAATCAGGTCTTGCAGTTGCGCTTCAGTTTGTTTACGATCGCTAATATCGGTATGGGTGCCTAGCATTCGGAGGGGATTACCCGCCTCATCCCAGGCCACAATTTTGCCCACAGATAGAATCCATTTCCAGCCGCCTGCGCGGGTAAGCTGTCGAAATTCCACGGCATAGTCCGGAATTTCACCCCGCACATAAGCGCGATAGATGTTGGCGATGGATTCACGCTCATCAGGGTGAAGCCGCTCAATCCATTTGGCGTTCGTTTCCTTAAAGGTTGCTGGATCATAGCCCAGCATGGCGGCGTATTCTTGGCTAACAATTACGTCACCAGTCTGAATGTTGAGATCATACAGTCCCTGGTTAGCGGCTGTTAAGGCGAGGCGAAGGCGTTCTTCGTTAAGCTGTACTTGCTGCTCTGCATTAGTCCGGGCCTGGGCGCCAGCGATCGTCTCACCGACCTGTTTCAGTAACCGAATCGTATCTTCGTCCCACGCTCGATCCTGGCTAAAGTGGGCAAAGCCGATAAACCCGGTAAGCTCACTGTTTTTGATCAGCGGCGCCGCTACAATAGAACTGAGATTGAACCGCCGCCAGCTTGCTTGATCGATTGCGGCTTCCGGAGGCAACTGGGCCACAGTTGGCACACAGAGTACTTCTTTTTGCCTTAGCAGGCGAGCATGCCCCCAGGGAAAAGCCTCCCACGGAAGGTTCTGAGCTTGTTCTAGCTGGGGAGAAATGCCTGGCTTACACCACTCATAGGTCATACTTAAGGTGTTTTGCTGGGCGTCGAATCGGAAGAGATAACTGGTTTCAACCTGGAGAAATTCTCCCAGACTTTGCAGGGTATGAGAAATTGCTGCGTCTAACTCTGACAGCCCAACATCCACAAATCGACTGTTGATCTCCGCAATCAGGTGGTTATAATCTCGCTGGACGGCTAGGGCTTGCTCGGCGGCTTTGCGATCGCTAATGTCGGTAATGCTCCCTACGTAGCCAATCGCCTGACCGTCAGCGGCTCGTTCAACAACGGATTGCCCATACACCCAAGTCACTGTTCTGTCAGGATGTTGAAAGCGAAATTCGAGTTGTAATGAGCGGTTCTCTTGGACTGCTCGAGCCCATTCGTCGGCGATCCAATCTCGATCATCTGGATGCAGCGCTCGTCGCCATCCCTCTCCAGCGGCGGCTTCTGGAGTGAGTCCGGTGATCTGACTCCAGCGATCGTTGACATAGGTGCAGCGCCCTGCGGCATCGGTGCGAAAAATTCCTACCGGAGCCGCTGCTGCTAGGGTGGTGTAGCGTTGTTCACTTTCCTGCAAGCTGGCAAAGGCTTGTTCGCGATCGGCTTCCGCCTTTTTTCGTTCCTCAAGTTCAGTTTGGGCTTGTTGGTAGGCCATCGCTTGCTGGAGAGCGATAGCCAGTTGCACCGAGATATCCTGCAATAGGGTCGTGTCTTCCGCCTGCCAATCTCGATGGTCAGCACATTGATGCGCAATCAATAGCCCCCATAACTGCCCCGTCACTCGAATGGGAACCGCCAGATTCGCTTTAACCTGATACTGCTCTAGCAATTGGATATGACAGTCGGTATAGCCTGCGGTGTAAATATTATTGACCACGACAGGATGCTCACTGTCGTAGAGGGTTGTGAGTTGATGCTGAAAGCACGTATCGTGGATTTGGTTTCCCAGTGAGGAAAACCAGCCATGATCAACAGATTCAGCAATGATGACGCCGCTCCAATCGGGTTGAAACTGGGACACCCAAACCCGATCGCATGCTAAAAACGCCCGTACCTCAGCAACGCAAACATTCAAGATTTCTTGAACGTTGAAGGAGGTGCGAATTCGGTTAGCAATCTGGGCGACTAATTTCTCCCGCTCCGCCTTCTCCGCCTTCTCCGCCTCTAAACGCACCACCTCTTTTTCCAAAAACTCCGCAAGCTCATACAATTCGAGAGGATGGAGGGCTTGCAGCACACTGGTCTGGGTGACGATGCCCAATAGCTTCCCCTGCTTCCCCGTCACCACCAAGCGATGGATAAAATGCTGCTCCATCATCTGCTGCACCGTCCAGAGTGACTCCTCTGGCTTGACCGCAAAGATCGGTGTACTCATCACCGCCTCAGCTCTGTAGTTTTCCAGGTTCAAGCCCAATGCCTGAAATTGCACCAAATCCCGCTCGGTGATAATCCCAATAGGCGTTTGCATCCGGGAGTTAGGAGACAAAAGAGGGGTTTCTGGATAGTCGACTTCTGACTTCTGACTTCTGGATTCCACAATCACAACGGAACTGACACGGTGGTCCGCCATCCGTTGGGCGATCGCTAGCATAGAACAATCCGGCGGAGCACAAATTACTTCGCGGGTCATCGCCTCGGCCGCTTGACGCAAGCGTAAAAGGTCGATTGGGCGGGAGGTTCGCCGCAAACTTTCATGGGTTAATAGTCCTACCAGGCGATCCTGCTCATCCAGAATGGGTAAATGGCGAATGTGATGCTGCTGGAGCAGATTAATCGCAGAAAATAAATCGGTGAAGGCTGACTCGCGCAGTGTAACAACGGGGGACGCCATTACCTGCTGCAGCACCAAACAGTCAAGGGGTTGCTGCTGGGCGCTCAGGCGCACCACATCCCGCTCTGTCAGGATGCCAATCACCTGTCCCTCTTCCACTACCATTACACAGCTTGAGCGCACTTCTTGATGATGCCTGTCCAGGCACTCATGCGCTGTTTTGGCGGTGTGACAGATCGACCGCACACCACTGATTTGGGCGATCGCATCAATCACCTTTGTATCAGGTGAGACCACCAAGGGATGGCGAACGATTGCAGACTTCAGTTCTACTGGGGTGAGAGTCGTGGCGCGAGTGAACATAGGTTATGGGGGAGGGATTGCTTATTATTCCCTTCAGCATCGGCCAGTTGTGTAAACGGCGGATTTTTTAACCGTTGGCAATATTAGAATTCTAGAGGAACCCTAATATAGGGGCGATGCGCTTTTACACCCACTTGCATCGTAGGCTTAGCAAAGCGAAGCATACCCATCAATTTAAATGTTTGCAATGGGCAAGGGCGATCCCCCTCTGCTTATCCTACTTGCTCACGCATAAGTAAACCTGGATGGTCGTCATGCATGTCCTAGAAAGCCATTTTATGTTCGTTCGGACGATACAGCTCAATAAAGCGAAGAATCTAAACTGAGACTGAGGCGGCGCGATCCATGTTCTAAATCTAACCTTCACCTACCCAGGCGGACCGAGAAATTTTGAGCCCTTACCCTAACTAACTCAACTCCCCTCTTCCTGCGAAGAGATATATTCTTCCACAATTCTATCTAAGCGATTGTACTCTTCCAGTAATCGGGGAATTTCCTTGCAAATCAGATTTAGGGCTGATTTAACCTCTAAAAAGCTGCCTACTGCTTCTAAGATCTCAATTGCGATAGTGATGGTTTGCAGGCTATTGCGAAAGCGCACTTGAGCATCCCGATAGCGCTCTCTAAATTCACTGATTTCCATACTCTCTTTTACTTAGATAAACCACTTCCAATTTGAAAGCCGGCGTTTTCCATCCTGAACCCTCATCCCCTAGCCCCTTCTCCCTTGGGAAGAGGGATTTAGGGTAGGGCCAAAACATAGATATGCTTCAACAAGCAATCAGGCGACGATCCGGATGCTCGAGCTTTTGTAAACTGTATAACCATCAATTTTTATGTATAAAAAATAACAGTAATACCACTGTAGCACAAAAAAATGTGATCGCGATCACATTTGCGCTTTGGGTTGGATAAACCTCGCTAAAATTTTGCGCCCCTGTGAAAATATAAATCCATCGCAGTGCTTCGTGAACTGCGATGGATTGCCGCCTTTGTGGGAAGACGGCTAAGCAATGGCTCTTTACGGGGCTAATAGTTGAATGCGCCAGCAGAGTGTCCCTAGGAAACACAGATTACGCGCCTCCTGCGAATACCCACGCTTTGTCTTTACAATTTCGCTAATCCTTAATTACTGGGAGGCGTTAGTTCATTCGACGACGGGGCTTCGGTCGGAGTTGGAGTGGGGCTGACGGGTGGGGGTGGGGCCGATGGCGAAAGAATTTGCGGCAAGGAGGGGGGGGCGGTGTTAGCGGGTAACGACTGCAATAGTGAATCCAGGGTTGGCGTAGCGTTTCCGCCTGCAGGGGCCGCCACTTCTGTCGCGGCGCCTGCGGGATAACTACCGGCGGGGATTTCGACGGTTGGCGACTGGAGGGCGCGATCGCGATTTCGGTTGCCTCGAATAACAGCGTTACTACGGGGGGCGGCCTGTCTTTGTCTGGCTTGGCGGCGGGTCCGCTGACGATTGGCGACTTGTCGCCGCCAATCCTGAATCGCAGCTTGGGCCTGAGGATGAAGGGCCCGTCCAGGCTGAATTTGAGCTGCGGCTTGAATGGCGGTAAGGAGTTTACCTTGTTGGGCCAGCGTTTGAGCTTGAGTTAACAGGGGTTGATCTTCAATGGTTTCAATTTCTTGGTTCCAATCGTAGATCATTGCTTGGGCGTCTTTGCGCGCAGGTCTCCCCAGGCGGACTTTACTAGCTTCGACGATGGCTGACTGTAAGGCGGGGATTGTGCCGGGCTCTGCTAATTGTTGGGCGCGCAGCAGATAAGGGCGATCGTCTAATCGTTCGATTTCGGTTCGCCAATGATCGATCAGCGTTTGAGCTTGAGTCCGTCGAGGTCGCTCCGGGGCGATTTGTTCAGCCAGCCCAATGGCTAAATTGAAACTGGTCGGCGCCCCTAAACTAGCCGAGAGCTGAGCGATCTGGAGGTGGGCGACGTCTTTAAGCTGCTGCTCCCAGTTCTGTCGATTGGTTTGGGCCTGGGAGTAAAATTGACTATCCGGGGAAATCTGGCGAACCGCCGCCACCGCCTCCATCAGGTTTAAGAGGTGAATGGGGGTTGGATGTAAACTGGCGACGGCGGATCTTGCAAGGATGTCCGCCTGACTCAGCCGCATAAGTTGTCTGGCTTCTTGGGACACACTGTGAATAAAGATGATTTGCTCAGCGATCGCCAGAGAGTCCTCTGAATTTCCCTGTCGCCATTGAGTCGCTCCAAGGTCTAATAGGGTTTTCCCCCACAGGTTCAATTCGGTTTGGATATCCTCCCAAGCATCCGTTTCAGGATTGATTTGTCCCAACTGTTCAACCGCCGCCCTGAGCTTTTGGAGATCATTGGTTTTAGCCAACTCTCGGGCTTTTGCGATCTGTCGTCGCCCCTGCTTTTCGTCCGCCAATTGTTGCAATAAAACGGTTACCCGCTGTGATCGGCCTGGGGCGCTACTCAGGGCGTTAATGTCTGTAATCCGTTCAGAGGCAAGCGTCCAATCTTGTCGTTTCATGGCTTCATGGACTTCCGCCGTGATCACGTCCATTTGATCATCCGCCTGACGCCAGTTCGCCAACGCCGCTTGAGCAGCGGCATAGGATGGGCTTGATTCAGGAATTTGAACCACCAATTCAATGGCCCGTTGGACATGACCCGCTTTGATCTGTTGATTGGCCACCGCCAAGACCGACTCAGACCATTTTTGTAACCATTCTTGGGCTTCGGTGTAAAGGGGATCCTCGCCAGTCCACTCCCCCAATAATGCTAAACCCGAGAGGAGGGCTGATAATTCTCCCGACCGGGCCGCCTCCTGGGCGCACTGAAGGACTTGTCGATCTGACGCCCGTGACGGCATCGCGGCACAGTCAGCGGAGGGTGGAACCCTCGTTATACTCCAGAAGGCGACTAGAGTGACGGCGCCCGCTAACGAACAGCTAATCACGCCCATGATCAACCAGGGCGACGACAAGCTAAACCCCGCCAACAAAGCGCGAGCGGTTTGGGGTAGAAGGGGAGTCCTTGAGTCAAACTGAGGGATGGTTTCAGGCTCAGTTTGAGGGCGCTCTAAATAGGGCGGGACAGGTTCGACTCCATCGTGTAATGGGTCCAAATGGGTAACTGGATTAATTTCAGATTTATTAAAGCGTCGTTGCACCATTCTCAAATCCACTTTTTTCTCAAAAATGAGTTATCAAAAGTGCGCCCCTATATCCCAACCTATAGGGTGTTTGGATAAGCCCAATAGGTAACTAGCAGACCACTGGCCCCCAGTTAAACTGGGAACTCAATGTCCGAAGAAGTCTAGCTTCGTTATTAAGCAATCGTGTACACCATCCTCAACGCCAAACGTGAGGGTTACCTGAGCCGACTGGAAGTCCTTTAAAAGAAGAACTCCAAATCTAGTCCACTCCCGAATGGGATTTAGGGGAGATCCCCATTCGACAAGGGGCTAGATAACTTGTGTATACACAATGGTTTTTAAAGGAGGACTTGGGGGAATCCTTCCTAAACAGGATTGGACCTCAACCAGGCGTTTCAAAACTAATCAATTATAAATGACAAGTTATATTTCACACTACCTGGTAGGCCGCTTCACTTCATCAAAACAGCTTTTCTTATA
>JASJDH010000161.1 GCA_030065175.1 Leptolyngbyaceae cyanobacterium MO_188.B28 | reverse complement strand
AGGAAGGACGCTTAGGTTACGAAGAATACGCAGCTCGTGGATATGGTCTATGGGATTTTGACGCCCCGAAAGCTTTAGACACTGAGCCGATGGAGTTAGTTGAAGTGGCTGGAGTCGAAATTCCGGTCGATAAGCGAGATTTTGAAGAAACGGACGCCAATAACTATGTCGTGAGTGAGTCTTACATTCTAGAGGCGATCGAATTTGGTTGGGATAAGGAGCTTTCCGAATATGCGGAAGTTGTTCTCAAAGCCCAAGAAAACCGATATAAGGATACCGGATATCTCACCGCTGTTTCTGAGGATAATATTGACCAAGCGCCCCATTTCCTTTATAGCACCCTCTACGCCAACGGCACTCCCTGGGCTGTCATCACAGAAAAAAATGAGTCCTATCCAGAACTTCGCACCCTCAGTACAAAAGCGGCATTTGGCTGGTATTATCTGTTCCCCAAAAAGCTTTACACCTTAAAGCTCATTAATGCAGTAAAGGAACTCCAAGATCCGAATGGAGGGGGTTTCTATGCAGGAATTTACGAAGAGACTGGGGATATTAATTCTATTTTGACTGGCAACACCAACGGCCTCATTCTTGAGATTTTATATTACAAGGCTCTGGGTAATCGGCCACTGTTGAAACCGCCTAAAAAGTAATGTTAAATCTATTTGGATAAGCTAATTTAGCCGTTAGAGTGTGTCATAAATTTACGTGTAAATTTGTAAGACATACTGATTTCTTGACTAAAGAGTCACCCCCTATTTTGCCTGGTCTATAATCCAAGCAATTGATAATCCAAAATCTAAAATCCCTTGGACTAAGAAATTTCCACCTCCCTCAAATTAGCCTCTGGAGAGGGATAGGAGGTGATGAGCAGCTCGGTGATCTTGCCGCGTCTTTTGGCGTTAGAGTTAATGTTCCGGGCCGCTTGGATGGTGTGGGTCGGAAACTCTTGATACAGACCTCGAATAAAAGGGCAGTCGGAATTGGATAGCATCACTGGAATTCCCCGTCTGGCTAAGTTGGCGAAGGTTTGCTGGAGTCGGATTTGATCCTCAGCGCCAAAGGCGTAACGATTGTAGGCGGTGAAATTGCTGGTGGCGCTAATGGGAAAGTAAGGCGGATCAAAATAGACAAAATCTTGGGAGTCTTTAGGTAAGTCCGCGATCGCTTCAAACGGAATCACTTCAATCTCAGCGATTTGGAGAGCGGCGCACACCGAGCGAAGAAGATCGGGATTGTAGATTTTGGGATTTTTGTAGCGTCCCATTGGCACATTAAATTTACCCTTGGAATTTTCTCGATAAAGGCCGTTATAGCAGGTTTTATTCAGATAAATTAGACGGGCGGCTCGCTCAACGGGATCAGCGCTCGGCTTTTCTCGCACCTGATAGAAATATTCTTTGCAGTGATGTTGCTGATGTTCTTTGAGGCATTCAAGCACCGCTTCCACCTGATCTCGCACACAGCGATAAACATTCACTAATTCTGGATTCAGGTCGGTTAGAACGGCGGATTTTATCTTCGGAAAGAGATGAAAGAAAATAGCGCCGCCCCCCAGAAAAGGTTCGTAATAGGTATTTAACCGACTGGGTAAGTAGGGAAGATATTGTTCAATTAAACGGCCTTTACCCCCCGCCCACTTAAGAAATGGGCGCGGCGGCGAAGCGGGAGGAGAAGTTACCAACATCAAGAAATCAATGACTTAAGTTGACTGCCGCATCCCAAAAACGGATGCCCAATTGCGATCGAACGGTCAACCTAATGGGGCGTTTCTGGCGCGTTTGCGGATTTGCCGCAGATATCCCAAATGGGTGTATTGTCCCAAGCCTAAATTTGCCGATAGAATACCTAGCCATCAAAAAATCCTGGTATGCCTGAACGGGGTAGGAGCCTCCTACGATAGGATTGTGTAGGGTATCAATATAGTTTGCGATTGCATAGTATCTTGCTTTTTGGAATAACGGCGCCAAGGGAATTGAAATATGGAAGAGTTTTTTACGAATGTCTCTAGATATGCTCGTTATTTAATTAGCTTTAGCTTGGGCGTTCTGTTTAGTTTCATTCAACCGCTGATGCCTTTACTCAAGCGGCCGACAACTGCGATCCCTCTTGTGGGCGCGTTTATCGCTGGGTTTGCGTTTTTGGCCTTTACCCTGAGGGCGATGTTAGGGTTAAGCAGCGTTTAACCCATTTTTAGCTAGTTAAGGAGTTTGGGCGACGCCCAGCGCCCATTCGCCAAAATCCAGTTAAATTCACCTGAAAAAATTTGTTTAGAAGGCGGCTTGGAGCCAGGGCTTAGCATTAACCAGCGTTGTAACTTCAGACAAAGCGGCAATTGCGCCGTAAGGAGCAGATAAGATGGCGACGAATCGGAGAGTAGCCCGGGTAGCGGCGCTGATCAAGCGAGAGATAAGCCAGATGTTGCTCTATGGCATCAAGGACGATCGCGTCGGTTCAGGCATGGTTAGCGTCACAGATGTAGATGTTTCCGGCGACCTGCAGCACGCCAAGATTTTTGTCAGTATTTACGGCACAGACGAAGCTCGTTCAGAAACGATGGCGGGATTGAAGGCCGCCACCGGATTTGTTCGCGGTGAACTGGGTCAGCGAATTCGTTTGCGGCGAACCCCAGAGGTGATTTTTGAAGAGGATCGTTCGTTTGAGCGCGGCACCCGAGTGCTATCCCTGCTCAATCAGCTGAGTCAGGAGCGGGCGGAAAAGGGCGATGGGATAGCAGAAGACTCGGAGCCCGGCATCAGTGCGGCAGAGGGCTAATTAAGCTTGAGGGGTTCGGCGATTGGTCCCATTCTGCCGGATTTAGAGTCCCTGTCTTTGATGGAGCAGGCGGCTCAGATGGTGGTGGTGCGCGCATCCGGACATCTGTTTGACCACCAAATTCAATATCCCACCTGGGAAGCGGATAATCAGACGCTGCAGGTTTATTTGGGAGACCTGGGGGTAGGCGGGGTGATTCTCCTGGGCGGCAGCGCGGGGGAGATTGGCTTGCGATCGCAGCAGCTCCAGGGCTGGGCTAAGACGCCATTGCTCTTGGCCGCCGACATTGAGGAAGGGGTCGGTCAGCGCTTTAGCGGCGCCACGTGGTTTCCTCCCCCCATGGCCTTGGGCGCGATCGCAGCGGAAAATCCGTCCCTGGCCCTGTCCTACGCCGAACAGATGGGCGCAATCACCGCCCAAGAAGCCCAGGCCATTGGCTTGAACTGGGTTCTGGCTCCAGTGGTTGATGTCAACAATAATCCCGCCAATCCGGTTATTAATATCCGCGCCTTTGGGGACAAACCAGATAGCGTGGGTAAACTGGCCGCCGCCTTTATCCGAGGCGCTCAACGACATGCAGTCCTCACCACCGCCAAACATTTCCCCGGCCATGGCGACACCGCTGTGGACTCTCACCTGACCTTACCGACGTTGACCCATCGGCTTGAGCGCCTCGCCCAGATCGAATTTCCGCCATTTCAACACGCGATCGCCGCCGGAGTTGATGCGGTGATGAGCGCCCATCTCCAAGTTCCAGCCCTAGATTTCCAACATCCCGCCACCCTATCCCATCCCACTCTGACTAGAATCCTGCGGCGACAGCTGGGCTTTCAAGGGTTAATTGTCACCGACGCTCTGGTTATGGGGGCGATCACCCAGCAGTACGGGCCCTACGAAGCTGCAGTGCTGGCGGTCGAGGCGGGGGCAGACATTCTGCTTATGCCACCCGATCCTGAAGGCGCCATCCGCGCCGTCTGCGAAGCCGTTCGAGTCGGTCGGATCCCCCCAGAACGCCTGCAAGCCTCCCTAGAGCGGATCTGGCGGGCCAAATACAAAGTCGCCTCGCCAACCTCAGCAGGCCCGCCTTCTCTGCATGCTTGGGAGCATCCCCCCGCTGCCGCCATCCAGCTTGATCGCATCGCCCAGCCTCAATCTTTAACACTCGCTGCTAATATTCTCAAAGAGTCCACCCTGAGCGGCGGCCCCCTCCCCCTCGATGCTGACGCCCCAACCGGAGAGTTGAGGAATCTAATCGTCGTTGACGATAGTCTGAATTGCCGATTCTTGAGCGCCGCCGCCCCCGCTATATCCCTACCGCAACGACTTGGCTACTCCCTACAGCTGATCGACAGCTGCACCCCTTGTCCCGCCGCCAGCCAGCCGCCAGCCCAACCCACCCTGCTGCAACTCTTCATCCGAGGCAATCCCTTCCGAGGCGGCTCAGGACTCACCGAAGCGGCGACACAGACCTTACACACCCTAATCGCCGACGACAAGCTTCAAGCCCTCATAATCTACGGCAGCCCCTACATCCTCCAACAGCTCCAGCCCCAGATTCCAGACACCCTCCCCTACTGCTTCACCTACGGTCAGACGCCAGAGGCGCAAGCGATCTCACTGGAAGTGTTATTCGGAAGGGCGATGAAGGAGATGGGGATCAGCGGCGGGCGGAGGTTTACGGATTAGGGAGCAGGGGGAGCAGGAGAGATAGAGGGGATGGGGAAGATAGGGAGGATAGGGGAGAAATGCAGAGACGTGACATGCCACCTCTCCGGAATAGAGAGGTGGTGAGAGGCGAACAGATAGATAGAGAAGATGAAGGGGGATGAACCGTAGGATGGGCATTGCCCACGGGCTTAATTTGATGAAGGGATGAGGATCTCTGGAGGATGGAGTGGATTAGGGGGATAAATGTAGAGCCGCGACGTGTCGCGGCTCCTAATGGATATGAGGATGGAGGAGTCAATTACCGGTTACCCAGTCCAAAATTCAAAATCCAAAATCCAAAATTCCCCCTTACATTCCCATAATCTCGTAACCCGAATCAACATAAATGATCTGCCCGGTAATACCGCTGGATAAGTCGCTGCAGAGGAAAGCCGCCGTATTCCCCACTTCCAACTGAGTGACCGTTCTGCGCAGAGGAGCGACTTCTTCCACATGGTGAATCATGTCCAGGATACCGCCGACTGCTGAAGAGGCGAGGGTTCGAATGGGGCCAGCGGAGACACCGTTCACCCGAATCTTTTGGGGTCCCAGTTCAGACGCTAGATAGCGGACATTCATTTCCAGCGCCGCCTTGGCGATCCCCATGACATTGTAGTTAGGCACCACCCGCACTCCGCCGAGATAGGTTAAGGTGACGATACTGCCGCCATCAGCCATCAGCGGTTTGGCCGCCTGGGCCAGTTTCACTAAAGAGTAAGCGCTAATTTCTAGAGCGGTCTGGAATCCCTCCCGAGAGGTGTCGCTAAAATTCCCAGTGAGGTCGTCTCGATTAGCGAAAGCTAAGCAGTGGATTAAGCTATCGAGTTTTCCCCACTTCTGCTTAACTGCCTCAAAGGTCGCTTGTACTTGCTCGTCATCTTGGACGTTGCAAGGTAAGAATAGAGAAGGGGTGAGCGGCTCAGTCAAATCGGCCACCTTCTTCTCCATTCGACCTCGCTCATCCGGCAAGTAGGTAACCCCTAGATTGGCCCCTGCTGCATGAAGTTGTTGAGCAATTCCCCAAGCGATGGAGCGATTGTTGGCAATCCCAGTGACGAGTGCGTTTTTTCCGGTCAGATCTAGCATGACAGTCCTTTTCGAGCCCATCTAGGAGAATACTTAAAAACGGGATCATAGGCCAGTGGTCGGGAAAAATATGCCATTTTTCTCAGGGTCAGGTATTCTTTCAACAAGGTTCCAATTAACCTCTGGGCAAAAAAAAAGATTAAATCCTTCTCTAATTATTAAGTTTCGCCATAATAAGGTAGCGTCCGATACAAAACACGCCTAGAAGTTAAGTTTTAGTGTTCTCAAGTCAGAGAATCCTCGCAATGGGTGTATCAAAAAAACCGTTGGATTGGTGGTTAAACCCTGGCATGAGGCTGCATTCTAAAGTTTGCGGCGGTTATGTGTTAGAAGAGCTGGAGTAACGGGTAGGTATGGTAGTGACACAAGATAAGCCGTTGGCTAATGTGTTTCGCCAGCTTTCTGGGGGGGCGTTTCCCCCTGTCGTGGAAACTTTTGAAAGGGGAAAAACCATCTTCTTTCCTGGGGATCCAGCTGAGCGCGTTTATTTTCTCCTAAAAGGGGCTGTTAAGCTTTCTCGAGTTTATGAGGCGGGGGAGGAGATTACAGTCGCCCTGCTGCGTGAGAATAGTGTATTCGGGGTGCTATCCCTAATTACAGGACATCGTTCCGATCGGTTTTATCATGCCGTCGCCTTTACTCCTGTAGAATTGCTTTCCGTTCCCATTGAGCAGGTAGAGAAAGCTTTGGAAAATAATCCGGAGCTTTCTATGTTGATGTTACGGGGGCTATCGTCTCGAATTCTACAAACGGAGATGATGATTGAAACCCTGGCGCATCGAGACATGGGGTCCCGATTAGTGAGTTTTTTGCTGATTCTATGTCGCGACTTTGGGGTTCCTAGCCAAGATGGCATTACGATTGACCTCAAACTCTCCCATCAGGCGATCGCGGAGGCCATTGGCTCGACTCGGGTGACGGTCACTCGCCTTTTAGGGGACTTGAGACAGGAAGGAATGATTTCTATACACAAAAAGAAAATTACGGTGCACGATCCGGTCAACCTCAGTCAACAGTTCACCTGATAGGGGATAACTGTCATCAAGACCGCACAAACTTCAGTTAGGGACTCACCGGATGGCAATGACATGCTCTAAAGTGTATCTGAGCTGTATGTAACGGTCTGATGCAAGGCTATATCTTAATTTTGGCGGTCTTAGTGCTGGGTGGAGTTATCGCGACGGTGGGCGATCGCATTGGCATGCGAGTCGGTAAGGCCCGCCTGACCCTGTTTAATTTACGTCCCAGGCAAACCGCGACAGTTGTCAGTATCATGACCGGAGGCGTGATTTCAGCCTCTACCCTAGCGCTCATGATTGGCGTTAGCGATCAACTACAGACTGGATTATTTGAACTGGAGTCGATTCAAGAAGATTTGGAAAACGCTCGCTTTGCGCTGGCCCAAACTCAGCAGGAAGTGACTGAAATCGAAAGCGCTTTGCAGTCAGCCACCCAGGAGCAAACTAAGGCCGAGGAGCGCCTTAGCCAGATTAATCAATCCTTACAACAGGCGGTTGAACGTCAAGAGAGTACAGAAGCTCAACTACGACGAACCCAAAATCAGTTGGGGGCGGTTTCCCAACAGGCGCAGAAATTGCGGTCAGAAATTCAACGGTTACAGTCAGAAAGGAAGACCCTATTAGAGCAACAAGCCACCGTACAGGCGCAAATTGCTCAGCGGGATCAGGAGATTGCCGAGCGGGATCAGGCGATCGCCGAACGGCAGGAGCGATTAGACCGATTAGAGGTGCAGCGCGCCTCTTTGTCGCAGAAAGTAAACCGTCTAACGGAGGATGTGGACCGCCTGACAGAGGAATCTCAGGACATCCGCACCGGGTTTGTCACCCTCCGGCGTAATCAAGTCCTTGCTATTGGCGTATCTACGGTGACGGGGCTAGAAGCCGCGACTCAGGTGGTTGAGCAACTGTTCCGAGAAGCGAATCGAGTTGCGCTTCAAAGCACTCTACTGGGGTCTATCGCTGTAGATGAACAAATCCTTCGAATTAAAACGGTCGAAGTAGAACAGGTGATTAATCGCATCAGCAATGGCCAGGAATATGTCCTGAGAATCTTATCGACCGCTAATTATGTAGCCGGGGAGCCTTGTGTTGTTGAGGGTCAAGAGCCTTGTATTGATGTTCGCTTAGATGCTGAAGTTAACCGCGTTATCTTCCAGCCGGGGGAAATTATCGCCACCACTCCAGTGGAAACCACTCAATTAGCCAACCGACAGTTAGTAGAAAGGCTTAATCTGCTGATCGCCTCCACCCAAGTTAAGGCTCGTCAGGACGGGGTGATTAACGTTGATACGGTGCAAATTTCTGATGGCCAGAGAGCGACTCTGTTTCGTTTTCTCCAGCAAGTTCAGGCCTATGGCCGCAAGCTGGACTTGCTAGCGATCGCCTCCCAACCCATTTTCACAATTGGACCCATTCGGATTGATTTGGTCGCCATCAAAAACAATGAAGTTTTATTTCAGACCACTCCTTCCCCTTCTACACGCTAGAAGGCAGTCAGAGAGAGGGAAGTAAGGCTTAAATTAGTTATTTTTGGATAATGGGGACAGAGATTGATTTTTAATTAAATCAAAAAAAATTTGCAGATATTTACCATCTTTCGCCCTTATTCAGCCAACCCTAGATTCAGTGTTTAGAATTGATTTTACTGGCTAGATTTTCTGATTTGGGTAGCCAAGATTGAAGCCAATCCGGAAAAAGCGTTTTATAGCTTTAAGGAAAAAATAAGCCCTAAGTCATCGTGGTTTATGCCTTGCCAGAGTCATTCAAGTCAGTTTAGTTGCTTTGGCTTATTTTTAGTAATTTACAGCTCCCTTCCAGCTAACCACCTTGTAACTCTCTATTGTTGACTGGTGGTCGCCCCCGCCCATAACCTATTGCCAGTCTGCGTCAATTCACCGCGAACTTGGAGCAGTTCTATGAAGTTTGAAGATATTTATCAATTTTTTGAGGATCCACCGCCGATTTATCTAAACAAGGAACTGGCAGTGTGTTACGTGCTTGCAGTCTTAATTGACCGCGATTCCTATGGGACGGAGTTAATCCAACTGCTAGGACGGGAATATCCTGACTATCGACTTTCCGATACCGTGCTCTACAGTGCGTTGAAATTTTTAGAAGACCAGTCTGCAATTGAGGGCTATTGGAAAAAGGTCGAAGGCCGGGGACGGCCGCGCCGGATGTACCGCCTGTATCCAGAATACCAACTTAAAGCTCGAGAGCTGGGTGATCTGTGGCAGCAGTATATGCGAGGTCGACGAGCCGACGATCGATTAAAAGAGGACCCTTTAAAAAAAGATCGAGTCCTAACCTCCTCGGTCATTCCGAGGGATTAGGCGAAAATCAGCAGAGTGGAGAATAAGGGTCAATCGGCAAGGAATAATTATCGTTAATCAGAGGAATTGCTCAATATCCATTGATCCTTGATCATGGGGAGAGTAAATCTGTAGCTTTTCTGACTTTTTCTCTGTTAGGCCAATACGATTGTGACTAATACCATTCTCTCATCCACTTTTCTGCTGACTTTGCTGTTATTCGTGGGCCTGGTCTTTTTTATTCGCGCCTCAACCAAGGATCGAACTCAAACTGTTCAACTGCTGTCAGAACAAGAAGACACTCGCCTGTTGGAGCAATTACGGGATTATTTCGAACAGAGGGCTTATCGGGTTACGGCTATAGATCCAGAAAACAATCAGATTACGTTAGCGGGGTTTGTTCGCCCAAGCGTTTTTTTAGCGGTCTTTTTGTCGCTCTTAGCCGCTATCGGTATTTTTTGCCTTGCCCTAGTCCTCTCTTTTCTATTTCATGAACAAACGCCTCTGTGGGGGGGGCTTGCGTTGTTTTCTCCTCTAGCGGGAGTATTTTACTGGCGAAAATCCGGCAGGGAGGAGCAAGTTTCCTTCAGAATTAAATCCCTGCCAACCTCAACCCCCTCTCAAAAAAGTCTGTTAACCGTCATTGCTCATCGGGATGAGTTAGCTAATTTACAGAGAGCGTTGTCTCTAAAAAAACAGGAGGTGGAATCAGTTTGATTACACCTCCATAATTTCACATTCGAGCAACTTTATCTTTAATATAGCCAGCTCTTCGGCTCCGACAAATTGGCCATCGCCAGATTTGTAGATTCAGCCTTACTGAAATGAAGCGACCTCAAGGCGTTGTCATTCCAGTAAGGCTGACTGATTATCCCCGATTAAGACCACTTACTTGAGAAGAGGAGGTCATTGGGATAAATCAGAAAGTTCTAGGTGAGCTTAGACCTATAACAACAAAGAACTCAATTAATTGGATTCGAACTCCAAAACGGTCTTACCCAACTATTTAAGGTCTTAGTTCTTACTTGGCGGCGATGCCAAAGGGTTCCGGCTCCTCCTCCTCTAACCGCAGACTGGGAAAGAGGAAATGATTTTCTTCCACATACTGGGCTCCAAACAAGCCCTTCTCAGCCCAGAAATATCGATCAGTGGTATGCTCGTTCCGCTTCACCAGTAATAGAGCAGGGGGAGTGATGCCTTCTGCATGGATAAAGTTCCGGGCCGCAGTAACTGGCTTTTCATTCTGACTCTCGATACTATATTGAGGAACATTCTCTAGAATACGCCGCCCTTCCAAACGACGCCGACTCTTGCGCTTGCGTCTCCTTGCCAAATTGCCTACCTCCTCTTTTACGCTAACTAGTGTAGTGGTAGTTACAAAAATCCTAGACCCTGCAAAGTATATAGGTTCGACCTAAGAATTTCAACTTCTCTTAAAATTATTCATACGCGCTGGTTGCATGTGTACAATCCATCTCAAACAAAGGCTTTCCAGAATTCTCAGGGAATCTAACCGATCAGATTTCGTTCTCCAAATGTTGATAAATCTTTAAATTTTATTAAAACCCTGATAATACTGGGATCGCCCTGTATGCTCATGCCCGCCAGCTCAGAATTCATTGATCTTTGCCAGGCACAAGTCAAAATCTTGTGCCACAGTTTGGGCGCAGCTTCTGCGGTGGTTTACTTGACTGAAAAGCTAGTCAATCATAAAGAAACTGAATTGGTTCCCATTGTGGCCTTTCCAGAGTCGGCTATGGTTTGGGAGTCGGCTAACTGGAAGGCGTTTCCTCAAAAAGGATTGCCCCCCGAAGCATTATTTTCGGTTTCACAAGATTTAGAGCGGCTGCATCATTTAGAGCAGGTGGATCAAAGTGAACCGGATCAAAGAGCGCTTCCATCTGACGTATTGACGCCTGAATTGGTCGACAATGGAGAAAATTATGACCAGACGTCGGCATATACCGTTGTCGACAATATTTATAGCAAAGAGTCTTACAGCAAAGAGTCTTACAGCAAAGAGTCGCTGGGCGCCGACGGCCGCTTGGTTGTGCCGCTAATGCATGAAGGGGTGGTCATGGGGTTATTGGTCGCCACCCGCAGAGATCGTCCATGGAAACCACCGGAAAGAGCCCAATTGGACCAGTTTGCATGCACCTTGGCGTTTGCTTGTGTGTTGGATCAACGGGGCCAATGGCTGCAACAAAAGCTGCGGAAGCAGCGATTGGTGCAAGCTCGCCAGTCTCGGATTTTCCATGATCTGATGCACCAGTTTCGGAATCCCCTGACCGCATTGCGCACTTTTGGCAAGCTATTGCTTAAACGACTTCAGCCTGAGGATGGAAATCATAAGATTGCGGCGGGAATTACCCGGGAGAGCGATCGCTTACAGGAGTTGCTGCAGCAGTTCGACGCCGCACTGGATTTTGGAGATGCGGAACTGGGGGAAGTCAACACCTTGCCCCCTGGGTTAAGCCCGGCCTTACTCCCAGCCAGCAAAGGGGATCCGGCGTCTGTCGAGGCTGAAGCGGAGCCAGTGGATAAGACAGCCTCTGACTCCGCCATTACTCTCTCTGAGGGGGAGTTAGTGTCCCCAGAACCGCCGCCGCGGTTACTGCCGAGCGCCGGATTAGGGATTGAGTTGAGGGTGTCTATCTGTAAGGTGACGGAAATTTTGGAGCCGCTTCTGATTTCGGCCGCCGCTGTAGCCCAGGAAAGACAAATTATTCTGCACGCCAATGCGCCGATTAATTTACCATTCGTGTGGGCTGACTCCCGCGCCTTACGAGAAGTTCTGAGTAACTTGATCGATAATGCCTTAAAGTATTCGCCAGCAGGCTCCTGGGTTTGGGTTCAAGCCGGATTGCGACAGCAGAAACCTGGCGGGGTCTATCAGGGAATTTTAGTGGGGGATACCGGCCCCGGTATCCCGGCGGAAGATCTGGGATTGGTTTTTCAACGCCATTATCGCGGTGTCCAGGCTCAAACCGACATTCCGGGTACGGGATTAGGGCTCGCGATCGCTAAAGATCTGATCACCGAAATGAAGGGGGTCATTGAAGTGTTTAGCCCCGCGGCGAATAGCGGCTTACTGCCGGTCGCGGGGGATGAGTTAGATGGGTTCGATGTCAGCAATCTCCTAAACCAACCCAGTCAGGGACAAGGAACGGCTTTTGTCGTTTGGCTGCCTGAATTTGCGGGTTGAGGGTGATTCATCGAGCGGCTTTGCCGGTGCTTTTAACATTAATGACTTTTTTGAGTAGATCAAACCAAAAGTTGGATCCCATAGAAATCGCAACGCCGGTCACTATCCACCCCAATACTCTCCTAGGAATAGGAAAACCCCAGTTATTTTGTGCTTCCTTTTGGGCGTTCAGGATAATTTGATCGCGGCCAATGGGTAAAGGCAGTTCCTTTAGGGTATCGCTAACGGCGTCTTTCACGCCTCCGAGTTCCTCGGCCAAATCATCCGGATTGGAACTGGTCTCAGCCTGACTCGCCATTTGAGAAATACTGTTTCTAATGGTTTGATCAACTAGCAGTCGATCGGTAATGTGAAAGGTGTCTGCATTCACGGCAATGGCCAGAGCAAACCCAATTAAAAGGGCGATGCCCCTAGAATTTCGCTTGTAGACGCCGCTCGCCCGCTCCATGGAGCGGTCAAACCAACCCTCAACTTCCTGCTGAAAGCGATAGACTCGATTATCAGCCGTCTGTAACTTTATCTGGGTCTCATTCGCTATAATGCGCAGGCTTTTTGTCAGTTGAGGGGGTAATTTAAGGGTCTTTAGACGAGACAACACCGCTTCTGCAGCTCCCCCTTCTTGGGCGGCGATGGCGATCGCTTCTTGATAAGTCTCACTGTCGCCATCCAAAACCGAGATTAATTCTTCAATCGTCGGTTCAATTTTATTGAGTAACGCTGATTTTTCTTCCAAGTTGCGGACAATATTCCGCTTTAAGTAACGCAATCGTCGTAAGAAAGTTTGACTGAGCTGATTATCCTCTGGCAAGGCTCCCGCCGCCGCCTCGATAAAGTCATCCAATCTACCTAACATACGGTCAATGGTTTGAGCCAGATTCACTCGATGGGCTTGAAAGTCTTCGAGAATTTGATAGAGCGCCTGCTCAAACTGCTTCAGTTCAGCTTCCAGGATAAACTCATTCGCTTCACTGGCTTTTAAGTCATTCAAAATATGGTTCACGGGAAATTGAAGCCGCTCCTCAACAAATTTCTTCAGACGCGACTCCGTAATCACTCGATAGATATTATCAAATTGCAAGTTCTCCAATAAGGAAGCTGCGAATGCCTCTGATGGAATATAAGATGGCCCGCTCGTCTGCTTTCCAAATACATTTCGGGTGCGGGTCAACCACCGATAAACGAAACCGATTCGCTGTAAAACAGCCCGAAACAGCCTGGCAATTCGCCCCCGCGCTTCATGATTTAGATCTTGGATGATTGGACTTTCGTAAAGTCGATTCGCCAGGTCTTGGGCAACCGCCTGACTCGTTTGAGTATCGCCGGATAACAACTTTTCGATTGAATACTTCAGATGTTCTGCTCGCCACTGTAATAAGGTGCTAATAATTTCTTGAATTTCACTGGCGACTAAACTCAAGGTTAAATAAGTAAAAATCAACCCAATCGCGAGTTCTAAAATCAAAGGAAAATTCATACTAATTTCCACTTAGGTTGGAGAGCAGACCCTAAATTACACAATCGATTGTTTGAACAGAATTGTCGCCGACGAGGCGGACTCCGCTCCAAACTGATTAAACTGCCTATGAACACCAGGTAATATACCGTCATTCCCGTGAACAGACCCCACTCCGCTTAAACAAAATTAAAGGCGACGGTGTAACCGCCCTTGGTAGGACCGTTCAGAGAACCTCATCTTTCCATATAAAAATAGAAACGGAGATACATTTTCTGTATCTCCGCTATTTCTGGGAATTGCTGACACCCAAGCCAGACCATACTTCACAAAAATACCCTACCCACTTCATCAACTTTTGATTAACGTCCAGTGAAGAAGTAAGACGGGTGTAGACTTTGAGCTAAGAAAGACTGGCGGACAAGACATACAGAAACCACCCTGCAGAAGGCGGCGCGAAACTGGATTCTGTTTCCTAACTCCTGTATTCTGTCCGAGAGATAATTTCCCGCATTAAATTGAAAGCCAGAACATGGAACAGGCCAGCTAACAAGAACAGAGATTCTATCTCTAGACTCCTATATTCTCAATCCTCATCAAATTCATCCCCTTCCCCAATTTGCTTCAATCGAATATGCTTACGCCCCAAGGAAATTTCAAACTCATCTCCAGGCTTTAAGCCCATCTGCTTGGTGTAGGCAGAGCCAATCAGCAAATTGCCATTAGATTGCACCGTAATCCGATAGCTAGCGCTTCGTCCACCTCGCCCATTGCCTCCTTGGGTGCTATCTAATTGGATACCCTCGGCATCAATCAAGGCGTTGAGGAATTTCATCATGTTGACTCTTTCCACCCCGTTCTTTGTGACGGTGTAGTAGCCACAAGCCTTGGCTTTATCTTCCTTGGAAAGGTGCTCTAAGTCTTTAACTTTTTTAAGCAGCGCTTTCCCCGTGAGCGGTTCTACATTTGTTACGTTAGCCATTAACTTATAATCTCTGTGATCGACACTCCAGTGAGTTCACCTACAGGGTAATTAAGCCGTTGCAAAAGCCCTGTCTAATCCAACGATGATGTTGACATGCAGAATCATACTACACTGAATTAGTTTTGTGCATTAAGTATAGCCAGTATATATGAAATATATTGTTAGTTGCTTGGTTTCAATTGCTAAGGGTAATCAAATTTTTCAATTAAGCGATCAGGAATGGCATGAGAGTTGGTTAAAGACATCTTCCTTTACACCAATTCTTGATGAGTTCTTGCCTGGGGATGACCAATAGTATGACAACGTATTACGTTTCCGCCGCCATCAAGAGTACGATTAAGCGATGCCGATTTAATACTTAATCTTCTCTTCAATCTTCTCAGCGGTTACCCATACGAAAGCGCCCTCATTGGACTCGATTGGCGACGGATTGAATTTAATTGATGAATTGATTAATGTTTTTTTCTTGAGGCTACTTTGATTCCGCATGAAACTTACCACTCGCGGTCACTATAGTGTTAAGGCGATGTTAGACCTGAGCCTGCAAGCAGCAGACAGGCCAAGTTCAGTAAATGAGATCGCGAAACGCCAAGGTTTACCCGCTCCCTATTTAGAAAAGCTACTGATAGAGTTACGTCGAGCTGGATTAGTAAAATCGGTGCGTGGCGCTCAGGGGGGCTATCAGCTAGCTTGTCCGCCAGCTCAAATTTCTTTAGGCCAGATTTTAGAAGCAGTTGGTGAGACTATCGATCCGCTACCTCGCCATCAACCGGATGCCGATCAAGCCGAAGATTGGGTTACCTTTACCCTTTGGAATAGGCTTCACCACAAACTTAAAGAAGCGCTCTATAGTATTTCCCTTG
>JASJDH010000160.1 GCA_030065175.1 Leptolyngbyaceae cyanobacterium MO_188.B28 | reverse complement strand
GAACCCGTAGAAACGTTGCGTGAGATGGTCCGAGTCCTGAAGCCGGGCGCCCCTCTGATTGGCTCAGTGACTCGCAAAGGACTGGGTCAAGTCCTCATGTCCCTGCGCTGGCAAAATCGAGGATACGCCTCCAACCAGCTGGACTCTTTCCTGCAAGCAGCAGGACTTGAGGCCGTGAGGTCGTTTGACTATGGCGCTGGCTGGTCGAAATGGATGTGCATAGCCACGATCGGGGTTAAACCAAGGATAGAGATCAAAGCATTATGAAAGCCAAGGATAGAGATCAAAGCATTATGAAAGCCATTGTATAAACCCGAGAAGAAGAAACTTGACATCTCCCCACTTTGAAAAACGGATAAACCTCAAAGATACAACCATCGCTTCAGCAACATCAAACTATCCAACGTAAAAATCGGTTGCCACCAGGGTAAATCAGGATAGAGTCGAATAATGCCCCCATCCTCACGGATCGCCGTCGCCACTGCCTCAGCCGCCTGGTCCAAAACAGCGGGCTCCACAAAATCCTTGAGGTGATACCAGTAGCGGCTAAACAGAGGAAAATGCTCCGCATTCTTCTTCAAAACTGACGGCAGATGTTGCAGCATGGCGTTAAACGTCTGCTGATCGCTAGCATCTTTTTGACAACGAGCCAGGTACACAAACCGGGGGTAGCTATAAAAACTGAACGTGTCCTCTCCCTCAGATTGCTCATAGAAGCGCCGTACCTTGGCAAAAAAATTGCTACGCTCATGTCGCCAATCGCTCAATATTCCTGCAATCACTAATACGCGATCTTCGTCCGGCTTATTCCACCAAGGTTGATGAGGATATTGAGTCAGCGACGGAGGGGGATAGTGAATCGCGCCTGATTCAGATTGATTCGCCTCCAACCAATCCAACAGCGGCGCCATCAGATCGGCCCCATGGTAATCCAGCATATCGAGCACAAACAGAGCCGATTCCGCCCCAATCGGAGTGCTATCAGGACAGAGCACATCCGGTTCGATCCCATTGCCAAATCCGCCATCGGCATTCTGATAAGCCGCCAGCGCCTTCAAACAAGCCCTCTGATCTCCTGATTCAAAAACGTATTCATACAGCTTTCGCTCCAGGAGACGTCCCTGCTGAAAAATCAGATCTTTAGCTTGCTTGAGTTCCTGGGCGCTGAGAATGGGCATAGTCTTGTCCAAGATTCTGCTACCTTTCACATTTAGTCCTTCAACCTTATCGCATGGGCAGCGGTTGCCAATTTGAATACCGCGACAAATGGCCCCAAAGGGCTAAGACATCTGTAAAGGCCCAAATCAGAGCCGCGATTAACAGAATGACTGCTCCGCAGACTCGTAAGCTTCTATTTTTACGCCAATGCAGCATTGGGGCGGCGCAGACCCCTCCTAACCCCGTCAAAATAAAGCCAATTCCTGACAGCATAGGCTTGAGAGTCAATCCCAAATGGATGATGCGTAAACCGATAACAATGGCGGTTATTCCGGCAAAAAAGCCATAGATCGCCAAGGTGATCAGGTCCCAGCCATGGGCTAAGGCAAGAGCCAAGCCGACAAAAAGCGCCCCAATTAAAACTGAGGTCTCCCCATAGGCGATATTGAAGCTTCCTAGCACAGGCCAGGTCCAGATCATGTGCAAGCCGGTTGAGAGGGCGATCGCGCCCGTCACCCCAAACCCGGGTATCCAACGCTTCTGATTGTTAGAATCCAGGCCCCAATAAACAAAGGCGGCTAACAACACCAACCCAGCGGTCAGGTTGGTTAACATTAGCGTGATGTAGTTAATAAACATGGCTAAACGCCCCCAACTTGCAATAATCTCTTTTGCTCTTCATAGCGGGGTGAGATCGAGATCGGTGGGGAGTTGCGACTGAAACCTTATCCTTTCAGTAGAGAATCTTTCTTCATCGGCTGATCGCGATCGCACGCCTCTATAGAGTATTACACCGATATATCCCATGGCCCATTTCAGCCATGGGATCATCATTTATGAACTTTATTTTCATTCGCCAGTTTCCTGGAGTATCAAGGGTATTCTAATAACAGAAGCAAATAAGCTTCTAATCAAATGAATAGTTCGGTCCATGAAATTCAGGAGGTCACTTATCGATCTAGAATTAGACCCTTTTCATTTACTAACAACAGCATCCAAACAGGTTTTTGATATTTCCTATTCTGGCAACTAGGGAGTCTTGAATCTGATAGTTTGAAAGGCGTTTTTCTCGGTTTGAAGGCGTCATTTATCAGATCATCTCCAGATAGTTTTGAAGACTTTGAGGAAATCACTCGATATTACCGTTCTGGGTGCTGTTGTTGTTTTAAATTAAATCTCACCGTCAGGTTGAATCCCTTCCACTCTACTCAACCCGCTATGCCCACCAATTGTCCGCAATTCATTCCCCTCTAGATCCCAGAGTTTGACCGTTCCATCACTACTGCCAGACGCCAGCATTCGCCCATCCGGCGAAAAACTCACACTATTGACCAAATCCGAATGGCCTTCAAAAGTCTGCAGTTCCTGACCGTTTAGCGCCCATAACTTCACCGTCCGATCAAAACTGGCGGTAGCGAGGGTCTCACCATCCGGCGAAAAACTCACACTATAGACAGAACCTGCATGGCCTTCAAAGGTCTGCAGTTCTTGACCGTCAAGATCCCACAGCTTCACCGTCCGATCTCTGCTGGCGGTGGCGAGGGTCTGACCATCCGGCGAAAAACTCACACTTTGCACCGCCTTCGAATGGCCTTCCAGCACTTGCAACGGTTGACCGCTCAGGTCCCAGAGCCGGACAGTTTTATCGCCGCTGGCGGAGGCAAGCATCAAACCATCCGGCGAAAAACTCACGCTATAAACCGAATCCGAATGGCCTCTCAGCGTTTTCAGTTCTTGGCCGCTGCGATCCCACAACTTGACCGTTCCATCACCGCTGGCGGACGCAATCATCAAACCATCCGGTGAAAAATTCACGCTATAAACCAAGGCGGCATGCCCTTGATAGACAATTTCGCGGCCACTAAGATCCCAGAGCTTCACCGACCGATCAAAATTTGCAGAAGCCAGGGTCTGACCATCCGGCGAAAACTGCACACTATAAACTGAACTGGCATCGCCGTCTAAAATCTGCAGCGCTTGCCCACTCAAACTCCACAGCTTCACCAGCCCATCACCGCCAGCCGAAGCCAGGGTCTGACCATCCGGTGAAAAACTGACACTCCAGATCGAACTTCTACGAGTCGCGAGACGATCACTCACTAAAACGCTATCAATCGACCTTAGAGCAGGTGAATCAGCTAATGGGAACATCCCTTTAGCAACATCATCTTGTTGATGTGTAGATCCTCCCTGCAGGCTATTGGTGGAATTTCTTTCAAATTGACCCCATCTAATGTTTTGAACCCCTACCCTGCGGACGCCACAGGTGAACACTAAAGATCCCAAGAGCAAAGCCACAATCGCGGGTCGTCGACCGAGGGAAAGTTTCCAGCTGGCAGCAACGGTTTGGCGCTGAAATCGAGTCGGATGACAAACCTTTCCCAAACTCGACAACAACGCCCCTTGTTTAGCCTGTTTGAGAGGACATATATTAAGCCTATTAAGCCGATTAGTGTCCTTCGCGAATCGCAGCCATGCAATATCGCTCACCTCCATATCGGAACATATTGTCTCAGGCTCCACGGTTGGGGGATTCGTGTCCATCAGCAATTAAAAGCGACGCCAAGGGCTAGATTTGTCTTGTAGTCTAACGCAGATGAAACACGGCTAATATTTCAGCAAAAAATAATTCTGGAGCCCGTTGTGCAAAACCTCGAGCCAGCCGCTTATTATTTTCGCTTCTCATAAAACGCTTGGGCTTGGGCATTAACCACTCTTCGCGAGGCCGCAATCACCTGGGCATTGTATTCAACGAGTTTTCGAGTAGCTGCTATCACCTTTGCGTTTGTAGCCATCAATGCTTTCAGTTCTTCGGTAGTCATATTTGCACCTCCTTATATTATTCCTCAAAACCATATTCAGCATGGCTATCAACTTAAAGTGGAAAATTTTCCTTGGGACGGAATGCAGTAGACAGGAGTCAGAATTCAGCGCCTGAATAGCTTCTGACTAACACTGGGAGAGTTATTCAATTCAAGAGATCCTCTAAAATCTCCTAGATACAAAAATCCAAATCACATGCCAAATCACAGGAAACAATTATTCTTAGAGCATGATTAAAATTGCAATACAAATGGCGTCTACCAACAACTTACCTACTCTCCATTCAATCCAAATTAAATGAATTAAAAGATTGAATAATCAAGGAAAGCCAACAAATAAAACTATCCAAAGCAGGTAAAATTTTAATCATATTTACAGATTCAAGATAGGATTGACCGTCTTGATTAGCGGCCCATTTTTACGATGAATTAACATTTTTATGCATGATTTTCACCCCTCTAGAATACCCAAAGTAACAAAACGATTCCCCTAACTTTCTACTCGAAAATAGGCGAAGTTAAAGTTGAGTTTAGGAGTGTTTTTATTGTTTTTTCTAAACTCCAATAGTGCTCCCTCCCTTCCTTCCCAACAACCACTCTGAATCTTTTCTGGCGGTTGCTGAAAAGAAATGTTTCCTAAAGGAAATCACAGGCCTGTAGAAGTCGGGTCCTTGACTTCCTGGACCTTACCGGCTTAGATGACAAACGGAAACGTCACATATTTGAATTTGAGGCGGGCTCTGCCGCTATTATTGCTGTTAGTTTCAACGACAATTATCACAATGCCCGCATTCCAAGCCCTGAGCCTCAGTACGAAAGCCAAACTGTTCTAAGAGACTTTTCCAGCGGCATTGACGACTGTGGAGGTAGCTATGCATCCTTTGAGCGTCAGCTGGAGGAGCGTTTTTCTGGGGTGCGCCGACGCCGACCAAACGATAGTGAAAGGGATCTTGCCACACAAGTTTCCCAATGCTGTGGAGATACCCTAACGCGATCGCACCCTCTTGATACTGCCGACTGATGGCGCTCACCTCTCCTTGAGGCGGAATTTTCCGGGCTAACTGCTGCGCTTTTTGCTGCAGCGATCGGGTTTTAGACTCAAAGAACTGAGATCGCTGCTTATCATCGGAATCGAGCCATCCCGTCGGTTCACTCACCAGCGTCAGCGCATCCGCCCGCTGACCATCTCGACCGCCTCGCCCCACCTCCTGAACATACTCTGAGATCAGACAAGGGGCGTGGAAATGGACCACCCAACGGACATTCGGTTTATTAATTCCCAAATAAATGAACAATAGGAAGTACAATGCTTCCATGAAGAGTTTAGGCTATGCCAGGGTCAGTAGTCGGGAGCAGGCGGAGAATAGCCATGCTCTGGGACAGCAGATTGAACGATTGAAGGCGGCGGGGGCTACCGAGATTTATTCAGATGTGGAATCGGGCTCCAAGGATGACCGCAGTGCGTTCAATCAATTAATGGAGACGGTTAAGGCGGGCGTCATCGATGAAGTGGTGATCACCCGGTTGGATAGGCTTTCGCGATCGCTCATCACCCTGCGTAAGACATTGGAGGTTATCCGCTGCACTGAGGTCAATTTAAGGGTATTGGATGACAACATTGATCTTTCGACGGCGGCGGGGAAATTTCATATCAACCTACTCGGCGCATTGGCGGAGATGGAAGTGGATCAGCTTTCGGAACGGGTGCGGCATGGACATCAACACCACCGAGATCGCAATGCAGCTTATTTTGCGCCCTTTGGCTATGTCAAGGTGGAAGACGACTTAGAGCTGGACCACACGCCATTTCTCTGCCTATTGGCAGATCAGGTGGAAATGAGCCGGGCCGCCATCGGTCGGGACATGGTTGAAACGTTTATGGCCTGCCGCTCTCTGCGGCGTTCCCTGCGAACGATCAATCAGAAATATGGCATTACGTCTCATGCTTATAAAGGAAAAGGTAATAAACAAGCGAGGGGAAAGTTCCACTTTCATACCTCTGGATTTACATCCTGGTTGAATAATCCCATTCTGAGGGGGCATCTCTGCTATGGGCGATCGCGGCGGCAGCGGCAATCGCACAAGCATTTGTGGGATATTCGCTATGATACCCACCCGGATCACCGATTAATCAATGAGGAGGAATATCGGCAGATTGAAGCGATTCTGGACTATAACTCAAAGCAGGGAGGCTTCAGTTTCAAGTCAGATATCATTCACCCACTCTCCGGCCTAATTTACTGTGAACAATGTAACCGGAAGTGTCGGATTACTCACTTTAGGCTAAGAAGCGACCCCAGCGTTAAGAAGTACTCCTATCAGTGCAATAGCTATCACCTGAACGCCTGCACTCAGAAGCGGAGTGTCCGCGAACCTATTTTGGAGCAGGCGATTATTGACGCCCTGATGACTCGGGCGGAGGAAATCGCGGAGATCGCCCAATTGCCTCAGGAAGCGGTTGATCCTCCGGCTCTGCAGGCGCTTAAGGCGGAGCTGGCTTACTATGAGGCGGCCCCTGGGAATCGGGCGGACGCGATTATCGCTGATCTAAAGAAGCAGATTGGGGCGTTTTGGCATCGTCAGCTTCTAGAGGACAAACACCAGTTGGCTAATCAGGAGTTGCTGCAGGGATTTAGCGATCGCCGCTATTGGCAGACGCTTTTACCGGAGGAGAAGCAGGATCTCTATCGGGCGCTGGTGGATCGGGTTTATATGCGGGAAGGAAAGGTGGCAGGGGTGGAACTGAAGGTTTAGTTGTCTATACCTCCAAGCCACCGGGAATGACCTTCCTGGGGCCGTTAGGTCCAATTTCGAGGCCCCATTGCGGGTTGGTTTTGATGGCGGCGGTGACACCTCTACGGCAGGTCGGGGTTTGCCAGAGCATTTGATAGCGCTTTAGCCGCTGTTCTGGGGAAATCTCTTTGGGTGGGGTTAGTGATCCTGAACGCGGCTGGGAGGCGGCGGCTTGGTCTTTGGCCGAGGTGATTCGACGTTCAGTTTCTAGCCATTGGCCATACTCGCTGTAGAGGCGATCGCCATATTTTCGGATCCATCCCAGCGCAGCAGACTGTTTGGATGCAGGTTGTTCGGGAAGTTTAGGAATTTTGTATTTTACTACAAAGGCGAAAAAATCTGGGTCATCCTGGGCGGAAAAATTTATCCAGTCTGTGGGTTGAGATTGGGACTGAACCCTATCCTGATCCTGGTTGGCGACGCCGGAATGATTGGGCGGACTTTCTACCTGATTGTCTGATTGAGGTGACCCTGTGGAAAACTCGGCTTTCTCTCTCTTAGTTTTTAAAGAAGAGTTGAAAGAAAGTTGAGAAAGATCTGTAGTTCCGCAGACTCCCTGCTCTGATTGGGTTTTAGCGGTTGAGTGTGACAAATCTGTCACAGGTGGTGACAGATTTGTCACAGGTGGTGACAGGTTTGACACAGGTGAGTCAATTTGACTCAGTGTCGGAATTCGGAGCCCTACACCCCCGACGATGTTTTCTTCTAGCTTGCCGTTAACCAGCAGTTCCGCCTTGGCGCGGTAGAAGGTGCGGCGGTTAATTTTCCACTGGCGGCAGAATTTGGAGACGTTTTCAATGCGGTACCACCACCCCTCTTTCCTCAGGGCTAGCAGGAGGTGATAGAGGTAGCCTGCGGGCGTGTAGAAACGACTTAGCCAGTTTTGGCGGACTGCTTCGGGGGTTAGGCGTAGATGCGATTTGTATCCTCCGTCATCGGAGAACGGAGCGACTTCTGTCATGATAGGTATTAACCAAATTAAACCAATGGCCCCACTGCTGAGCTAAGCGTGGGGCATTTTTTCGGGGGTTTGAGCTTGCCGCTGAATTCTTTGCCTGATGCAGGTTTCGCAGGCGCTGGAGCAGTCTTGAGGGCACTGCTTCAGGCAGTCTCTCAAGGCTGCTAGATAGCGCTTGACGGTGTGTTGCAGCAGGGCTGAGAGGGTCATGCGGCCTGCTCCAGGGTATTCAGCAGGGTTTCTAAGGCTTCTTCAATCAGGTCTGAGAGCGATCGCTGCTCTTGAATGGCCTGGATTTTGGCCCGGTCTCTGAGGTCGGGATACATGCGGATGGTCAGGTTCTCTCGGCCTGACTTTGGCTTAGAAATAACTTTCATTGAACGTTTAATCATTATTTATTTAATCGATTGATCGATCATGTTAATTACATGCAATCAATTAGTCAAGTGATTAAGTGAGTTCTGGCCTTATGATCTGGTGATAAATCAAACTGAATATGAGCTTTGTTTTGAGTGGATGATGGGTTCCTGAAGAGGCTGGCGATCGCAGTGCGGGAGGCGCGGGGTGATCGATCCCAGCGAGTGTTTTCCCAACTAATGCAGGTGTCTCAGTCAACGGTGCAGCAGTGGGAGAATGGCAAAAATGTGCCCAGTTTGGAAAATCTGGAGAAGATTGCCCGAATGAAGGGCATGTTGGTGGAAGACTTTGTCGCCTATCTGTATGGTCGGGCCGGGGAGATTAAGCGCGAGGATATCCTGGAACGAATTGAGGCGATGTCGTTAGAGGATTTTGGAGAGATCTTGCATATTATTGGCGATCGGTTGGCTCCGCCCAATGAGGCTCAGTAGTCGGTATTACAATTGCTCCTGCTCGGTAATAAGCCTGCTCGATCAAAAGATTGTCTGCGATACTCTGTCCTGGTATCCACTTGAAAGTGTGGCGGCGGCTGGGATGCGGCCCTATCGAGGTGAGTTCTCGGCTCCTGGGATGCCGCAGCTCTTTCACTCCATGGGTTAAAGCTAGGGCAAAGAAGCTTAAGCTTAGTAGCGTTTTAGACAGTGGAGAGTTTTAATGGTGTATAGGAAGAAAAGCCTAATAGAATGCCAAAATCAAACGCTATCTTTGTCTTCTACCGACGAAGCGATAGTAACGATGCATCCGGTCGAATCTATGATCGCTTTGCCAGCTATTTTGGGGCTGATGCTATTTTAAGGGATTCCATTTCATTCCCTGCGGTGAGGACTTTCCTACTTACCTCCAGGGGCAGCTATCGCGTTACAAGGTATTGCTGGTTGTGATTGGCCCAACTTGACTGACTGTAACTAAGCTCCAGAAGGTGTTTTTTGGAATTGGCCAATAGGTGGAGGTGCGTAATTTATTGCATAGCGCTTGTCGAACGCAATGGCCAACAATTGTTGCTTGACCTAGCCGTTATCTAGATGAAAAACCTTTCATTTACGCCTCATCTATTCCTTTGCAGGAATAACTGAAACTGTATATTACTGTTATCAGCAAGATCAATATTTTGGATCAAGATAATGTCCAGTAACAAATCAAGCGTCCCAATTGCACGAGCGATTCAGAGTTTGCGTCAGGAATTATCCCAAGCGATCGCGGAAGGGGAAGGGAAAGATTTACGTTTTGAGCTGGGACCTGTTGAGCTAGAGTTTCAGGTTGAGGTATCTTGGGAGGCTGGGGGCACTGTCGGAGGTGAGGGTGGTATTAAGTTTGGTATTGTCTCTCTGGGAGAAGTTTCTGCTGAAGCGGAAGCAAGGCGGTCACGGGGGACAACACATACGATTAAGTTAACCCTGAATCCGGTTACCTCCGAAGATGGCAATGTCAAAGTCGGAGACTCTAACCCAACACGACCTAGTTGAATGCATAGCTCTTAATCTAGGAAGGAAGCTACTAGGCATTATGTTGGATGAAGAGCGAGTTGCAGAGATTTGGGTATCCACTACCTGTAAGCGTGGAACTGGCTATTTGCTTTTCAACGGTTGTTTGTTGAGCGCCCATCATGTTGTTCAAGGCTGTGGGGAAAAAGGCGTTGAATTTCGGCTGTTGGGACATTACCAATCAAACCCGAATAAGTGGCTGGAGGCAAATCTAGTTTGGGAAAATCCTAAGCTAGATTTGGCATTATTAAAATTCGACTCAGAATCTGATGTGGAGGAGGTAATCCCAAAAGTAAAAAAACTCAATCTGAATGACCAAATTCCTTATACAGCCTACGGGTTCCCAGCTTTTAGAAAACGAGTCGAGCAAAACAAACCACCGAGATATGATCCATATCCGGTTGAAGGATGGATCAAACCGCTGCCAATCCCAAAACAATCAGGAGAACTACTACTTGAAATTAAAGGGGCGGCTCCAGACGACATGGAAAAGTGGAAAGGGATGTCAGGGTCTCCTATTTTGACAAATGACGGCTATTTGGCTGGAGTTATTATTCAAGGCTCAAGCGATCTATTGGGGAGACAGCTAACAGGGGTTGCTTTAGATTGGGTAATTGATAAAGATGAAATATTTCGCACTCAGATTAAGCAACACTTTCAGAAAGATTTAATTTGTATTGACCTTGAAAGAATTGAAGCAGAGAAGGCTTTTGACGAAGCAAAGAAGGCTTTTGACATCGAGCTTGAAATAGATGCCTGGAGAATCAAACAAGCAATCAGTCCGACGGACAAAACATACATTGATAATGAGATTGAGGAATGTAATAGAAAGCTAAAAGAACTAAATCGAAGTGATAAGAGCAATGCCATTCTATCTACAATTCCCAAAAAACAACTCTTAGATGTGCTATCAGAAATCAGAAAATCTAACAGTGTTGTCTTTCTGGAAGCATGGCAGAAAATATACACTACTAATTGTTTGTATTTGGGTTCGCTTAGTGGATTCTTTAAAAGTCTAAGTGTCAGAAAGATCTATGCAATATTGTTGTTTTCAAATAATTCCGAGCTTTTACCTAAGTTTCTCTCAATTCTGCATCATTCACTTGTCCAAAATAAACAACCAAAACACCTGATTAGTCGGCTCAGAGGATTAGCAAAAGCAACCGGTTTCGAGATTTCCGAATATTCAGTTTATGCTGAGACAGCAGAAACAAACAAGAAGATTATCATTGGTAAAGGGAGCCTTTTCGTAAAGATTAGGAGTATCCATGGTCCTCAGGATGACTTTGCAACCTTTTCGATCGCTATTTGGTTTATTAGTGATCGGAAAATTTATCAAGCACGAGTCAAAAAATCATTGGGTAAACCGGAAGTTTTTGGGAAACAGGATGAACAGTTAGTAGATGAGCTGAAGATCCCAGATAACTACAGAGAAGAATTGGTAGTTGATTCAGTGTTGATCGTTGAATCTAGCGATCTTAAAATCCAAGCTAAAGTCATCAAGCAAAAAACTTCTGAACTTATCGCTGAACTATGGAAGGAAAGCGATTCAAGATTGAGAAAACTCAAGCCAGAGGTAGTGTTTTGTGTGCCGTCTCGTTTCTTGGAGATAGATTTTCAGAATATTAAGGTAAGTGCAGTTAAGCGTTTGGGAGTGGAGCTTGCGGTTTCTGTAAGTTGCCTAGAACGGTATGAAGGAGGAAAGCTGGAAGAGGAACAACAAGAAGATTGGATCAAACGGTGGCAGGTCTTAGAAGATTATCCTCAGGAGTTCTGCCTTTCTCACTTGGAACCCATCGATCCGAATGCTTTTAACCCAACATGCTTGGAAGAACTATATTATTGGCTACAGGAGAGAGATATAGATAGAGAAGGGAGATGTCTTGCGGGCATAGGTTTTTATCAGCCCTACAGGGAAGTCACCATGGTTATTGAAAATTCTCTAAAGTTTGGATTGCCAATTGTTTTTTGGCCTGGCGACACATTAGATGTATCGACCATAAGTAAACTGAAGGAATCATTGAAGACTGTTCCGCAAAAATTGTTAGCTTCCATACAAAAATATCGAATCCGAAACCGCAAAGGTACTGAGATAGGTTCTTTATCAATTCTGTTAGATAATCCCTATTTATGTCCCCCTGACTGTAAGGTTGATTATCACTAGAGGCTGCTGGCATGAGCGACGAAATTGAATCCTGGTTTAAATTTAGGGGAGATGGCATAAAGCGCTCGTTTACGCCGCCAACACCACCGCCCTGGCGACAGTTCGCTAAAAATAGCGACAATCCTCGATTCAAACGCGGCAAAAACTTTATTCCTCCTACAGGCGCTTTGAAGCTTATTAATGCGGCGATCTATCTGCGTCGTCCTCTGCTGGTAACAGGGAAACCGGGCACAGGTAAGACATCTCTAGCGTATGCGTTGGCTGAAGAACTTGGCCTCGATATTTTGCGCTGGAACATTGGGACTCGGAGCACCCTTAAAGATGCCCTCTATCGGTATGATGCGATCGCCAGGGTGCAGGATGGCAAGCAACTTTCTGATATCGGGAACTACATGCGCTTGGGGCCTTTAGGCTCTGCACTTTGGTCGAAAGCAAATAAACCAAAGGTATTGCTGGTGGACGAAATTGACAAAAGCGATATTGATTTGCCAAATGACTTGCTGCATGTCCTGGAAGAAGGCAGATTTGAGATTCCTGAACTGAAACGATTAAAGGAATCGGAAGAATCCAAGGCGGTTAAGGTGGAGACCGAACTAAAGGAAATAGCCGAAATTGTGGATGGGGAAGTTATTTGCAAGGAGTTTCCATATGTAGTGATGACAAGTAACGGGGAACGAGACTTTCCGCCTGCTTTTTTGCGCCGATGTCTGCGACTCAAGATGGAAGAGCCTGAGGTGGATAAGCTGCGGCGTATCGTAGCGGGGTACTTAGGAGATAAGGTTCAGAAGGACTATGACAATATAATTGAGGAGTTTTGCGAACAGCGGAAGAGCAAGGTACTGGCAACGGATCAACTGTTAAATGCAGTTCATTTAATCTCCAAGGGCAAAATCGATAACATTCAAGCTATCGAGGCCTTAAAGCAAGCATTGTTACAACCCCTTGACGAGTCATGAGTGATTCGCTGCAAGCTTTTATTCAATGCCTACGATATGCCGAAAAAAACTTATCGGCTGGGGTTGGTTTGGGTCCAGGAGTCGAAGAAATTGCAGACATGCTCTGGTTGGCGGAAAAGTTGCCAGGTCCTAATGCTGAAACGGATCATCATGATGATGATGATCAGCAAACACCTTTGGAAACGTCCCCATCGCCTATAGAAGTAGAAGAAGTTCAATCTGGAGTAAATGAAGAATCTTCTGACGAGCCATCCGATACAGAGGAGACGCAATCGGCGGAGTTAATAGGCACACTGGCGACTCATGCTGAGCGTTCAGAACAAGCATCAACAACCCAGGCTAAGCCATTGACAATTCCTGCAGCGTCTGCTCTGCGCCATCCTTTGAAGGTGGCTCGATCATTACGAGCTTTAGCCCGAAAGACGGAGTCCCGGACGCAAAAAATCATTGATGAAGAAGCCACCGCGATCGCGATCGCAGAGAAAAATCCGGTCGGCATTGTGCAAAGGCCAGCCCAGGAAAAATGGTTGGAGCTTGAACTAATCATTGAGTATTCTCGTGCAGCGGCGATTTGGGAGCGGACCAGCAAAGAATTTGTGGAATTGTTGGAGTGCTTGGGGGCGTTTCGGACCGTTCGGGTTTGGACCCTGGAAATTCGTGAAGATAACAATGGCAGTCCTTTACCCGTCTTGACTTCAGGCAGGCGATCTCCGGATGGAAAGACCAATAGATTTGGGAAACCCAAAGAGTTGATTGACCCTACAGGACAACGTTTGGTGATGTTGCTCAGCGACTGCATTTCCCCTTTGTGGCGGGAGGGTTTGATTCATGGCTGGCTGGCGGATTGGGCAAAGAATGGACCGACGGTGATCGTGCAGTGTTTTCCGGAGGAGTATTGGTCCCGGACGGGATTGAAGTGTGGAAATGAGGTGTGGTTGAGCGCCGTGAATCCAGGGACGCCAAGCAACCGCCTGACTCGCCATTACATGGGCATAAATCCAGAGGACTGGTCGGATTCATTCGAGGAAACTTCGGTAAAGTCGAAGTCTGTGGCAATTCCGGTGGTGAGTTTGGAGCATGAGTCCCTGAGAAAGTGGTCGCGGGTGGTGGCAGGCTGCGGTGGTTCCTATGTTCGGGGACGGCGGTTTGAGTTGAGTTGGGATGGCGCTCAGTGGCGGGGCCCGGAGAGGAAACCTAAGCAGTTACCAAGTTCCGCGGCAGAAAAGGTCCGACTTTTCTTTGAAACGGCATCTGGGATGGCGCGAGAGCTGGCAGGGTTGATGTCGTTAGGGCCAGTGTCACCGGAAATTACGAATTTGATTCAGGAGACGCTGTTGCCAGGATCAGAGACGGTGCATGTAGCAGAAGTATTTTTGAGTGGGTTGCTGGAGACGACGGATAACGGAGCCTATCAGTTCGTACCAGGGGTAAAGGACCTGCTTCGGAAGGCAATGCTCAAGGTTGATGAAAAGCTGGTTTTTCAGGTTTTGTCGAGGTATATCTCTGACCGCTATGGGCAAACACCGCAAGAGTTTACAGCCTTTTTGCAGAAGCATAGCGATTGGAGTGAAGAACAATGGAACGAATTAGAAGGGTTTGCAGAATTGCGACAGCACCTTCAAGTTGAGAGCATCAAATCGATTTCCGAGAGGAAGTTAGACGAACACAGCCAAGAAGGGAGCCGAAGCGAAGATAAAGTCGGGGACTTGCGAGAAGAGTTGAAGTCGGCGCTGACAATTACAGACGAGCAAGAACGGACTGAAACATTGGCTAATTTGAAGGGACAATCGACAGAAGTCCTCTCAAATCTCTTGCAAAGCCTATCAACCATTGAGAATGAAACCGAACTCGTCTCTTACTTAATTTCATTGATTCCCCATCTTCCAGGCACTCTATTACCAAAGGCCCTAGAAATCGTTAGAACTATTCAAAATACCTATAGCCGTTTTCAGGGGTTAACAGCTGTATCTGCTCTACTACCTGAAGTACTACCTGAAGCGCTCCAAACAGCCCAAGCGATTGAGTCTGAGGAACATCGTGCTGCGGGATTGATTACATTAATAGACAAAACGCCCTCCGAGTTTTTGCCCCAAGCCCTAGACATCACCCAAACGACTCAAGATGAGAAATTTCGTGCTGAGGTCTTGAGAGCCCTGGTCAACAAACTACCACCTGAACTTTTGCCCCAAGCCCTGGACATCACCCAAACGATTCAAGATGGGGTTTCCCGTGCTGCGACTTTGAAGGTCCTGGCCGATACACTACCAATCGAGTTGTTGCCCCAAGCCCAGAAAATAGCCCAAGCGATTGAGGACGAGGAGTATCAGTCTAGCACCTTGGCTACTTTAGCGAATAAATGGCCAAAGGAGCAAGAAACAGGGTCTGAAGAAATAGTAAATGATGTTGCTGGATCTGGGGATGAAACACTTTCTAGAAAACTTAATACTCCATTCGGAATACCACAAAGCCACCCCCCTATTCAGCAAAGACCGAAAATAAGTCGGCGGAGGGATTTTTACCTCAAGCGATTAGCTCAATCAGAAGAAGAATTGGCTGCCGTCGAGGCAGACTTTGAAGCAGCCCCTAATGCATCTGCGAG
>JASJDH010000159.1 GCA_030065175.1 Leptolyngbyaceae cyanobacterium MO_188.B28 | reverse complement strand
TACATGGCAATGCTTAATGAGAATGTTCTCATTTGCATCAGACCAAAATCACTCTAAAGCCCCCTTCTAAGGGCTGAAACGACGTAAACTCGTTGAAATTAAAGTTGCACATCGCGTTATGGGTAACCGTTGAGAGTATTTCACTCAAGTGGGAATCACCTTAGGCGTCTGTTTGCAAACCTTACAATCCCTTATTAGATGATCAATTTTGAGCTCTTTTCTGAATTCTCGATGACTCACTGCGTTGCACTTTGCGCGTTTTTAGTTCCAGCTAATCTATTGGTCAGTCTTCAGATTATTCTCTTTTCTGCATTTGAATGTCCCCGTTATTACCTTTGGATAATGGCGGCGGCTTCGGCTCTCTATGCTTCGGTGCTGGTGATGCATGACCTGAGTTGGTTCATGATTGGAGTGATAGCGCCGCCGACTTTCGTCATCATGTTTGTCGTTGCGCTTTGCTTGGGGGTTAACGCTTGGGCGATCGCGCGCCCAGATCATTGCATTTACCTCAAAAGGCGTCTGCAGCAATTAGCTTTGGGGGCGATCGCCTAGTATTAATCCATTTAAGGACGCCTAGCGCTATTCGGAAAGGCGGCTTGCAATCCCGCCGCCCGTTCCTCCGGCGTTTCTGCATTGAAGTTCCAAAGGCTCTCATAGAAGAAGAAAGAGACGCCTGCGTAATCGCGATCGCGCACTGAATTAATTTGCTCCTGAATTTGGGTTATCGGTACAGGCAAATTTCTTAACCCAGTTAAGATGCCGATGCTGGTGGGAACATGACCGCGTGCGCCGCGCGCCGTTGGCTTATTCATTTCCCAGATAAACCGACTAATGTCACTGCGGTAAAGCTGGATGATAATCTCCTCCACATAGCCCCGCTGTCGCCAGTCCGGCCAATTCTGCAGAAAGTGTTTGTAAGCAAACGGATGAGGATTCGGAGACACCGACATAATGGCGTTAGGTTTCCTGGCTTTCACTACCTGAAACACCTCGCCCATGAATTCAGTGATTTTGTCGGCCCGCCACTGCATCCATTCAGGATCCCTGGGATCGTCGGGCGGGCTCTGGCCATCATGCTCCTGCTGGTAGAGTTCCACAGTCACCGGGTCATACCCATACTCCACCGGCAGCCCCAGATGGTCATCCACCTGAAACCCGTCTACATCGTAGTTCGCCATCAAGTCATTAATCAGGAACAGCATAAAACGCTGGACCTCTGGGTGAAAGGGATTCATCCATACCCTAAGGTGATCGCCTTCTGGGACGGTAAAGGAGCCATCCTGCTTTTGAGTTAACCAATCAGGATGACGGCGGGCCAGCTCTGAGTCAGCTGGCGCCATAAAGCCAAATTCAAACCAAGGGATAACGCTCATTCCCTTGGGATGGGCCAGGTCGATTAATTCCTTCAGCATATCGTAATCGGCATGGGCGGCTTCTAATGCTTCATTCCGCCCGGTTTCCTCCAAATCTGGGTACAGTCCCTGTTTGGCTCCGATTTCCCGTTCGGCTGTTTTACTGGGATAGAGGGTATAGCCCCAATTCCAAACGGTGGGATAGAGCGTATTGAAGTTCAAGCCTGCTAGGGTGTCGACTGCAGATCCCAGACTTTCTCGAGAAAATAGTACGTTGCTGTCGATATTGGTCAGCCAGACTCCCCTGAGTTCTGTTGAGGGCGGTGGAATTGAATCCGGAAATTGAGGAATTGCGATCGCGTCCGTGGGAGCCTTGGCCCGCAGGCTAGGGTCATTGCTGGCGCGACAGAACAAAGCCGCCATTTCCCCCCGGGTCACCACTTGGCTCGGTTCAAATAATCTAGGATTGGGATAGTTCACCACCATCCCCTGGTTCAAGGCGGCCGCTACCGCTTCTTTGGCGTAGTCGGGAATCATGGCGGCGTCATTGAACGTCGCTTTCAACGTTGAATGGGCGGTCGCCACGTAGGGAAAATCTAACCCTATCGCCAGGGAAACAATCGTTTGGGTTCGAGTAATGGGCTGCTTAGGTTGTAGCTCTGGATAGGGATAGGCTGAGAGGAAATTGGCTTGAGCCGCCGCCTGAAGCGTCAACCCCAACTTTTGCTCCGCTAATTTTTCCGCCCATTGCTCAAGCTCTATCGGCTCAGAGAGGAGTTCTATGGACAGGATGGGTAATTCGGGGATTGTGAGGCGCTCCGGAAACGTGCGGCTCACTAGCACCGCGTACTCCCCCCAAGTTGTCGGCGAATCGGGGCGAAACAAACCGTCAGGGCTCTGTTCAAGAATATTGCGGCGGGTTAAATCATTGATACAGTCCCTGGCCCAATAATTTTCAATATCAGTGAATACGGTCTGGGCTGGCGCTGACGTCATCGCTCCCGTTCCCAGCATCATTCCTAACCCCAGGAAAAAAGCCGTCAACAAGGCAATTTGAGATTTCCACCATCGACCCTGCAGCATTCGGTATGACTCCCCATAACTAGACGGATTGGCGTACGAGTGAAAGTTCTATTTAAAGGCAGTGGATGGGTGGATGGGTAGATGGGTGGATGGGTTCTAATTTAAACTCGGGCTGCCAATCAGCTAGTGAGGTATCGGTTTTGGGATGATTCATCACTCATCCACTCATCCACCCATCCACCCATCTACCTCCATCATCCGCCGCTGATCTTGGCCCGATATCCTTTTTCAATCAAGAGCCCTAGCAATTTCTGGGCATGATCGCCTTGAATTTCAATGGTGTTTTCCTTAGCAGTTCCCCCAGAACCACATTGGGCCTTTAGTTTCTTAGCCAGGGCAGTGAGAGACTCTGGCTTCAATTGAAAGCCGCTAATGACGGTGACTGTCTTGCCTTTTCGCCCTTTCCGGGAGGCTTGAATCCGTAAATCCTGCTGATTTGGCGGCAATTCCTGAACACCCCGCTCAAAAGCTGCGGAATGGGTGTCGCCAAATTCGGAATAAACGGTGCGATCGCCCCGAGTTGCTTTATTTGAAGAGGGTGAGTCTACCCCTTTGTTTTTGCGACTAGCCATGAGGTTCAATAAATATCCATTAGTCAGCTTATACCCAGTCCGATGGATTGTGCTGTAAATAGTCAACCATAGCCAAGTAAGGCTACAGCCTTGTCCAGTATTTCCACGGGATAGCAATCGGGATTTTTACTGATGTATCAAGCTCTGACTTTTGTGACCCTAGAAGCTGCCTCCCTAGCCAGATAACCTTTCAGGTTGCATCCCCCCTACGTAAATCGCGATCACATTGGCAATGCTTTCAGCTTAACTTGCAAACCCCTCAAAACCTATGGCGGCAAACCAGGCTTTTTTAACTGCCTTATTGACAGCTTGCACGGTGACAGGCTTGTTTGGCGGAGACCCCGTATTTGCACAATCCGCTTCCATTACCCCCGCCATCGATGATGTCGGCACAACGGTTCAGGTTGATGGAAATCGATATGACATTTCGGGCGGCAGACTCTCTGGAGATGGATTGAATCTATTCCAGAGCTTTGAGCAATTTGGCCTCAGCCAGAACGAAATCGCCAATTTCCTGGCTGACCCCACGGTTCAGAATATCTTAGGGCGAGTTGTCGGCGGCGATCCTTCTGTTATCGATGGATTACTCCAGATAAGCGGCAGCGAAGCCAATTTATTTTTAATCAATCCTGCTGGGGTCCTCTTGGGTCCCAATGTCAGCCTTAATCTGCCCGCCGCTTTCACCGTCACCACGGCCAATGGGGTTGGATTTGGGGACAATTGGTTTAATGCATTTGGCCCCAATGACTATGCCCAATTAGTCGGTTCCCCCGATACCTTTGCTTTTACCACTGCTCAACCGGGGGCGATCGCGAATGCGGGCAATTTAACCCTTAATCCAGGCCAACACCTCATGTTGCTGGGGGGCGAGGTGATTAGTACAGGTTCTTTAATAAGCCCTGGGGGAGAAATCACAGTCGCAGCAATTCCTGGCCAACATCTTGTCCGCATCAGCCATGACGGTCTGCTCTTGAACCTGGAGCTAGAAACTATTGATCGCACATCCACGCTTCCCTCTTCCACTAACTTCACCCCGATTTCTCTCCCCACACTGCTGACAGGCAACCCCACCCTTACCCACGCCACCAACATTATTGTTAACTCCGACAACAGCATTAGACTGACGGGCTCAGACCTGAAAATTCCCGTGGCCCAAGGCTACACAGTCATCTCAGGCGTTGTTGACACCACCAGCCCTCTTCCTCCAGATGGAACCGGCGGATCTGTCAGACTCCTGGGCCAAACAGTCGGGTTAATCAATGCCACGATAGACGCCTCCGGCGCAAACGACGGCGGTCAGATTTACGTGGGGGGCGCCTACAAAGGGAAGGGACCTCTCCCCAATGCGGATATCACCTATGTAGACCCAAATTCCAGCTTGCGAGCCGACGCCTTAACCGCTGGGGATGGGGGACAGGTCATCGTTTGGTCCGAACTCACCAGCCGTGTATATGGCGATATTAGTGTGCGCGGCGGGATGAATTCTGGCGATGGCGGTTTTGTGGAAACCAGTAGCCGGGGATATCTAGATGTCAGGGGAGCGCCCGATACTGGTGCGCCATCTGGCCATGGCGGGGTTTGGTTGATTGACCCCCGTAATATCTTTATCACCGGCGCCTCGAGTTTTGGGTTTAGCTCTCCCTTTGAAAGCCCTTTCACAGCCCAATTAGATGACGCTAACCTGAGCATCTTAGATTTGCAGAGAGCCTTAGACGATGGCGATGTGGTTATCTCGACAGGACCAACTGGAGGCCAAGCCGGAAATATTGTCTTGCAGACTGATCTGAACTATAACGGTTTGGGTAAAAACAATTTAACCCTGCAAGCGGCAGGCGATATTCTGATCGAGGCCAATATTTTTGACAGCGGAAGTGATGGCATACCGCCGACTGGAGAAAATTCGTTGAGTTTGACATTGCAGGCCGATACCGACAACAACGGCGATGGCAGTGTGGTGTTTGGCAACGGTACATCAACTATAGTGATTGACACCTTTGGCGGCAATATCCTGGCTCAGGGGAATACCGAAAATGAAACAGGGGCGGCAATTCTAGTCCGAGACAACACCTCATTGGATGTCGGCGATGGCGGCATTTCCTTCACTGGCATCGGTGGAGACGGTCCAGGTATCGAAATTGAAACTGCTAACGCTACGGTCAAATCGGACACTGGCGATATTACCTTTAACGGTAGTAGTCAGAATAATACCGGCATTCTAATAAACGGTGATGTCTTATCGTTTATGGGGGGGGCTATTACCCTGTCCGGCAGCAGTAATAGTCTTACTTCTTTTGGCTTACATCTCAATTCTAATGGGAATGTTTTCACGTCGGGGGCTCTCATGCTCTCGGGTTCTAACACCGCAGGCGTCGGTCTCCGATCAGAAAAGGGGATTGATTCCTTCGGCGGCAGTATTACTCTTGAGGGCAATAGCGGAAATGGAAGTCTGGGAATTGATATTGCAGAAAACATTTCTTCAGGGGGCGGGCGGATTGAATTGACCTCCGACAATGATATTCAGGTGGGCGGGATTTCTGCGGAGGTAATTGAATCGTCCGGGTCGGGTGGCGAAATTGTGGTCTCTACGGCTGTTTTTTTTAGAGTAACAGGGACGGTCTTTACCAACAACGAGACTGATGCGAGTATCGCCACGAGCGGCGCGCCCATCACCATCACACACGGGGGGAATGGCCAAACTCCCTTTGAGGTGGGAGACGCCATGCTCAATGGAACCGCTGACGCAATTACCAATGTCATCGACACGATCGCTCCTGCCCAATCTTTTTTGAGTGACTTTGTGGTTGGGGATATCTCTATCTTGACTGGTGAATTACCGACCACGCCAGAAACGCCAACCCCGCCAGAAACACCGACCCCGCCAGAAACACCGACCCCGCCAGATCCTCCTGGAGAGGTCAATTGTTTGATTAGTTGTGGATTTGAGGCTCCTCCTCCGTCTCCCCCGGGAGAAGAAGAGACCTCAAATCCCCCTTTAACGATCACGCCGACTTCCACAGACGAGGTTGCTTTCCAAACCTGGCAAATGGAAGACGCCTCCTTCACTAGCGAGTTTGCAGATCATCTTGGACTAGAAGACGTTCCCGATAAAGATTTCGCCGATGTCCAGGGAGATTTACTTCAGGTCGCCAACGCCACGGGGATTCCCCCCGCCTTAATCTATGTTGTTTTCCCCCCCTCGTCTACTGAACCGGAGGCAATCTCCCTCACTTATCCTAAAGCGTTAGCCAGACGGCGGGCTCAGACAAACCCATCTCAAGACTCCGACCAGCTTGAGCTAATTTTGGCGACACCCTCCGGTCCTCCTATCCGTAAGCGGGTTGAAGGGGTTACAAGGGCGGAAGTTGAGGAGATGGCGAATCAGCTGAGTAGCGCAGTCACCCTTTCTAGGCGACGGCGAACAACTCGCTATTTGAAACCTGCTCAGCAATTCTATGATTGGCTGATTGCGCCGCTGGAAGCAGAACTCGCAGAAAAGGACATTCAACATCTCTCATTTGTGATGGATGCAGGGCTGCGATCGCTCCCTGTTTCAGTCTTACACGACGGACAAGGCTTCATCATCGAACGTTACAGCTTAGGGATTATCCCCAGTCTGAACTTAACGGACACCCGCTATGTCGATATTCGGAATGCTCAGGTATTGGCGATGGGGGCGTCAGAATTTGAGAATTTACCGGATCTGCCGTCTGTGCCGCTAGAACTGAACATCATTAGTCAAACCCTATGGGAAGGTCGAGAGTTTGTTAATGAATCATTCACGCCGGAAACTCTGACTAACATTCGGCGAGAGTTTCCCTATGGGATTGTGCATTTGGCCACCCATGGCGAATTTCGCTCAGGGAAGTTGGAGAACTCCTTCATTCAGTTTTGGGATCAACGGCTTCAACTTAACCAGCTCCAACAGCTCGGATTGAACGATCCGCCCCTAGAACTGCTGGTCTTAAGCGCCTGTCGAATGGCTTTGGGGGATCAGCAAGCAGAACTTGGGTTTGCCGGACTGGCGGTGCAAGCGGGGGTCAGAACGGCCTTGGCGAGTCTCTGGCAGGTGAGTGATTTGGGCTCGGCTAGCTTGATGACCGAGTTCTATCATCAGTTGCGCACCACGCCGATCAAAGCAGAGGCCTTGCGACAAGCCCAGTTAGCCATGCTGAGGGGAGAGGCGACCGTTCAGGACAATCGGTTGCACTGGACGGGCGGAGAAATTGAACTCCCTGCAGAAATTGCCCAATTAGCTCCCGATTCACTCGCCCATCCTTACTTTTGGGGCGCTTTCACCCTAATTGGCAGTCCTTGGTGATTGTCTTATCAATCTGACAAGACAATCCACTAAGGTTGAATGCAACTTGGGCGTTTTCTGAGCTAAGTTAACGGTGCATTAGATCAGTTGAGTGGGTTGAGGCAGGAGTGAACCGATCTATGAAATCAGGAATCGCTAGCTGGGGACTCGCCTTGCTGGGGTTGGCCGCCTACCCATTAACCGGGATGGCTAAACCCCTGACAAAATCCTCAATGGCGCTAACCGATCCACCCATACTGCCGACCAATCTAGCCCCCCTTACCTCTGAAGAAGCCCCGTCCTTATCAACGTTGCTGGGCCAAGTTCCCCCCAGCCGAGAACGATTCCCCCAACCCACTCCAGAGCCTGAGCCGCTCAGCCCTGAAGAGGCGTCGCCTCTCCCCGCCTCTCCCCCTTCTCCTGAGCCAGTCCAACCGACTGACGCCGCTCCAATTGAGATCGAAGTGCGGGAGATTGAGGTCTTGGGCAGCACCCGCTTTGACGCCGAAACCCTGAAAGAAGTGGTCGGCCCCTATGAAAATCGAACGCTGACGTTAGTGCAACTTCAAGAGGCCGCTGACGCCATAACCCAGCTCTATCTAAATTCGGGCTACATCACCTCCAGAGCAGTTTTAGGGGATCAAACCATTAGCCAGGGAGTGGTGAGAATTCAGATTCTTGAGGGGGGATTGGAGGAAATTAAAGTTGAAGGAACCACCCGGCTCCAAAACTACGTGCGCTCTCGCTTAGCCTTAGGCGGCGCTCGGCCCCTTAACCAGACGAGCCTGGAAAATCAACTGCGGTTATTGCGGGCTGATCCTTTATTTGATAATGTATCAGCCAGTCTACGGGCGGGTGAAGAAATTGGGCAAAGCATTTTGATTGTGCGGGTTGAAGAGGCTGACCCCCTAGATTTTCGAATTGTCGGCGACAACTATTCTCCCCGCAGTGTTGGCAATGAACGAGCAGGCGTCAAGCTCAATTATCGTAATCTAGCAGGCTTAGGGGATGAAATCTTTGCCTCCGCCTATGACTCTAACCGCTCTGGCTCACAAATTTACGAACTGGGCTATCGGGTTCCGCTCAATCCGATGAACGGCACGTTGCAGATGAGAGCCTCTTACAATGCGTTTAAGATTGTCGATGAATCTAATCCATCCTTTGACTTCGATATCCGCGGTAATACCGAAATCTATGAAGTCAGCTTTCGGCAGCCTTTTGTGCGATCGCCCCGGGAAGAGTTCGCCCTGTCTTTGGGGTTTCGCTACCGCGATGGGGAAACATTAATCAGTGATCTGATCAGCAGTTCTAATCGCACCAGTGTGTTTCAGTTTGGCCAGGACTATGTTCGGCGAGACTTGAGTGGAGCTTGGGCGCTGCGATCGCAATTTAGCCTCGGAACCGAACTCTTTGACGCCACCAACCTCAGTGACTCAGCCGACGGTCAATTTTTTAGCTGGTTAGGGCAGGTTCAGCGGGTGCAAGTGTTGGGCTCCGACAATATTTTGATTGTCCAGGGCGATTTGCAACTTAGCGCCGACAGTCTACTTGGCTCAGAACAGTTCGTTATCGGCGGCGGCCAGTCTGTTCGCGGCTACGATCAAAATATCCGGTCTGGCGACAATGGCTTTCGCTTTTCAGTGGAAGACCGCATTGCCCTTCTGCGCGACGAAGGCGGAAGCCCCATCGTTCAAGTCGCTCCTTTCATGGATTTGGGCGTGGTCTGGAATAAAGACTCCAGCACCGAAACCACAGACAACAACTTTCTGTTGGGAACAGGCCTGGGTGTCCTGTTCAATCCTATTTCCCCCCTTGATATTCGCCTTGACTTTGCGGTGCCTCTGGAGACCTTAGACGATAGTCCCGACGGTCTCAACGTTTACTTCAGTATCAATTGGAAGCTTTAACCTCATCCAAAACAGGCATTGCTATTCCGAGATATGAATGATTGGCTTTCAACCACGTCTCAAAAACGAGGATTATGCTCATAGTCAATACACTTGCCGTCTTGCCAATCTCGTCCGCTCCCCTCGCACTCCTCTCTATTTCCTTTGAATGGCACAACAACGGGATGGATATCATCTTCATTGGCAGAAGAAAAGTTGAGGGAACGCAATTGAAGCGCGCCAACCATAGCGCCAACGCTGACCCCTATAACAGTTAAAATGACGGCTATATTGGCAGGTGTCCAGATCGCATTAAGCTGTCTCTCTTGAGCCAGCCTTTCTGAAGAACGTCGCTCTGGCCCCATCAGAAAGACAAAATATAATCGGATAAAAGGTATGGTAAAGCGGATGTCGACAGGATGACTTCGCCAAGGTCGGGAAGCCATGCCGTCGCGAATCGCAGTGAGTTGAGCATCACTAAATGAGGTGATAATTTCGGGCGGCAGTCGATTCATCAACCGCTCGAATGCAATATTTCTTTGTGAAGAGGGTTGCATAAAACGCCTAAATCAGACTGTTCTTATGCTTCCCCGACTCCCTTCCTTCCTTAAAGTCCAGAAATGACTTAATATCTACTCTCCATAAACCTGGAAATATACCGAACGCTTTCGAGGCCCATCTAGATCGAAAAGCAGAATGGATTGATAAGTTCCTAGCGCCAACTTGCCATCCATAATTGGAATGACTTCACTACTGCTAAGGGTCATGGCCATGAGATGGAAATGGGCGTTCATGGGTTCATCGTCCGGCACATCTCGAAGATGGAGATCATTATGAAGATAGGTTTCTGTTTCGGGCGCTAACTTTCTCAGATATACTTTGATATCTTCTAAAAGTCTGACCTCGTACTCATTAATCGCCAACGCTGTTGTCGTATGTCTGGAAAAGACTAGAATCTGTCCATTTTCAACCGAGACAGACTCGATAAAATCCTTAATTTGAGGGGTAATGTTGTAAATTCCGATCCCTGGATCGGTCTCAAGTTCAATAATTTTGTGGATTACGGACATCGACTTAATGCTGTTTATTCAATCGCGAAACACTTTGAAACGGAAATTATCCTCAAGCATCTAGAATACTCTACGGGCAGGACATAGCCCTAATTGCCAGCTTGAAGTCGGGAGTCCATGGGAAGGCTTTTTTCTTCTCATCATCAAAATGCTATAGTATTCCCATGGGTGTGAACTATCCTCTCCACATACTCCATTGGTCGGGCTCTATCTGACTCATTCAAAAATTACGGTAACGTTTTCTCTTTCGAATCGAAAAACACCTTTCCTGACTCTGCACTAGGAGGTGAAGATAATGAAAACCGCTGCGCTAGCGCTCTCGACACTCCTCACATTGGGTGTTGCAGCTCCTGCTTATGCTGAAGCCCGTATTGTGTTTAGCAGCTCAAACGGGCGGGTGCAAGTTGTTATTGGCGATCGTCATCGCCATCGTCACTCCCATGGGCGGCGCCGATACTATCGGCGATCCCCTTACTATCGCCGCCATCATACCCATTATCCCAGCCGCAGATATCGTATAGTGCGTTCTAGACGGTATCCTCATCGGTATTACCGGGTTCACGATCCCTATCATGGGCGGCATCCCGTCCACTATCCCTATCGCTATGACGATTAGGTCCCAAAAGGGAGGCTAAAGCGGCAGAATTCGCCAGCCATCGTTGGGGTTTCCTACTCCGCTTCTAAAACGATTAAGCGGTAACTGGCGTAGTTTTTTGGCGCCTGATGAATGCTGCGTTTCGGACGGATTTCACCAGGCAGCATCGGCGCGTCATTGCCATAGACCACTAGAATGTCCTCACTGCCAATGATGTGATCCTTCGCATCATAGAAGTCAATTTGCAGCTTTAACTTTTTAATAGCGACGTCACCGGTATTAGTGATGGCGAACACAGCATCATGATAAGCCCTAGAGCCATAGTCTTTGAACTGGTCAGTGCGGGCGGCGATCGAGAAGTCTAGATTGGCCGGTTGTGTAAAGCCCCAGGTATAGTTCACCACAGGGTTGAGTCCATAGGTTGACGCCGCAGGGATTTGGTCCCGGGTGACGACGCTCAGTCGAACCTGAGTTAAATCGGGATTGACTTCTTTAAGCAGATTAAAGGCGTGGGTGTCTCCGGGGCGCAGTTCGGCCTCATTATCCGCCAGCGCTTCAGTGCTCTCAGTGGCGAGGATATTTCCCCGGGCGTCCAGATAATCCACCTTTAGACGCAAGGTCGCCAGCTCTTGATCGCCATGATTCAAGAGAACGCTGTTCAGAGTATAAAAAGAAGAGTCGGTGTAGTTATTGAGGCGGGAGAGTCTGGGATCAATTTCTACACCAGGGGCTTTAAATTCGATGGGAATGTCCAGTTCCGGAATATCCTGGGATGTTTTTTCAGTGATGAAAGTCTCTGTAGGATTTTCTGAGGAAATCGTCCGAGAAATCTTGTCTAAGACCAGAAAGGCGTGCTTAGGGTGAATGCGGATAAGTAGGATTGAACCAACAAAGAGGCTCAGCAGTACAAACGCAGCGCCTCCTCTAACTACTAGGACTACTAGGCCTAGGCCTAGGCTTACTGAGTGTCTATTTCTAGAAGGCGCCTCCAAAGCGTTCAGTAGCGAGATCGCATCTCTATCATCGGCTTTAATGGCCAAACATTGTTTAGCCAGGGCTATCGCCTCATCTTTGTCGGCACGTCGTCGCCGCTGGAGATAACGCGACTGATAGGCCTCCGCCAACGTGTGAAGAACCGTGAGATCCACTGGATTAAGGGCGACGGCTTGCTTGAGTTCCTCGATGGCGTCTTCCCACCGACGGCATTGGAGGTAACTTTTTCCCCGACTGAGATGATCTTCAGCCTTGCGTTTCGCCTCATCAATATCATCGGCGGTCATCCCCAGTTCGAGAGCCAATGATTCTAGATCAGACTGCTGCAGAGTTTGACTCTGGCGAAGCGCCAAGACCCGCCCTATATAGTTTTCAATCATCTGATCGCTCGGTTCTTTCATACCTCCCCTCCGACACGTCTGGCTTTACAGCCCTAAGCCAACTAATCACTCAACAAGACTGTGCATAACGTATCCATCGATCCAAGGTTAGGGATTTGCAGTTAAAACTCCCTATCCACCCACTCACTAGCGCTTGATTCTTAGACAATCTCACTCGGTTCGATCGCCCGATTTAGCCTGTGATGAATCGTTTTTGTCAATTTTGGAATTGGGCTTGTAACAATGACAAGGGTGATTTTGCGCATCTCACAAAAAAAGGGGGGCGGAGACCATTCATGTGAAGCGTTAGGACCGAAGATTCATGCCAACCCGTTGGGATTAGACAGTACTACGAGACTTTCTGTTTCTGGCATATATCCATTGCAACTTCAAACCCAGATAAAAAAGCATTTTCGAGGCTCGAGATCTTTTCATATCCTGTAGAGAAGGCATCTCCTGCGATGTAAAGCGGGCCGACTGCTGCAGAATCGCTGGAACAGGGTTGGGGGGAGAAAAATGTCCCATCAAAATAGTTGATTGGGGTGCTATATCGCCAGACATGCACTTGATACTCGAGGATACTGGAGTTCCCCAAATATTGTTTTGCTGCGTGGATTAGCGCTTGAGCGGCTGACTCTCTTTTCGCTGGAGCGTAATGCTGTTCACTAAACTTTGCATTCGCTTGGAGGGTGACGGCGTAACAATCTGGAGAAATGCCTTTCAGACGGTTACAGGCTATCCACTCTAATTGATCGCCGTTGACATGGCAACTTCCAGACTGCTGAATTCGAAGGGGGCCAGATGCGATCGCGAGTACGGTCAGGCACATCCTGTAGGTGATCCTTCTCAGCCTCTCCAATGAAATTTCAGATATGGGAATTTTTGAATCTTTGAGGAGTTGAATCGTTTGGGGCAAGGGAGGAGTCAAAATAAGGAGATTGCTATTGTACGAGGCCCCATCATCGGCGAAAATTTTCCAGCTCGCTTCACGCCAGCTTATCGCTACAATCCTTTTGCCAGTGTGAACGTTGAGATTCGATGCAAGGTGTTTGGCGATACTTCTGATACTTTGAACACCCCGATATTTTTGACTTTCTAAATCTGCCGCCGATCGAGACGCACAATCCCATTTTTCCACCAGTCCAATCTCAATCCATTCATCTAGCCATTTTTTAAATTCCTCACTTTGAGCAGTGATGTATTGCACACCATAGTCAAAGATGCCGTCTCCATGGTCGGCGTGAGAAATCCGACGGGTCGCCATCCGCCCCCCGATACCCCGTCCCTTATCCAATACTGTGACATCAAACCCATATTGCTGCAGTACATTGCCAGCAACCAATCCAGCCATTCCGCCACCAATAATTGAACAAGATATCTTGTTTGAAAGTCTGACTTGGGGGAAGTTATCCAATTTCATAGTTTTCGCCGCATCTCGATCTGAAAGTCTTCAAATCCTAAACCTTCATAAAGGGATTTAGCGGGTGAATTTCGTAAGACATGAAGATCGGCTTCTACGCAGCCTTTTTCTCGTCCCCATTTGAATGCAGCTTCCATGAGCGATCGCGCAACTCCAGCTCGCCGATATTCAGGCGCAACGTAAATCCCATGGATATGAAGGGATGATTTTGGCGCGAATACAGGATGCAAATGGGCAATGCTGGCTTCGAGGACGCCAATCAGTTGGCTGGATGAAAAGTTTGGCGTTGCCCCCAAGAAAAGATGATCAGGAGAGTCGAGCTTTGAGTGGATGCGATCGCGGAAATAGTTTGAAACGGAATCAGGGGTTTGCAAAACATGGCCGCCAAAGGACGCCATTTCACCTAACATTGCTTGAAGAAATTCAATGCCTGTTTCGATTTCCTGATGAGAAAGCTTTCGGATTTTCATATTGAGCATAGACTTCAGAAATATCTGCCTAACGGTTCGCTTGAGCAGCTGCAAGTGACTTTCGCAATGCGCCAAGATCTTTAGGCAGACCGCTTCAAGCGAATTGTTGTCCTGCTGTAATATTACAAATTACTCCTTAAATCTTTGAGAAATAACTTGGTATACTCTTCTTTTTCTGCATACAATTTTTGCGACTCTGGGAAACAGCACTCAAATTTTCCAAGTATCTTCTCCTCAAGATATTGCAGCGTTTCTTCTAAGGACTGTCCACGAGCCGTACCCGTCACAAGGGACTTCGCAATCATGAACGTCTTGCCTCCCTCAAGCAGATGTGCGTCATGCAAAATTTTGCCTTCCATGGTTTCAGCATGGCTTTCCTTCTGTGATTCCCACGCTACCTGAACGACTTTATCGATTTCCTTTTGCTGTAACTGCTTGTCTTTTAGGAATTGCCTGATTTCTGCTTCTTTGAAGGCAATATTGCCGTGAAAGTAGGCGCCAAGCTCAAGTAAATCCGGATCATGCTCGTAGCTTATCGCAATTTCTTGAGCCAACTTCTGAAGACGATGAATGTGGGCAAGATTATGCATGATGTCACGATCAGCATAATCTGAATGAACAAATGCCTCGATTTCTTCAACCGTCATCACCGTGTTCATATGCGATCGCCCCATCAATACTCTTAACGTATCGCCTCACCGACAACCTAACTACACTCTAACTTTGAGTACGAACAGTAACAATACTAAACTACGTCTCAACCGATCAAGACGAAGCAGGATGACGATCCTGTTGAGCGGCTAAAGACAAGTATTATGACTGTACACTAGCAGTTTAACCAGTCCGCTTCAACCGAATTGTTAGACGATGATGTTTGAGCAAGGGCGTTTTTTTCAACAGAATCAAACTGCCTGAGCTATTCTTTTCCCTACTTTTCAAGAGAAATTTTCAGTCATCTCTAAAGACTAGTTGTTAAATTTATAGGAAAGTCGCCTTGATAGAATCTTCATAAAATGAGGTAAGCAAGCTAAATATATTTTCCAAGTAACGACCCCTCCAA
>JASJDH010000158.1 GCA_030065175.1 Leptolyngbyaceae cyanobacterium MO_188.B28 | reverse complement strand
AAATTGCCAGCAGGCCTTAATCATCTGGAAATTGCCAGCAGGCCTTAATCATCTGGAAATTGCCAGCAGGCAATATATTCAACACTTTGACTCCCACATTGGCAAGCGACCTGGGTGGAGGCGATCCATTCGCGATCGCACATCCGGCAATGGCAAAAAATGTTATTGCGATTGGCCTCCGCCAGTCTTGCCCGCCAGTCTCGCAACTCTTCAGGCGTTAATTGAAACGGAACCTGAGACATTGAGAATCCTCTATTTGAAGGATAAAGTATTTATCAAAAGAAAAAGAGAACAAAGGCCACAATTCATGATGATGATGGGGCCATAATCCTAAAGAGCCTGTTTATTTTAGCGATCACAAAATGATCACATTATTCTCGTAGACTGATTCTTAATTCTTGATAGTTTCTGATTATAGCCTACAGGTTATACCAAATGGATATGAAGCTGCACAGGATAACTCAGATTAAACCCTTTGATAGCAAGGCTTTTAATCTCCGAATTATGCTCATCTTCATTTTGAATTGGTATTAGGGCTCAAATGGGATTGCCAAAAAGTAACCTTGAAACGTCCAAAGGGTCTTCCCTCCCAAACTTCTCCTTACTTACTTGGATAAATGGGATGAGCGGTCACTTCGAAGTTTTCCCTTTGCTTCTTCTTCAAGATCACACGATTATATTTTTTCAATAAAACCAATGTTTTCTATAGATTCGGAAGCCTTTCAACCCCCAGTTGACATCTTGTTGGTTGAAGATAATGCGGGCGACGTTTTTTTGATAGAGCACGCTATGCATGGCTGTTCCGCAAACTGCAATATATACCTGGTGCAAGACGGCGAGGCGGCGATGAGATTTCTCCAGAAAACCGGAGAGTACGCCACATCCCCACGACCTCAACTGATTTTTCTAGACTTAAATTTGCCCGGAAAAGATGGGCGTGAAGTGTTGGAAGAAATCAAAGCCGATCCTAATCTGATGAATATTCCAGTGGTTGTGTTAACTGAATGCAATTCCAAGAAAGATATCCTCAGAAGCTATCAGAATTATGCAAACTGCTACATCACTAAGCCCTTTCACCTTAACCAGTACAATCAGACTATCAAGACGATAACAAACTTTTGGCTGAACTATGCTCAGCTTCCAAGCAAGGATTTAACAGGCCAACCGAAGGCTCTAAGTGGTCAACCTTTTCTTGTCATTAGATCATAAAAAGTTCATAAAATCACTAAAAGCCAATTACTTTAAAGGCATTAGAGGTAAAACAGTCCAAAAATGGCGTCGCTTCTTCACACTTTCCTCAGATTCTTTCCTTAGGCTATATCTAAAGCGAACTCAGTTAAGCGCCGTGGAATTAATTTACTGTTTTGCCAATGCGAGTCTGACTCAAAGGGTGTTAATTTACCTGCTGGCCAAGGTGAGAGGGCTCCTTGACTGCGTTACAGTGATTTTTCTAAACGATCGCTGGGTCATACGCATAAGACTTACCTCATCGGTCGAGGCGGAGCGCCGCGAGGACTGTCGGGCGTTTCTTAACGAAAATGGGCTGCCCTTTTGTCCGCCCTATGCCGTTGCCCTTGCCCTTAAATCCCTTGATGGGGGCAGTTCACCGACAACGGTTATGAATCGCCGCCATGTTGTGATTGTCTCCCACGGAGCCCCTCGCCCCGAAGAAATCCGGTATTTTCAAGAGCGGTTTGTATCAGGCTTAGGATATCGTCCGCAGAGTCTTGTCTAGTTTCCCAAAACGCCAATTGGCGCCTTGCCAAAATTCGTTAGATTGGGAATAATTGGATTAGTTCAAATGAACTAATCCAATTATTTTTGATTCACTCTGAATGGAGGTCGAATCCTATGATGCAGCGCCCCCCAGTCCCTTTCCCCCAATTCAGCATAGAAACTGTTGACGGCGCCCGTTTGGGTAAACTAGGCGTCCCTCTATTCCAAATTTCAGACTGGCTGAACTTTCTCGTCACTCCCCATTATCAAGCTGAAATCATCTCTACAGAACAAGAGCATGACTGGATTGAAATCTATTTTGAAGCTGGGGAAGGGCTCTATGCCTATTTAGACGGACGGCTAAGCGGATTTATGGAGGCTGCTTGACTTATTCTATAAGCAGCGCTTGAAGTATCGCCAAAACAGCAACTGGGCGCGAGGAGCAATCAATCAAAATCTTTATGTAAGAGATTGCGGTAATGGCTCAACTTTTAGTCAATTTCCAGCAAAGGCAACCGCCCCAAAAGAAAGCGGCTTGGATAATTCCAAATGTTAATTGGGAGCAGTCGTACAACCTATGAGGTTTCCTTCGCTAGTAAAGGAACTGCGCTTAATAGGTTTCGAGTATAGGGATGCTGAGGTTGGGTAAACAATTCTTCAGTGGGTCCGAGTTCGACGATTTTTCCGCATTGCATAACTGCAATGCGATCGCACAAAAAACGCGCCACCCAGAGATCATGGGTAATAAACAGATAGGTCAGGTCAAATTCCCGCTTCAGCTCCAGCATCAACTCCAGCACTTGAGCCTGGACGCTCGCATCCAGCATGCTCACCGGTTCATCGCAAATAATCAACTTGGGTTGAGTAATCAGCGCCCGTGCGATCGCCACCCGTTGTTGTTGTCCGCCAGAGAGATCGCCAGGATAGCGGTTGTAGTAATCTTCCATGGGCGTCAGTCCAACTCGCTCCAGCATTGCGTAAACCCGCCGCTTAGCCTCTAGCGGAGACGCCAAGCGATGGATCAACAGCGGATCGGCAATCCCTTGTCCCACAGTCATCATTGGGTTTAAGCAAGCATGGGGATCCTGAAAAATCATCTGTATCTGTCGCCGCCGCCGCCGTAGCGCCCTGCGAGAAAGATGCGTCAGATCTTCTCCCAAAAACTCTACCCGACCTGACGTCGGGCGGGCTAACTGGAGAATAGTTCGGGACAATGTACTTTTCCCACACCCCGACTCCCCCACCAGGCCTAAAATTTCTCCTGAATGAATGTCTAGGGTAATGCCGTCTACGGCTCGAATAGTGGAGTCAGATTGGGGGGAAAAGAGTCGAGCGATGGGGTTTTGTTCTAGGGTGTAGTGTTGCTTCAGGTCTCGAATTTGGAGGATGGGTGGATGGGTGGATGGGTGGATGGGTGGATGGGTGAGGGGATTCTGCAAATGCAGCGCCGCCTCTAATAAAGATCGGGTGTACTTATGCTGGGGTTGATAGAGGACGGACTGAACGGGACCGGTTTCTACCACTTTGCCGTTGTACATGACAGCGACGCGATCGCAATACTCCCCCACCAACGTCAAGTCATGGGAGATGAGGATTAACGCCATCCGTCTTTCTTGGCAGAGTCGAGTCAGTTCCTGCAAGATTTGGGCGGACACCGTAACATCCAAACTAGTGGTCGGCTCATCTGCGACGATCAATTTCGGATCGAGTAGGAGAGCCAGCGCGATCGCCGCCCGTTGGCGCATACCGCCGCTAAATTCATGGGGATATTGACGCTGCCTGTTCGCCGGAATGCTAACCGATTCCAGAGTTTCAATTGTCTTTAGTTTTGCCTGTTGGCGGGATAAATACGGTTGATGGGCGAGGAGCGTTTCGATACAGTGCTCCCCGACTGTCATAAGGGGGTTTAGCCGAGTCATGGGATCTTGAAAAACTAGCGCTACCGCTTCCCCTCGAAAATGGCGCAACTCAGTCGGTGAAAAGCCCAAAACGGATGCGCCTTGAAATCTAGCATCCCCCTCGACTTGGCTTGAAGACGGCAGCAACTTGAGCGCAGCACGCCCCAGCGTTGATTTACCACACCCCGACTCGCCCACTAATCCCAGTTTTTCGCCAGGCTGCAGCATCAGCGATACATCGTCCACCGCCCATGCCGCTTGGCCAGGATAGGCGACCCGAAGATTTTTGATTTCAAATAGAGGATCTGCCATTGGAAATTTCACGCCTCACCCAGCACCGCTTTGCAATAGTCAATCAGACGTTTAATCCGATCCCGAATTTGGGCCTGCCGCCCTTGGACAGTGACAGGCTGCCGCGCGGCTTGTAAGAAAACAATATCCATTCCCAATAACCGCATTTGCTTATTCATTTCTGTACAATACGCCTGTATTCGTGATTGTTCAACGGCTTCAAGAGTCGTGTCTGCGAACGTCAAGATCTGACGCTGAAAGGTCTGTTGAACTTCCAAGAAATGGGATTGCAGTGAAGGCGCGTCAGGATTGGCTTGAGAACCAGCCAGCTGCAATTCCTCCAGGCTGAGCTTGAAGGCTTTAAATGTCTGTTGATAACTCACGGGCGCTATTAACTGCAATACGTACGCTCAAAGATGGGCTCTAAAGATGGGCTGCAAGATGGGAACTCACTTATTTTTGGAAAACCACTCTGAGATATTCCCCAGAAGCCAAAATCTAAAATCCAGAATATAGTCTCCCCACAACTATTGTCTTCGTATCAGCTGTTTCGTACCCTGTTCAACTAGCAAGCGTCTGCTTAATCTGAGCAGGCTCACGATTTCTTGAAAGCATGAAATGCCAATTCCTGCTAACTTTGTTTATATTTATATAAAAGCAGGGCATGATTTCTTCAGAATTTAGTTTCAAGTTTTAACTGCTGAGGTTTAAGAATTTGGTTTGCTTTCAAGTATTGCCTGAGGCTAAGCCGTTAAGGAGGGGTTGATACTCAAATGAGCGCCAATCTTGATTGAAACTTCATCTCAGTTGAAAGTCATTATTTCACCCCTCAGTTCTAACCCCCGGTCTGGGGAGGCTTGGTAATCAACCGGAAATGTGGAGCGTCTCTGGTGGGGAAACCTAACTGAAAAGGTAGGGAAACCTAACTGAAAAGTCTAAGCACTAAGGAGGAGCCAAATTCCCCTCAAGGGTGGATGTATAAAACCTTATTCTTCTTACAGAATAGGGCTTCCAGCTACCTTAAGCTTACTCCCGGCTCCAAAGAGAAGGGGATGGCTGATGTGCTTAAGGTTGTAAGAGAGTCATCTTACCTGTTCAATAGTGATTACTCTATGTTCCGTTTGGAACCTCTCTACCCAGTTATTCTGAGGTGGCTATTTGTAGCATTTTTTCCAACTTGGCGCCCCATTTCATGCGGTAGAATCGCCTGAACATCTTCAATCTATATCTCACCCTCCATTAATCCAGACCTATGAATCTGACGGCTCCTGGCATTCCCACTGATCCTGGCATTCCCACTGATTGTTCTTTGCCTGATTGGTTGCAAACCTGCATTGTCAATCAACAGCAACTTGCCAACGGCGACCAATTAGAGCCGCCAGTCGAGGTCAAGTCAAACAACGCTTTAGTCTGTCAGGCGTTTGAGTTTGCTTATCAGCTTCACCGAGACCAATATCGCGCCTCAGGTGAACCGTATATCTGCCATCCAGTGGCGGTGGCGGGGTTACTTAGGGATTTGGGGGGAGACAGCGCTATGATTGCGGCTGGTTTCCTGCATGATGTGGTGGAAGATACGGAGGTCACTGCGGAGGAAATTGGGGAACGGTTTGGTGAAGAGGTTCGACGTTTAGTGGAAGGGGTCACAAAGCTTTCGAAGTTTAATTTCCAAAGTAAAACGGAGCGACAGGCGGAAAATTTCAGGCGGATGTTTTTAGCCATGGCTCAGGATATCCGAGTCATTGTGGTGAAACTGGCCGATCGACTTCATAACATGCGAACGCTGGAGCACCTCGCCGCTGAAAAACAACGCCGAATCGCTAGAGAAACCTGCGAAATCTTCTCTCCCCTGGCTAATCGCCTGGGGATTGGTCGTTTTAAGTGGGAGTTAGAGGATCTCTCTTTCAAGTATTTAGAACCGGATGCGTATCGACAGATGCAGAGTCTGGTGGCTGAAAAACGCACTGATCGGGAAACTCGGCTGAAAAGTGTGGCTGAAACCCTAAGGCAACGATTAGAGGAGTTGGGGATCAACTGCATAGATGTGAATAGTCGCCCTAAGCATCTCTACGGCATTTATCGCAAGATGCAGCGTCAGCAAAAGGATTTCCACGAAATCTACGATGTTGCGGCGATTCGTTTGATTGTGGACACCAATGACGAATGTTATCGCGCCCTGGCGGTGGTGCATGATGCTTTTCGGCCGATTCCTGGGCGCTTCAAGGATTATATTGGGTTACCGAAACCGAACCGATATCAATCGCTCCACACAGTCGTGTTAGGGAGTGCGGGCAAACCGATTGAAGTGCAGATTCGCACCCTTGAAATGCATCATGTGGCGGAATACGGTATTGCCGCCCATTGGAAATATAAGGAAGCCGACAGTTCTAGCAATATCAAGCTGACGGCTGAAGATGAAAAATTCAGTTGGTTGCGGCAGCTATTGGAGTGGCAAAGCGATCTCAAAGACGCCAAAGAGTATTTAGAGGATGTCAAAGGCAATCTGTTTGATGAAGATGTTTATGTGTTTACTCCCCATGGAGATGTGATGTCTTTGGCGCGGGGGGCGACGCCTGTTGATTTTGCTTATCGCATTCATACGGAAATCGGCAATCACTGCGCCGGAGCTCGCATAAATGACCGAATTGTCACTTTGGATACAGCCTTAGAAAATGGCGACATTGTTGAAATTATCACCCAAAAGAATAGCCATCCCAGCTTAGACTGGCTTAATTTTGTGGTGACGGCGAGCGCCCGTAATCGAATTCGCCAATGGTATAAGCGATCGCACCGGGATGAAAACATCACCCGGGGGCGTGACATGTTGGAAAAAGAATTGGGTAAGAATGGCTTTGAAGCGTTGCTCAAGTCGGCCCCCGCCCAAGCCGCCGCCGAGCGCTGCAATTACCCAACAGTGGAGGATTTGCTGGCGGGCTTAGGGTATGGAGAAGTCACCCTTAACCTGGTGGTCAATCGGCTGCGGGAGGCGGTCAAGGCTCAGCAACCGATTGAGTCTCAGCCTGAGTCCCATGATGACGCCATCCGGGCTGCAGTGATTTCCAGTTCCCCCCGTCCTGCGACAAGCGATCAAAAATCTCCGATTCGAGGGGTGGAAGGGCTTTTGCATAACATTGCCGGATGCTGCAATCCGTTGCCGGGAGAACCCATTATTGGAGTGGTGTCCATGGGCAGCCGAGGGATTGTGATCCATCGCCAGGGCTGTTCAAACGCCGAGTCAATTCCGGGGGATCGCCTCATTCCCCTAAGCTGGAACCTACCTGAGTCCAATGGCGGCGTGCGTCCCCAAACCTATCCGGTTCAAGTCAAAATTGAAGTCATTGATCGGGTTGGCGTCCTCAAAGACATCCTTTCCCATTTGTCAGACCTAAAGATTAACGTTCACAACGCCCAAGTCAAGACATTTCCGGGACAAACGGCGGAAATTGATCTGGGTATTGATATCCGAGATCACGCTCAGCTAGAGCACACCTTTAATCAGATTCGCAAAATGACGGATGTCCTGAAGCTTCGCCGGGTAAGTCAAGCAGATTGAGGCGTCTTGATGCTGTGATATTTTTCTAGAACTTCACTCAAATCTTTGATGCGAATTGGCTTACTCAAATAATCATTCATACCGGCATCTAGACAAGTTTGCCGATCCTGCGCCATAGCATTAGCGGTCATAGCGATAATCCACGGACGGTGGGCCAGTTGGCTGTGACGACAAATCTGACGGGTGGCTTCCAGCCCATCCATCTGGGGCATCTGTACATCCATCAGCACAATGTCATAGGGGGTCTGCTCCAGGGAGGCCAATACCTCAACGCCAGAGGCGGCCACATCCGCTTTGTATCCAAGCCGTTCTAAAATTCGCAACGCAACTTTCTGATTAACCGGATTATCTTCTGCTAAAAGAATACTCAGAGATTGAGGTTGCGATGATGGTGGTGAACTATGCAGCTGTTTGAGGGGAACGGCGGCTGCAGCTTCAACTGCTTTGAGGCACTGCACTAGGGCGTCCTGTAAGAAGGCGCGTTTAACTGGCTTATGAATGATTTGGGAGTGAATCGGGAGGTCTGCTTTCGGCTGGGATTGATCTATTGAAGCTAACAGCACAAATGGAAGCGACGGACACTGTTTGGAATGAGCGAAAATCTGGCTGGCATGGAGTCCCTCCCGCTGCAAAACAGTTTGGTCTAACACCGCCAAATCCACTGGGTTTTTCTGGTTAATCCAAGCGATCGCATCCACTGCAGATGCATAGGTATGCGGTTGCATTCCCCATTCCTGCGCCTGTTCTTGCAGGGTGAGCCGTCGGATGTCATTACCGTCTAAGATCAGCAGGTGTTTGCTTGCTAAACAGGTCGTGGACGAAGGCTGGGCTGTCGCGGGTTCGGGTTCGTTCACAACCGCCAAAATCGAGAAATAGAAGATCGATCCTTTTCCAACTTCGCTTTCTACCCAGAACTTCCCTCCCATCAGTTCACACAACCGTTTACTAATGGCTAGCCCTAGCCCAGTGCCGCCAAATTGTCGTGTGGTGGAGGCGCTTACCTGACTAAACGGCTTAAATAACCGATGCATTCGATCGGCTGGAATGCCAATTCCCGTATCTCTAACGGCAAATTGAATTTCATGGGTGAAGTCAAGGGTATCTGGGATAGGGTTTCCGGCGCCCCCTTTTCCAGATCGAGTCCTCTTCATCGCCACGGAGTCTAGCGCATTCGCCCTGACTGTTACCGCCACTTCACCCGTCTCGGTAAATTTGACTGCATTCCCCAATAGATTGACCAGAATCTGCCTCAGGCGAGTGACATCCCCCTTGATTTCAATTGGGGTTTGGGGCTCAATCCGATAAACCAACTCCAATTTTTTCTCCGCAGCTCTAGGAGCGGCGAGATCCAAACTCTGCTCAATACAGAGACGCAAATCAAGAGTTCGCTGCTCTAATTCCAGCTTGCCGGATTCAATTTTGGCGAAATCCAAGACGTCATTAATCAGACTAATGAGCGTTTCGCCGCTGTTGTGGATAATTTCTGTAAATTCCCGTTGTTCTGGCGTTTGCTCTGTCCCCATCAATAACTCAGTCATGCCAATCACCGCATTCATTGGGGTGCGAATTTCATGGCTCATGGTGCCTAAGAACTCTCGTTGGGCCTGGACTAAGGCGCTAGCGCGGAGTCTATCCTGCAGAACACTGTTTGCCCCGACTAAATTCACCATCACCAGAGGCGCAGTAATCGGCAACAGATAATTGGCTTTCAACATTAGCAAAGCCAAGATCCCCCACCCAACGGCGACGCCCATCCAAAGAATTAATTGTCGGCTCCAATGACGGTTGGTAAGCAGCCAACTCAAAATTGGTCCCCCCAAGAGGAGTATCAGTATTCCCAACTTTTCGGGCAACGGCGTCAGTAGGTTTTCATTCAACAAAGAATTAATCAATGCGGCGTGGAGGTGAATGCCATAGGAGATCTCTCTGCTTCCAGGAGTTCCGAAATCTTGGTCAAATGGGGCGATCAGCGGGTCAAGTCCGACAGCAGTGAAGCCAACTAAAATAATCTTGTGCTGAAGATCTTCAGCCGGTACCCGCCCCTCAATAATTTCCATTAAGGAATAGTGAGAGATATTAGACGTCGGTCCTGGCCAGTTAATCCAAAATGGCTGATCTAACTGATCAAACTTGGGCGGGTTAACCAACTCTCCCACCAGACCATAGGTCTGAAAAGCCACCAGCCCCATTGCTGGCGCGCCTCCTTTGTAAGGGGCGAGCCAGCGAGTCTGGCCATCCAAATCCGTCTCTCTGTGGATATGCCCGAGGGCGATCGCTTCCTGCGCCAAAGTTGGAATCGTTTCTCTTAAAACCCCCTTACTATCCCAGGCCTGCGCCAAAACCACATTGCCATGTTGACGCATCGCTTCTGCTAAGGCTTCATCCTCGGGCGTAGGTTGAAGGAATAGAATATCGACGGCGATAACGTTGGAATTGGCAGAGTGGTCGTCCGTACTCAGCTTCTCCAACATCCGAGTGTAATACTCTCTAGGAATCGGGTACCGATCAATTTGGTCTAAATCATCATCGGTAATGCCGATAATAACCAATCGTTCATCCCAAGGGAACGAGCCCCGCATTCTGAACAAAATCGTGTTAGCAAGATGTTCTAAGGAGTTCCAGGCCCCTAATTTTGAAAGACCAGCAACCGCAAATGCCACGGCTAATCCAGGGAAAAATGGCCTGGTCCACCGTAAAATGGATTGCAACTTACGAGACCATCCATTCATAACCCTGTGTTTTGTTCATGGAATCTGACATCTTCCATAGAATGCCCAGAATCATAGCAAAACAGCTTCCTAGGCTACTGAACAACCTAGAAAGCTAAAGGGGGGCACAGGTCTAAAAATTGAATTCAGCCTGGAACGATTAGCGAACAGATTAGGCAATCAGCCTGATTTAATTTGTCAGCATTAATCTTTCTTCTGCTTATTCGAAGAGGAGCCTTCATCATCGTCATATTCTTCAGGAACAGGATTTTCCTCTAAAAACCTAGGATTTGACAATATTGCCTCGAATAGCTCATCCGACGACATCCCCCTGAGCTTGGCGGAGTACTGTAGCAATTCCTGAACCGTTTCCTTATTTTGCTTTACCCGGAGCCCAATCACTGATGTCGCTAAGGCAGCCTTGCTTTTACCAGTCAGAGCAGACCACACAGCTAGCCAATGATCATCATGTTCCCCTAGTGGCCCAATCGTAAATCGCTTAGGCATGTTGTCCTCATCAGTATCAGTAATAGTATCAGTGCATTAAACTAGTTTCAGTATTTATGAATGAATCTAGTTTCAAGTTTTTTTGTTCAATTTTGATGCATATATGCATATGTGATAGGTTAACTTGCGCTTTTGTCGAGAACAATTATTACAAATGTATTACGAATGAATCATACACAGACCCAAACCGCGTAAATCCTGCATATAGGATCTAGGGTATATAATAATGAGTGTAATTGAAATACAGATTGAGTAATAAACATTCAACCCATAATTCATCTACGCTCCCAGAATAATGTTGTTGGAGTAAAGCGTAGGTATTAATACTCTTCTAGAGAAAACATGAATTGAAGCATGGATATCTAGAGTTACTAGAAATTTTAAATTGTTGAAAGTCCAATTTTTAGGATAGATCTTACCGGTGTGAACTGATTTAATTAACATTGACTGTCTCTATGCCCAATAAAGCTTTCCGCCAGAGCTAAGTAAACGAGTGAAGAACGCCGGAGCGGCGGAGATGCGCTAGAGATAATTCTGACGATTAAGTCGATCGAGTTATACCATCGAATAAAGCCATGGTAAAGAAGCGGCCTCGGAGACTGCAAATTGAGATCTCAGCAGATTTAGAGCGAAAACTAATTTTGTGGGCTGCAAGCAGGGATATGAAGCTTAACCCATGGGTTAAGCTTATTTTGAGAATGAGGGTTGATGAACATTGGCCTAAGCTTCAAGAATCGCTGAGAGAAAGAGCTGAGCGGTTAGAGATGTCTTTAGAAGACTTGGAGCAGAAGCTCTTAGAACAAAACGGGTTTGATTTTGAGCGAGAAAGAACTGAGTTAGAACAGGGTCTTTTTGAAGATCAGGACGACGGTGACTAGTTCTCAATCTGAACGTTAGCAGCAAATAGCGCTGAGATGGCGATCAATCGCTCAAAATATTGATGAGCGGTAGAGTCGGTATTGTCCATGCGTCTTATTCCTACGCCATTCGGGTTTAAGGGGAAATTATCACACGTTGCAGGCAAAAGATTACTCAAGGGTCACCTTAATGCGAGGTCTAGCTGTTTAACGCTTAACTGTTTAATGTCTAACTGCTTTATATTCAATTGATTGACGCCTAAATGCTGGACGCCTAGATGCTCAAAATCACTGGCTAACACCGTTGCCGAGAATGTTGAATTGGCGACAACTCTCACTTTTATTAGCCAACTCGTACTCGCTAAATAGCATTCATCAACGATAACTGGGTATTGTCGCCAGAGATGCCAGGGATATCGGGGCCGTATTCGGTCGCCTTGAACAAAGGGCGGAATTGAGGGAACAGGGGGGATTGAGGAAAGAGATATATTGTGAATGGAACTCCAGCTTTGCCCTAAGCTTTGGGCTTGTTTTTGCTTGTAAGGTGACACTTGAGATACGTTGCGAAGTTTACCGTTCATTTAGGCGCCCCAAAATAGCGGTCATTTGTGCACAGGGAATTTAAATGACCTCTGGATCAGAAATTCACCGTCATATCGCCCAAATGCAGCTCAAGCAAGCCTAATCCTGGCGATACTGATCATCCATTAAGATTGATCACCCATTCTTAATCATCTAATAATATTGAAGCATATTGAATCAATTTTGTGCGCATTTGATTCAATATGCTCAAATGTAATGCTCATTTTTATACTCATCTGAGCGGCAAACATCACTTTTTCCGAGTCAGCGGTAGCAATTTCTCTGTAGGGATCTCAAGTAGTCATTACTCACTGATTTGGGATTGATGGTCTATCTCCGCTTCTGCTTGGAAGGGTTGGGCGGATAGTTGTGCGTCACGTTCAGTCTTTTGAAGGGCTTCTGACCAACTTTTAGCCAACAGCATAAAGTCAGATGGCAGCATAATCAATGTGGTGGTGTTATTTTCCGCCCCGACTTCAGTGAGCATCTGCAATCGTCGCAGTTCAAGGGCGGCTGGATTTTCCAAAATACTCTTTGAGGCTTCTGCTAGTTTGATCGAGGCTTCCTGTTCAGCTGTCGCTTTGATCAACCGGGCCCGTTTCTCCCGGACAGCTTCTGCTTCCTTTGCCATTGCCCGTTGCATGCTAGTGGGAATTTCAACATCCTTCATCTCTACCCGCTCTACCACAACGCCCCAGGGTTCTGTAATTTCGTCAACAATTTCCTGAACCTTAAAATTTACTTTGTCTCGATTTTGCAAAATATCATCCAGAATATTTTGTCCCACCACGTTGCGGAGGGTCGTGAGCGCCGTTTGATACACCGCCATTCGATAATCTTCAACCTGGTTGATTGCTTTTCGAGGTTCAAGGATACGGTAGTAGAGCACGGCGTTGACCTTAATCGTGACGCTGTCAGCAGTCACCGTTTCTTGGGATTGAATATCAACCGTCTTGGTGCGAACATCAACTTGCACTTTCTGGTCAATCCAGGGGAAAATCCAGTACAGCCCTGGGCCTCGGGTGCTTTTGAGCCGACCCAGGCGAAAAATCACTCCCCGTTGATATTCTCGATCCAACTTTAGTCCGGACGCCGTCAGGAAAATTAAGGCGGCAAATGCAATACCGATTGTTGCTCCCATGATTAGCCTGATTAAACAGCATTTGACTTAATTATGGCTAAGCTGATCGAGCCACAAGTGAGAACTTAAGCATAAAGTAAAGAAAGGGGAAGTTCCCCATTAGGGAGTTGCGTCAGATAAAGTCTCAGAAAAAGACAGTGGATGGGTGGATGGGTGGATGAGATGTTATTGATGCACACCCCTTAATGCTGTCTGATCCAAGTCGCGCTCATATCTTCGCGACCCTTAAATTGCGCCATGAAAAATCCATTTGGCATTCTTAGAAGACTCCTGCTATCAACCATAGCCTTACTCCTCATTCTCGCCGCGCTACAGTCGATAACGCCTGCTCAGCTGCCAACTCAGCTTAATTCGCGACTTAGTCGATTGGAGGTGGAGGTGCGAAGTCTGAGATCTGATCTAAGGCAACTGGCCGCTCAAGTATCCGGCGTTAGCCGCCGCCCCGCCGCCAGCCGTCCAGTCTCTCCCCCGACGCCGAGACCGGATTTGTTTGAACCATCATTGGAAGAGCAGTTCGATAACCTGGCGACGCTGGCGATCGAACTTAAACAACGGGTGGTCGAATTGGAACATCGGGTGGATGAACTGGAGTTGCAGTGAGCAACATGGGCGGATAGCTCCGTTGCTATACTGCAGGATGTTATTTCCCCTGCCTTGTCAATGCCTAAATGGTTTAACACCGCTGGTCCCTGCCAATCCGTCATCCATTACATGTTACCGCCTACCCAGCGTGTTCCAGGGCTGGAGCGAATTATTGAGCAGCGGGGCTATTTTGTTATCCATGCCCCCCGACAAACCGGTAAAACCACCGCTATGCTGGATATCCACTTAAAGAGTTTGCACGACTTGATCTGCTGATTTCAGCCATGGAAACGGGGCAAGAACTTAAGCAGCTACTTCAAAGTGTTTCTCTTGAAAGCGATGTGTTGTCTCTTACCGACTATCCAGCCCAAAACCCTTTGTTAGTCATGCGAAATGCTACAAAGAGCGTGGTTGAAATAAATACCTTGGAAGGGCATTCGCCCCGCTTCAGCCCTAATGGTCAATATCTTGTCACATCTTCTCCTTCAGATGATGAGCCTGTGCGCCTATATGACTACTCTGGTAATCTGATTCAGCGACTAGAGGGACGCTTCGCCAGCTTCAGTCCCAATAGTCAATATCTCGTCACGTTTTCTCGTTCCTCAAATGATGAGCCTGTGCGCCTGTATGACCTCTCTGGGGAACTGACTCAGCAGCTAGAGGGGGACGAGGCGAGGTTCAGTCCCGATGGTCAATATCTCATCACGTTTTCTCGTTCCTTAAATGATGAATCTGTGCGCCTGTATGACCTCTCTGGCAATCTGATTCAGCAGATGGAGGGACGCTACGCCAGCTTCAGTCCCCCGATAGATCTAAAATTGGTGCCTACTAGTTGTTGGCCAGAAGCAATTTGTCTAAAGAGCCTACTGTACAAAGATTCAGTGCCTCCATCCAAGGAATGTCATGCAATCGAGCGCCAAAAACTTCAGCTAAGGATTGCCCCGCTTTTTGGGCGTCAGGGAGAAATTCTCGTAGGTTGTTCACAATAGCCCAAGCATTGAGCATCGGGCCAATGCTGGTCTCAGCTCGAAACTGACCGAAGGATTGCAATTTCTCATCTAAAAAACGCATTGAACGATCCAGCGCAGATGAAAAGGCTGGGGCGTTTGAATGCCTGAGGTGATTGGTAAACAGAAACCGTTTCTCTTTGAGAATATGTAGGCGCTTGAGCAAAATGGGCTCCTCTTGATAGCATTCAATCTTACGTCGTAGACGTTGGGCAAAAGCCATTACCGTAGGCGCTGCAAAGATGATGCTGGTGGCGAAATATTGCTTAACAAATAAATTGGCTTGCCCCCAGGATTCCGTAGGATGGTCAGAAGTCAATTCCATCAGGGGCTTTACCGATGACACTGCAACCCGAAGCTCAATACG
>JASJDH010000157.1 GCA_030065175.1 Leptolyngbyaceae cyanobacterium MO_188.B28 | reverse complement strand
TGGATGAACAAGAGGGCAATTAATCCCACGCCGCCGCACAATAGACAGAAAGTGTGCGTCATCTTACAACCCAGCCATTGCGCCAATTTAGGCAAGAAGAAGGCAATGACGCAACAGACCAGATTGTAGGCCGCCATACACAAACCCGCGAATTCAATCCCTTCCGTATAGAGCACAGAACTTTCGTCAACGGCTCCAAAAATGTTGTGGGCGATCGCGGGGGGAAAGTACAAAAATACGCAGTACATGCCCAACCAACTAAAACCTTGGACCCAAGCCAACTGCCGCATGGTGGGCGGCATCTCCCGCAGGGCCGTGAAAATTTCTTGGGCGGCGCTCGACCATCCCGACTGAGCTTGCTGCTGACGTTTGAAAGCGTCCATATCTGGCGGCGGCAATTCCTCAGTCGTCGCCACTGTCCACAAGACAGCCCCCAAGAAAACCGCAGCGCCAATATAAAAGGAGAATTGGACGGCGATGGGAATAGTCTGGGTTGAATCGGAGGAGACCATCCCCAAACCATGGGCTAGCAGCCAAGGCAAAGCAGACGCAATCACCGCCCCCAAGCCATGGAATAAACTTTGCATGGCGAACCCTTGAGTGTGCTGTTCTTCGGGCAGCAAATCCCCCACGAAGGAGCGAAATGGAGTCATGCTGACATTAGCGGAAGTATCCAGAATCCAAAGCAAACCAGCCGCCATCCAGAGGTTGGGCGCATTGGGCATAAGCACAAGGGCAATTGAGCTACAAATGGCCCCCGCCAAAAAATAGGGACGCCGACGTCCTAATGGGCTCCAGGTGTGATCGCTAAGATGACCGATAATGGGCTGCACAATCAGCCCGGTCATGGGAGCCGCCAACCAGAGCAGGGGCAATTGGTGAGCGTCAGCGCCTAAATATTCAAAAATAGCGCTGGTATTGGCCATCTGTAGCCCCCAGCCAAATTGGATGCCGAAGAAGCCAACGCTCATATTCCAGAGTTGGCAGAAATTAAGAAATGCTTTTTTTTGAGTCATCCGAGTTCCCCTTGAGCCCCCACTAGCCGGGATACACTTGCCGTCGACTCAAGGGAGTCAAAATTTAACTGAATACTCATTAAGTCAGCAATTAACAACCTTTGATATGGGATGATCCCAAACCGTTAGCGCCTCTTTTTCCACTTGTTCGCCATTAAGTGATGTATAAATCCCAAATAAGCAGCTCGAATAAGCTGATTAGCATATCTATCCACCTAATACTGCAAATGCGCTATCGGCTATTGAAGAGAGTCATCAATCGCAAATGACCGCAATCAAGTGCAAGATAAGTCCATCCTTGCTTACTTCTTGATGAAGTAGAAATTTCTATACATCCGCCTCACCCTTAGCTAAGGGACTCCACCAACCCTCTCAATGTTTCTTTACGTAAAGAAGTATTGGACGCCACATCTAATTATATCAATATCTTTCATATAAATATTTCAATGCTTGGATATTGAAGGAGGTGCGATCGCACTTGCCAGTAGGGTTGACGCAATCATTCGTCAGCGGCGGCTACAAAATACTCAGGTAGGTTTGCTCTGAATTCATCGGCAACATTCGCAGTTTGCGATTTTGCAAATCGGGTTCTAGGCCGAGAATTTCCATAGGCGTTACCCCCAATAGGGCATACTTCACCTCAGTTAGTTCCAAACAGTCAAAAGTGCCTTGGCGCTCTCCAATGCGCAAGCTAACATCTCGAAAAATTCGACCTGGCTGAACACCTGCCGTTGTCTCAACGTTAGCCTCACCCCCTTGAACCAAACCCAACTGACTGATGATGGCTGCTGGCAAACAGAGCATCGTTGCGCCTGTATCGACTAAAACATCATCTAAGGCGCAGGAGCGAACCTCCTCAGCAGAAATAAAGCCTCGCTGGGCTAGGACCTGATCAATTCGATTAGTGACATGAATAGTCGCGATGACTTGCCCCACTTGCTTGATCCCCAAATTTGGCGTTATTAGCGTACCCATATCAGTCACCTCTCAGGCTGAGTGGAATGCTTGGAAAGGTGGTTGAAAAAGCCCTTAGATTTATACTGGGTTTTACAAACAGCCTCTAACTACAGTATGGCTCTTACACTCATTGCAATCTTATGTAACCTCCCAAGACCGTTCGGCTATCAACTGGATGATTGAATTGTAAGAAGACAGCTCCTGCGACGTCTCTACTTTGGAAATTAGGGCTATCAACTTAAAGCGGGAAATTTTCCTTGGGGCAGAAACCAGGAGACATAATCCAGTTCCTGACAGACCTCTGACTTCTGGATTCCTTTTCTGCTGGACTGTCCCGGCTCAAATCGCACGCCGAAATAAGCGAAATAAGCGAAATAAGAAGATTCGATGAGAGAGTTACGCTGTCTATAGAAGGGCTCATGGAGAGTTAAGAAGAGTGATACCAGAAGAAAGCCGTAGCCTGCCTGCCTACCTCGCTGGATTGATAGGTATGGGTCAGCGTGCTGGAAACCGCCTGATTCTTTGCAGCTTAGGGGTAATGCTGCTAATTGGCGTCAGCCTGTTCTGCGGAGCTGAATCAGTCCAAGCGATCGCACCCTCGCAAATGGATGGGGCATCCAACTTTGTGACAGAAGTTGTGGACAAAGCCGAGCCAGCCGTGGTGCAAATCAACGTATCGCGGACCATCGGATACGCCTATGACCCGTTTTCACTGATGGCCCCCACCGAACGGGTGGTGCGCGGGTTGGGCTCCGGCTTTGTGATCGACAAATCGGGACAAATCCTAACCAACGCCCATGTGGTGGACAACGCGGATGTGGTCACCGTTTCTTTCCAAGATGGCCGGGTGCTAGAGGGGAATGTGTTAGGCGCTGACCCGGTGACCGACATCGCCGTGGTCCAGGTCAAAGCAAGAAACCTCCCGACTGTCGCCTTGGGCAATTCCGATCAAGTCAAGCGGGGGCAGTGGGCGATCGCAATTGGCAATCCTTTGGGGTTACAAGAAACCGTCACCGTCGGAGTGATTAGCGGGACAGAACGCTCCAGCGCAGCGATTGGAATTCCGGACAAACGGGTCGGCTTTCTACAAACCGACGCCGCCATTAACCCTGGCAACTCAGGGGGACCGCTGCTCAATGCTAAAGGCGATGTGATTGGGGTGAATACCGCCATCATTGGCGGAGCCCAGGGACTTGGCTTCGCCATTCCCATCAACACCGCCCAGTATGTGGCCCAGCAATTGATTGCAACGGGCAGGATGGAACATCCTTATATTGGCGTGCAAATGGTCGCCTTAACCCCTGAAATTAGACAACAAGCCAATCGATTTACTGGCGGTCGGCTGCAGGTGAGCGCCGATAGCGGCATTTTGGTGATTGGGGTCGCTCCCCGATCCCCCGCCGCCAAGGCTGGACTCAGACCAGGCGATGTGGTGCAGCGGATCAACGGTGAGTTAGTGACCGAGGCGGATCAAGTGCAACGGTTGGTGGAGGCCGCCGGGGTGGGCGGCAATCTTCAGCTAGAGTGCGATCGCAGTAGCCGAACCGTCTCCTTAGCAGTCAGGCCTGAGCAATTGCCGTCGACTCAGTAAGTAATTTTGGGATACAACTTAAAGCGGGAGAATCCAGTAGGGGAACTGCGTCAAGTAGGGGAACTGCGTCAAAATAATGTCCCCAAAAAGGCATTGGATGGGTGGATGGGTAGATGGGTGGATGGGTAGATGATGTTATTTAACCGCAGATCCCTAGAGTAAGAATACGGAAGACAGAACTGACTTCTGTCTCCTATCTCCTGACTTCTGTCTCCTATCTCCTGACTTCTGTCTCCTGAGTTCTGTATCCTATCTCCTGACTTCTGCCTCCTGACTTCTGCCTCCCGTCTTCCCCACATGTTCCCGATTAATCGCTAGTCTGGGAAAAATTGGAGCAATCGTATCGACTCCCTGACGCAATGTTCGCTAAACGGCTTAAATCTAGACTTGCTAGGTTCCCTGGCAAAGCACCGCTACAGACGATCTTGGTTGTTCCCTTTCTTTTCCAAATTTTTATGGCCGTCGGCCTGACAGGGTATTTTTCACTGCGTAATGGCCAGCGAGCGGTGAACGACTTAGCCAGTCAGGTCAGCGGGGAAATTTCAGCTCGCATTGAGCAACATGTCCGAGACTATATTGACCAGCCTCACCTGGTCCATCAGGTGCAGCGTATCGCCGCCCTACATGGTCATCTCGATTTAGATAACTTTGCGGCGCTGGAGCATTATTTCTGGGACCAACTCCAGCAATTTGACTCCTTTAGCAGCATTTACTTTGGCAATCGCCAAGGAGAATTCATTGGGGTGCAACGGCGAGATCAGGAGTCTTTTGTCCTGTGGTGGATGCAAAAGTCCGATGCGCCTGAGCGCAAAACCTATCGGTTAGATAGTCACGGTAAACGGGGGGAATTACTGGATACCCAAACCTACGATCCCCACGATCGTCCCTGGTACAAAACCGCCCTGGCCTCAGGTAAACCGACTTGGAGCCCTATTTATCAATTCGCCTCCTATGACTATGACCACTTGGGCATTACCCCGGCTGTCCCAATTTATAACGAGACCAATGAATTCCAAGGGGTTTTAGCCATTGATCTGACACTGTTTCAAATCAGTGATTTTCTTCGTCAATTAGATATTAGTCCCTCAGGTCAGGCGTTCATTCTGCAGCGCTCGGGCAATATTGTCGCGACTTCAGTCACTGAGGAGGCGCCCAACCGCCCTCTTGACCTCGCCTCACAAGATATGCGCGCCGCCGACAACGACGAATCTTTAGTTCAACGAGCAACCCAATATTTAATTGCAGAATTTGGCAATCTCCATCGAATCAATACGCCCCATCAATTCACCTCTCATTTCAAGGGACAGCAACAGCTCGTGAAAGTTACGCCTCTGAGTGATGGCAGGGGATTAGACTGGCTGATTGTGGTGATTATTCCCAAAGCCGATTTCATGGCGGAAATCCATCAAAATACTCAGACGACCATTCTCCTTTGTTTGGGCGCTTTAGGTCTCGCCGCTACCCTCGGAGCCTTTACGGCTCGATGGATCGCCCAACCCATTCACCGCCTCAGTCGGGCTAGCCAAGCGATCGCCCAAAATGCCCGGTTTAGACGCCCACAAGACTTGGTTCAAAACCTCGACATCCAGGGAGTCCAAGAGCTAGAAATTCTGGCTCAGTCATTCAATCAGATGTCCCGTCAGTTGCAATCAACATTCACCACTTTAGAGAAAACCAACTCGGCGTTAGAAACCCACGTCGAGCAACGCACTGCCGCCTTGCAACAGGCTAAAGAAGAAGCGGACGCCGCCAATCGAGCCAAAAGTAAATTCTTAGCCAATATGAGCCACGAGTTACGAACACCGCTTAACGCAATCCTGGGCTTTACCCAGTTAATATTACGGGATAAGTCAATCAACCCAGAACATCAGGCCAATCTAGGGATTGTCAACCGTAGTGGAGAGCGTCTCCTGGCGTTGATCAATGAATTGCTGGCCATGTCCAGAATTGATGCTCTGGACAAACCTCACCCGCTCTCTGTGATTTCCCCATCCTCGAAATCCTCACCCTACGCCTTTCGCAAGGCTCAAGACGCCGTTCTAGACCTACCGCAAAACTCGGTTCTACACCCTGGAGCCTTGGAAGCAATGCCAGATGAATGGATTACAGCGCTCCATCAAGCCGCCATTCAAGTGGATGCTGATTTGATTACCCATCTCATCCTGCAAATTCCTAAAGACAATTTTGCCTTGGCGCAATTATTAACCGAGCTGCTCAAGCAATATGAATACGACCGCATCATGGAACTGACCGCAGTCAACAAGCAGAGACCAGCGCCGTAGAAATAAAACCAAGGGATTTGCTTCAAAATAAAATCCCAGTAAAAGGCAGTGGATGGGTAGATGAGTGGATGGGATGTTACTTATCTGCAGATTCCTAAGCGCTAACTCTAGCCTAAACTCCTATCACTAACTCCCAGCTATTGAGTTTTCCAGTATTCGCTGGGGCCAAATCAACCGCTTTCAATCGCCATTGACCAGAGACCGACTGATTGAGAAGTCGGCTAAGGTTATAGGTGGAATTTAGGGTATAGGTTTCCCTGAGGTGGGTTGCACGCCCCAGAGTGCGGCCTTGGAGCAGGATTTGTTCGCCGCTGGGCGCAAGTAAAGTGAGGGTGATATCGCCTAAAAAGCTATGCTCGACATCGACCCGAATCTGAATGTCTTGAATGAATCCCCGCTGAGTGATCCGAATGACGCTGACAACCCCATTTGGGTCATTGTCGGGAATGCTGACAGATCGACTGCTTTGCCCTCTGATTGTTCGCGTCAGACGGCGGGATTTGCGCCGCCGTTGGGCGGCTTGCACCGCCTTAAAAGCATTGACTTTCCCATACCCAAACCATTGAGAGTGCCCCCTATTATCATATGTCCCCAGGCGCAGCCTTAGTTGCGGATCAGGATTAGGGTCGATGATTTTATCCGCCGTTTCCTGCAGGATTTGCTTGACTTCCCGAGCGGTTAAATCAGGGTTGGCTGAAAGCATCAACCCAGCAACGCCCGCCACCACTGGGCAAGCGCTGGAGGTGCCGCCAAAACCATGGACATAGTCTTCAGGGGTGTAGCCTGCTCGTCCAGTGCGATCGCTCGTCACTAACCCCCGCCCTGGTTGCTGAGGACTAATCTCTGGGCCTGTATTCACCAGACGTCCCAGATTGGGAAGCGACATGACCGGGGGGCCATTGTTACTCGGGGCCGCTACGGACACATCTTGCCCCCAATTGCTGTAGGCGGCTTTGCGATTCAGACTCGTCGACGCAGACACTGTAATAACATCTGGATGGACCGCAAAACCGCTTAACCAGTTCTTATTGCCCTTTAGGACATTGTTAGGCCAGCCTTTTTCTTGGATAAAACCCTTCAAGGGTCGGTTAGCGTTACCAGCCGCAAATAAGATCACGCATCCCTTGCCATCCCGTCCCTGGGTGGCCGCTCGGCTAATCGCACTGCGCTGTCGTATGGTAAGGGGGGCGTAAACGGAAGCGGCCGCCCAACTGCAGGAGATGACCGACGCCCCGTGATCAACCGCCCACTTAAACAGTTGTTCAATCGACACATCATCTAAAAAACCGGTGGTTTGAATGGGCATAAAGGCGCAGCCAGGAGCAACCCCCACTACCCCAGATCGGGTTTCTTCTGCGATCGCTAATCCAGCCACTGCGGTGCCGTGGTTGTCGGTATCTCGATTGGGCATGGGGAGTCCGTCTCTGCGCTTGAGATCCTGCGGAGCGACCAGTTTACCCTTGCCTTGAAAATCTGGGTGGTTGAGATCAAATCCGTCATCCGCCACGGCAATCACCACAGAGCGGCTGCCTCGGGTAATGTCCCAAGCTTTCTCAGCTCCAATGTGAGAGTTCGCATTTAAATTAAAACCGCCGGTGTGGTGCAAGTGCCATTGGGTTGCGTAGAGATGATCCGCAGGCCGATAGGTCTGCTGACTCTGTAAGACCACATTGGGTTCGGCGGCCAGAACTTCTGGCCGCCGCATCAACTGATTAGCAAGTTTGATGGGATTTGCGATCGCCGCTTTAGTCGCCTCAAATACAAAAGTCCGGGGAATTCCCTCAACTGAAGCGGTTTGGAGAAGACCCAATTCAGCGGCGATCGACTGGACAACGGCAAAAGAGACCTGAGGAGCGAACTGCACCGTAATTTGCTCCGTGAGATATACCCACGTTTGGTCACTCACCTGCATTCGGTAAACATGGCTAGCAAAGGCAACCTCAGACGATTGTCTGGCCGCCTGAATCGCCGACTCTAACTCCGACGGGGAAACCACCCACTCCTGTAATTGTCCTAACGCCACCGGCCGAATTGAGTGCGGTTGAATCTGTTCTCGAAGTTGAGGAAGAGTATTTGCATCGGATGTAGCAGGCTGAAGCGTAAAGCGATCAACCGCCTTTGCCAAAATCAACTCCTCACCGCCCCGCTGCAGAATGACAGAATCATTGGGCTCAGTTATCTGCAGGCCTTGAGGCGAAGGATTTTCGGGAGTAGAGGATGGATAACTCATTGTGGAACTAATCCCCAAACCTGTTAGTCTAGTAAGATTGCAAGCACTGCATCCTGTCTAGGACAGCAATCAAGCAAATACTTCGGACGTCGCCATCGCACTATTTAATAGCATTAATAGCAGCGATATGCCGCAATGATAAGATACCGAAGGTCAAATCTGTCCTGACTACCGATACGTTAAGGTTGTGTCATGATTTCCCCAATAAAAATTCGTGTTTCTGCCTTTAGCTGCCTATTGGGTCTGCCCATTGCAGCGATTCTGGGGTGGAGTTCGCCCAGTCAGGCCCAACCTGAGGAAGTCTTCCCTACAAACACGTTAGAGAATGCGGATGATTTACGCCCCTTAAATCAGCCTTCCAGCATATTCAGTTTAGCGGCCGGAGAGCGGTTACTGGCTGAAGCAGGAGACGCCATTAGCGTTCAGGACTATTCCTTAGCGGCTAATAAACTGCGGGAAGCGCGCCAGGTTTTTGATCAGCTCTCTAATTTTTACCAAGAGTTGTCTTCCATGTTTATTGGTATTGATAGCCGCATTACGGACAACCATCGCCGTAGAGCGCTGCAATCCGCTCAAAAGCGGGATCAAGCCTCCTATCAACTGGCCTTGGTCCACCGCCAACAGAACAAGCCTGAATTAGCCGTCCCGTTACTGATTCAAATTCTTCGCAGTCAGCAGCCTACTCGCGAACTGGGACAACAAGCTTACCAACAATTGTTCGAGCTGGGTTTTGTAGAAATACCCTATCCCAATGATGGCGCAGCGCCATCGACCTCATCATCAACGCCTCGATAAGGGAAATCACCGTCACGTCCATCCCTCAGTTCGCTAAACTGGAAAGTCATAGGCCTTCGTTCAGGCCTGTGAATCTCATTGAAGGAGCAAGGATGATCAGCCCAGATCAGGTTGAATCGATGGTAAAAGCAGGGCTACCGGATGCTCAGGTTCAGATCGAGGATCTAACCGGAGGGGGAGATCACTATCAAGTGATCGTCATTTCATCTGAATTTGAAGGTCGTAGCTTAGTGCAGCAGCACCAATTAGTGTATAGGGCAGTGAGTCAGGCCATGGCGTCAGAGGCGATTCATGCATTGTCTCTGAAAACATATACCCCTGAGAAATGGGCGATATCCAGTCAAACCCCTTAAAGTGAGTATACCGTTTTACACCCTTTAGTCGTTTACCCAAAATGTCTTAGAAACCATGACTCCAGAGTTAAAAGAGAAAATTGACAAGTTGGTCAGTCAGAGCAAAATTGTCTTATTCATGAAGGGCAATAAACTGATGCCCCAATGCGGTTTTTCTAACAATGCGGTCCAGATCTTGAGCATCCTTGGCGCCCCCTTTGAAACGGTTGATGTGCTGGAAGATTACGAAATTCGCCAGGGCATCAAGGAATATTCCAACTGGCCAACCATTCCACAGGTTTACATCAACGGTGAATTTATTGGAGGGTCTGATATCCTAATTGAGCTTTACCAAAACGGCGAACTCCAGCAGATGGTGGAAGTCGCGTTGGCCTCTTAATGGGATATCGTCTATGAATTAAACCCCGCAAATCCTTCTAAGTTAGGATTTGCGGGGTTAGTTGATCAAACTTTAACACTCTAAATTCAGTTACTTAGCCGACGTTCGCTAGTAATAACCAAACTTCGATTCGGGTGATGCAAAATTGGAGGGATCATGAAGAAAACGGCTCGATTCTTCTTCAAGACGATTGATTAAAAACGGCTCTATGGCCTCTGTGTGCCGAAGAGCTGCTAAATAGCCCTCCAAGTAAAGCCTTAAGTCATCAGTCCGGTAGCCCCGATTCCATTGATCTACCAGAGCATCCGTTATCCTCTGATAGCAGCGGACTGTTTGAGTATCCTGAAGCATGACTAAGAATTCAACTCATCCACGGAAGGTCTCAACCCATCACCTCTGTATCTTTTAGCGCCTAAGAGAACCAAACAAGGTCCCAAAATGCCAATGAGTCAGAGATATTGACTACGTTACTCTTTGTTACTTTACTCCCAGGTCATATACATTTATTTATAGATTAACAGATGCTTACTCTCTTTTTAACCTGAATTCTCCACTTACCATAGTGGGTTGATCCCCATCACCTCTAACATCAGCAGGATCCTGCGCTTTTGGAGAGATTTCAGTAGCCAGTCCACTGAGCTGAGGGAAAATCCAACGGTTATTGACTGGACGCCGATCGAACCCCTTCCCAAAATTTAGGCCTAGTTTAAGTGACCGAGGGTAACGGCGGTTACAAAACCTTGACAACAGCTCTGTTAACCTACTGTCAATCATTACGGTAAGCCGCTTATCCCTGTGGGTTCTGTTTGTATTCAAATTGTCGAAGGAAATCCGCACCTGCGATCGCTCCTAGGTTGGCACCTGCAACAGACTGGATATTGGATTCACCAATCCGCTGACCTTGCTCGAGCGCGTGAGACTTTCCAGAATCGTCAGCCTGACTTGGTGATTCTCGATTCTGAACTCCCCGATGGCGATGGTCTAGAATTTTGTCGCTGGCTCAATAGAAGGGGGCACTCTCTAGTGCTCATGCTATCGGCCCGGAATACAGAGTCCGATATCGTGGCAGGTCTGAAAGCAGGGGCAGATGACTATCTCACAAAGCCTTTCGGCATGCAGGAGTTTCTCGCAAGAGTGGAGGCTCTGACCCGCCGTAATCGCACCACGATGGCTCCCGCGCTGCTTACCTACGGCGACCTCAATATTGATTTGGTCCAACGTCGGGTTCGCTACAAAGATGACTTTATCGATTTAACCCCTCAGGAGTTTAGCCTTCTCTACGTTCTAACCCAAGCGGGCGGTTCACCCCTGAGCCGTTCGGATCTCCTAAAGCGGGCTTGGCCAGATGAGATTGATAATCCTCGAACCGTGGACACCCACGTCTTATCTCTGCGCAAGAAACTTGAAGCAGATCCTCGTCAGCCCAGTATGATTCAAACCGTGCGAAATGTCGGGTATCGTTTTAATCTGGACCGGGTCAATACAGATATCCTCCAACCAACTTCTCATCTAGAGAGTAGCGCCTTAGCCGCCTCCCCCATCCAAAATTCCTAGTTACTCCCACTCTTCGGAGGCTTGCTGTTCTATCTTAACGATGGATTTCCTGAGAGAGGGCCAATTAACCTGAGCCGATGGCAGATCCTCCAAAATCCGCCCCTGCTTCAGGTAAATCACCCGATTGCAAACGTCTTGAACCAACTCTAACTGATGATTTGACATCAAAATGGTCATCTGTTGACCCTGGGTTAGGCCTGCAAGCTGGGCCAGCAGACGGGACGCTTGACCAGGATCCAGCGAAGAAGTCGGTTCATCAAGCAGGAGAACCTTAGGTTGAATGACTAGAGCCCGCGCAATTGCAACCCGTTGACGCTGCCCTACTGATAGCTGGAGGGCAGTGCGCCCCAACCAATCCTTCGGAATTTGGAGGCGATCCAACCATTCCCCAATGCGTTGATGAATTTGTTTGGGGGGAACGCCTCTCAGCGAAAGGGGATAGGCCATGGCTTCCTGAACCGTCATGCCCAACAGGCGAGGCTCTTGATGAACCAACGTCACCTGCTGGCGAAATGGAATGACGGGAATTTGACTAATGTTCACCCCCTCAAACCAAATCGCGCCCCGGGTTGGATCGATTAGCCGATTCAACAATCTCATGAGCGATGTTTTACCTGCGCCAGAAGGACCGACCAACGCAATATAGTCTCCGGCTGAGATCTCGCAAGACAGCTCAGTCAAAATATCCTTTAGGCCTACCGTAGCCGCCAGACTCACATTATGCAGCTGAATTTGCGCAGTCAATCAATTACCCCAAAGTAGCGGCTGTCCAAATTGTCCAACTATCCACCGCTAGCAGCATGATAGTAACCCCTAAGAGGATCAGATACATCCAGGGTTGGGACAAAGGCCGAACATCTCGCGTGTCGATCCCAGTTTTTGCTTCAACCCGTTGAACGAGTCGGGCGAATCCCGCCACTCGCATCGGCAACAAATAGGCCTGACCGGAATGACTGAGAAAATAGTAGACAATACCGCCTTGCCCTGTAGAGCGAGGTTTAAGCGCTTTGATCTCTGTCCAAGACAATCGCCAGCCTTGGCGTAGAATCTTTTTCACCCACCAGGGATAAGTGACCTGAATCCCCTCATCATCTAAAATAACCCGTTCGCTCAAAACGCCATATAACGCTATCCATCCCAGAAAGGAACCGAATACCAACCAACCTGATGGAACGGGAGCGTTGACGACCTTAGCCAAAAAAGGCAAGGGCGCGATCAGAGCGATGTAGAGTCCCAAAAGGGTTATCCGAATCAGCGAAGAGAGCCGGAAGGTATCTAGAGTAGCACCCTCTCCAGTTTGTTCAGTCATCGGATTATCGCCCTCAATTGTGGCGGGATCAAAAGAATTTGGCGTCATAACTACTCAATAATATTCCCTCCCTATAGGACATTGGGGAGGGAATAGAAAATCGATTAAACCAACAAAAGTCATATTCAATTAGCCGGAGTCTATGAACTCTGGTTCACTCAATCGCCGCCGCTGATGCGATCCCAGCAGACGCAGTTAGTCCCGATTTCCGCCAATTCATTGCTTCCGGAACAGCCGACTCCACCACAGTTGGCTCATTAATACTCAAGCGTCTGCAGGGGATCGTATCCGACAAAATTGAACTAGCCATCATTCCCGTATGGATCTCAAGCTGAGCGTCTGGCAGAGCTTCAAAAATAAGTCTTTGCCCTGGAAAAACAACTCGCTCAAAATACCAATCCTTCATATTGGTGATGCGAGCAACCTGAATTTTGCTAGTTGCGTTGAGGTAGCAGCAAAGAAGCTTGCCTAAACTCTCGGGCGGCAGGGGATCAAAAATCTGAGCCATAAAACCTGAATGCTTAACTGAGTTATATCAATACTTAAGACAGGTTAACACCGAGCGATCCCAGCTGGCTGTAAACGCGACTACCAACCCGGCCTTAGGGCCGGATTATTGACAAAAAACTCAACTATTTGAAACAAAAAACAGGTTTTCTTTTACATAACTTCAATTAAATTCAAAGCTGCAAATTCAGACATCACCGTCAATCAAAGATAAAGAAAAAGTTAAATCTCAAATTCAGGTATATCACACTTCTGACAGTTGAAGCGAATCCCTTTCTGCAGTCGTTGACTCGATCCTTGATTTCGTAGGCTGAATTTTGGGATCAATTGGGATCATGTCAGGGAAAACAGTGAAAGGACATTTAGCGGTCCAGATGAGTTGAACAGTGATAAGACATTTAGCGGTCCAGATGGGTTGAGATGAATTCCAGGCCGAGAGAACACGCTTGTTTTTTTCACGAATGAAAGGTGAGTGCTATCGTAAAGATATGTGAATATATACCCCGGCCATGAACGACCGCATTCTTTACGTTCGGCTTCCCTGCAACCCAATTTTTCCAATCGGGGTTGTTTATCTGGCTGATCATCTCCATAAACTTTTCCCTGATTTGCAGCAGCGCATTTTTGATTTGGGCGCGATCCCGCCATTGGATTTCGAATCAGCACTGGACGCCTGTATCGACGAATTCCAACCCACTCTGCTGATATTTTCTTGGCGGGACATCCAGATCTATGCGCCAGTCGGAGGTCGGGGCGGCAATCCTCTACAAAACGCTTTTGAGTTCTACTATGCGCGCAACCCTTTGGTCAAAATGCGCGGCGCCATCGGTGGATTACGTATGGCGACGACCTATTTGACAGAGCTTCGGCGTAATTTAGCCTTGATTAAACGGGGATTAAACCGGGCTAAAACTTATCACCCCGATGTAAGGCTGATTGTAGGCGGCGGCGCAGTCAGCGTCTTCTACGAACAGTTAGGAACCATGCTTCCTGAAGGAACCATCATTTCGGTGGGGGAAGGGGAGAGTCTGCTGGAACGGCTGTTGCGGGGAGAAGACTTTTCTGACCAACGGTGCTACGTGGTGGGCGGCGATCAACCCCGCGATCGCATGATTCACGAAGAACCCACGCCGATTGAGAAGTCCGCCTGCGACTATAGTTACATCAGCAATATTTGGCCAGAGTTTGATTATTATTTTCAGGAAAGTGACTTTTACGTCGGCGTTCAAACCAAACGAGGCTGTCCCCACAATTGCTGCTACTGCGTCTACACCGTCGTGGAAGGTAAGCAGGTTCGCATCAACCCCGCTGATGAAGTGGTGAAGGAAATGCGCCAGCTCTACGACCGGGGGATTCGTAACTTCTGGTTTACCGACGCCCAATTTATCCCAGCGCGAAAATTTATCGGCGACGCTGTCGAATTGCTGGAGAAAATCTTAGCTGCGGGCATGGAAGATATCCATTGGGCCGCGTATATCCGAGCGGACAACCTGACGCCAGAACTGTCTAGGCTGATGGTCGCCACGGGGATGAACTATTTTGAAATCGGCATTACCAGCGGTTCCCAAGAGCTAGTACGAAAAATGCGCATGGGCTACAATCTACGTACTGTCCTGGAAAACTGCCGCGATCTCAAGGCGGCGGGGTTTAATGATCTGGTTTCTGTCAATTACTCCTTCAATGTGATTGATGAGCGACCCGAAACGATCCGCCAAACCATTGCCTATCATCGTGAGCTTGAGGCTATTTTTGGCGCCGATAAGGTCGAACCGGCGATTTTCTTCATTGGGCTTCAACCCCATACCCATTTGGAAGATTACGCCTTTGAGAACAACATTCTCAAGAAGGGCTACAACCCCTTGGCTATCCATCTGCCTTGGGTCGCCAAGAAACTGCTCTGGAATCCAGAGCCCCTAGGGTCCTTCTTTGGCGAGGTGTGTCTGCAAGCGTGGCGACAAAATCCCAACGATTTTGGCCGCGAAGTGATGCACATCTTGGAAGAGCGTCTGGGTCGAGCCCCGCTCGAAGAGGCGCTGACTGCGCCAATTGAGTCCAAACCGAAGGCGCTTAGTTTGGTGTAGGGCTATCGACAGCTTGTCCGGTCGATTCTTCTATCTTCGCCCCATTCACGAATGATCCATGAGTTTCCGCCAAAGGGGACTCATGGATT
>JASJDH010000156.1 GCA_030065175.1 Leptolyngbyaceae cyanobacterium MO_188.B28 | reverse complement strand
TGCAACCTTGCTTGGCATGAAACAGGTCTATCCCGGGCGCTATCACCCGGCGACATTGTTAGAGCTGATTGCGCGCGAAGGGGTGACCTTATCCCATTGCGTGCCGAGCATTTTACACATGCTGTTAAAGGCGCCCGAATCGCAAACCGTGGATTTGTCCGGATGGAAAGTGATTATTGGCGGCTCCGCCCTACCGCAGGGGCTGGCCCAGGCGGCCTTAGATCGCGGCATTGATGTGTTTGCCGCTTACGGTCTGTCCGAAACCTGTCCGCTCCTGACCATAGCAGATGTGTCAGACGGCAAGGGAGATGACAATCTGGCGCTGCGCTGCGCCACCGGAAAGCCAGCCCCGTTGGTCGAACTCCGAGTCGTCGATGAAAATATGAATGATATCCCCCACGACGGTAAATCCACTGGAGAGATTGTAGTGCGTGCGCCTTGGATGACAGCAGGCTATGTGAAGAATGCCCAAGCCACCGCCGCCCTCTTTCAGGGTGGCTATCTGCATACGGGTGATGTGGGACGCATGGATGGGTTCGGCACGCTGCAAATCACGGATCGAATAAAAGATATTATTAAATCCGGCGGTGAATGGATTTCCTCGCTGGAACTGGAAAATATCACATCGCGTTTGAACGGGGTTGGCGAAGTCGCCGCCATCGGCATACCTGACGAGCGATGGGGAGAACGGCCCATGCTGCTTGTCGTCAGGTCGGCAGAAGCCGAAAGCAATATCACGGGTGATGAAATCCTGACTGAGATCCGCAGCCATGTCGATAGTGGTCGCTTGTCAAAATGGGCAGTGCCGGAACGGATTGAATTTGTCGATTGCATCGACAAAACCAGTGTCGGCAAGCTAGACAAGAAAACCCTGCGGGCGCGCTATGGAAGTGGAGAGCCTTTGTGAAATTCTGCTCATAACAAAATTCTGCTCGTAACCTACGGTCAGCTCTCCCGCCAATCACTGCATGCCGTAAGTCAATTGCGTCGGTTAGGTTAAACAGTGTGAAACCCAACAGCCCAGAGATATTGGCAGCGTTGGGTCTCGCACCTCGACACCAACCTACAGCAGTATCTTCATTCCTGGAAATCTCCTTAATCCTTAATTACCAATCCCTAAATACGTCTTGATAAACATAACTGTCGCATAGAACAGAAAGTCGGCGTTTTGCTTTTTAGAAAAGCCGTGGCCTTCGTTTTTGGCGAGTAAATACCAAACAGGGGTATTGTTCCTGCGGACTGTTTCGACGATTTGCGCAGCTTCACCCACGGGTACTCGGGGATCATTTTGACCGTGAACAACAAAGAGGGGTTTCTTGATCTTGTCGGCATTGTTAAGGGGAGAAATGTCTAGCAGGAACTGCCGCATGTTGGGGTCCCGTTCGTCTCCATATTCCACCCGCCGCAGGTCTCGACGATAGCTTTCTGTATTTTCTAGAAACGTAACAAAATTAGAAATACCGACAATGTCAATGGAGGCGCGAATCCGATCGCTGTAGTGGGTGGCGACGGCCAGGGACATATAACCGCCATAGCTGCCGCCGGTCACCAGGATGCGATCGCTATCCAAATCAGGCTGCGCGGCGATCCAGTCCAGCAATGCGCCGATGTCTTTAACCGAATCTTCCCGCAGATAACCATTATCGAGGGTTAGGAACGTTTTGCCATAGCCTGAGGAGCCCCGCACATTGGGGAAAAGCAGCGCGACTCCTAGCTGATTTGGGTAGACATTCTGGCGTCCCAAAAAGCCCGGTCGATACTGGCCTTCCGGACCGCCATGGATATTGATCACCACGGGACGTTTGCCCTTAAACTGGCTTGGCGGACGATACAGAAACCCCGAGATGGTGCGGTCATCAAAACTCTGCCAATGGACTAATTCGGGCTGCACGAACGTCGAGGTGTCCAAGCCGCCGGTTTCGCTCTCGGTCCACCGGGTAACTTCACCGGATTCTAGGGTAATGGAGTACACGTCTGCCGTGGACTGGGCTGAAATTAGCGTAAAGCCTAATTCCTGACTTTGGGGACGCCAGCGAATCCCATAGATTAAGCCGATGGGGAGTTGAGGCAAGGCGATTTCCTGGCCCCGAGCGAGGTCTAAGACATGCAGCACACTCACCCCATCTTGATTGACCGTAAACGCTAAAAACTGACCATCTTCAGAGAGGGCGATCCGTTCAACATCCCAATTGATATCCGTCGTCAAATAACGATATTTCTGGGTGCTGAAATCAAAATAGGCTAACCGCTGGAATTCTGACCCGCGATCGGTGGTGAGATAGAGTCCTTTGCCGTCCTTGCTGAATTGCGCCGCACCATACGCTACTTTCTCGACGGGATCCTTGGGGGTCAACAGGATCTCTTTCCCGGTTTCCACATCAATTAGCCAGAGATAACTCTCATTGATCGAAACATATTCCTTTTCTAGGATTTGTCGATCATCCACAGACCAATCGAGTGGAAACCAGCCGCCGCCCTCTACTTTACACAACAAGCGATTGGTCTCTGGCTGCAACGGATTAATCACATAGAGATCCGAATCTTTACCGGTGCGTCGGGTAGAGGTATAAACCATTTGACTGCCGGAATGGGACCAAATCCCTCGACTATTTTTAGATCTTCCGTCGGTCAGCAGCGTAATGTCGCCAGTGGCTAGATCGTAGCGGTAGTTCTGCCGAAATTCATTACCCCCAAGGTCTTTACTGAATACAAAATAATCGCCTTGGGTAGGCTGATAGGTCGCTCCAGAAATCCGTTCTGGAAAGAAGGTCAGTTGTCTGCGGCTGCCTAAGGGAAATTTCACCTGATGGGCTTGGGTGGTGTTTCCGAAGCGAGTTGAAATCAGCATTTCCCGCTGAGTGGGATGCCAGCTGGCTAACCTGGCGGATCGAAATTCGGTATAACGCTCAATTGTTTGGGCAAGGGCCTGGGGAATGGGGGGGATGCCCTCCAAAACCAGGTTTTCATTGGGCGCCAGGGTCGAATCCTGAGGTGGATCGGCGGCGGGACTTTGTAGGGCGGTCATGGCGATCAAACTAGCAACGGCGGCAACGATAACGAAGCAACACAAAGCCTTAATTCTAGAGAGCGATCGCAGGCGGCGACGATGGAGAGAGATAGGACAATACCTCCCGGCAATATTGATTGAACAGACTAGATGTCCGAAATTCATCCGTGCGAGGATACGCCGCATCAATAGGGATATCCGCTACGATGCGACCGGGATGCGCCGCCATCACCACTGCCCGATTCGATAAATAAACCGCCTCGTAGATATTGTGGGTGACAAAAACCACTGTCCAGTGTTTTTCCCCCCAAAGGCTCAACAAATCACTATTAAGCCGACTACGGGTGATCTCATCCAAAGCGCCAAAGGGCTCGTCCATTAACAGAATATTGGGCTGGGTTACTAGCGATCGCGCAATCGAAACCCTCATTTTCATGCCCCCTGACAATTCCCGTGGATAACAGGTTTCAAATCCCTCCAGATCGACCATCTGGATGGCTTCCTGAATAGCCGCCCGAGAGGTCCTGCGGGATTTTCCCTGCAGTTTCAACGGTAAATACACATTATCTACTACATTGGCCCAAGGCATTAGCGCTGCATCCTGAAACACAAACGCGAGATTGCGCTCACTCGCATTCATACCCCAGGCAATCCGCCCCGAACTGGCCTGACCCAATCCAGCAATCAACCGCAACACCGTGCTCTTGCCACATCCTGACGGTCCGATCAAGCTGACGAACTCCATGGGCCTGACTGTCAAATCGACGCCCTGAAGTGCGATCGTCCCATTGGCGTAGACCTTGCTGACTTGATTGAGGGAGATGATTGGAGAGTCAAGCATTGTTAAAGCTGGAACACAGTTAGCTTTTTCAATTTTCATCGGGTAGACAAGAGAACGCCGGTAGGAGTAAGAAAGATGGACAACCCTTACAGCAGGAAACGCGTCCTTCCCACGTGAAACACTGCCGCCCAATGCCTCATCTACCGCCTAACGCCTAAAGAGACAAATCAGATGCACACCAAGACGCGCAATGCAAGCAGAAAGTTCATTCAATAAAATGGCTTGGCAAAAAAGGCGTGGACCTGAAGCCTAGAAAGTCCGTTATGGAACGAAAGCAGTCGGCAGAAGTCACAATAATGAGAGAACCGGACTTGGAGTCCTTTCTCCTGCAGGGCTTCGCCCTTCTTGTAACGTATTCTCTCCCATAAAAACCTTCCTGCTTGCAGTTGTTCCTTTCAGTTGATCCTGTAACATTACAGACACTATTTGAATATTAGACCCTGACTGCTGGCGTTCGTATTCTCCCTCTTGGGTGATTTTTCGGCCAAAAGACATCATCTCGTCACCCACTACTTTGTGTAATAATCTGTCCCTTTGTTAACAAACGCCAACGTATACGCCTGCGTATAATCCGTATCTGGTTTAAATACACTGGCTCCCACCAAGGTGTCAAAGAAAGATTTCCACCGATCGTCGGTCATGGCGCCAATCCCTTGGGTTTTCGATTCACCGGACAGGACGATGCCAAATTCCTGCATCTTTTCAATGCTGTAGGCAATTTGCTCGTCAGTCATCTCGGGATTCGCCTGCTTAATTAATGCATTGCCAGGTTCAGGGTTTTCGAAATAGCTATACCAGCCTCGGATAGAAGCGTCCACAAATCGCTGGACTAAGTCGGGATCGCTTTCCACTAGCGCTTGCTTCGTTTCGATGGTGGCGGCGTAGGGCGTATAGCCAAAATCCGCCATCAGAAAGACAATTGGGTCAAATCCCCCTTCTTCTTTAATCATAAGGGGTTCAGAGCTGAGATACCCTTGTTGAGCTGAAGCGACGTCAGCCAGAAAGGGAGCAACACTATAGTTATAGTTGCGCTTCATGTCCTCAGTGAACCCGTACTTCGCTGCTAAGAAGGGCCAATACGTCACATTGGCGGCTTGAGAGATAAAGATAGGCCGCCCCTTCAAATCCGCCAGGGAGTTAATCCCTTGCTTCGGGTGAGCGATCAGAATCTGAGGGTCTTTCTGGAAGATAGCGGCTACAGTGATCTTGGGAATACCGGCTTCAACCGCTTTTATGGCGTCTGAGGCGTACCCCATAAAGAAATCCACGGCATCCCCCATCAACAGCTGAGTCCCGTTAACTTGCGGGCCACCCATTTTGATGGTGACATCCAACCCATACGCTTCATAAATGCCGGTGGCCACCGCCTGATAAAAACCGCCCTGTTCCGCTTGCGCATACCAGTTTGTGCCAAAACTGACGGGAGTGAGTCCCCCGTCTCTCCTAGTTTCAGAACCTTGCGCTGTCTTGCCGTCACCTGTCGGTTCGGCTTCGAGAACGGATTGGTCGCCGGAACAAGCCGTTATCAGGCCAGTCCCCAAGGTGAGAGAACCATATTTGATAAATTGTCGCCGACTGACGCCTGGGAGAACTCGCTTAGAATTTCGACCAAGATTTCGATATTGACTCACGTCAGTTCTCCTCCGCTGCAGAATTCATGACCCATTCAATCACTTGGCGGCCAAGACTGACCCCATCTAGCCGATCAACCTCCCGAACCCCAGTAGGGCTGGTGACATTCACTTCTGTGAGATAGCCGCCAATAATATCTATGCCTACAAAGACTAGGCCATCTCGTCGCAGGCTGGGGGCAAGTTGGCTACAGATTTGGCGATCGCGCTCGGTGACCTCAGACTTCACCCCTTGACCGCCAACAGCCATATTGCTGCGAAATTCCTTCCCGGTTGGGAGCCGATTCACCGCGCCAATCGGTTCTCCATTCAGCAAAATTACCCGCTTATCCCCATCCTTAGCCGCAGGCAAGTAAATTTGCACCATTACCGGCATCTGGCCTTGTAGGGTGCTGATTTCAACCATGGAGTTAAAGTTGCGATCGCCCGCTTCTAGAAAGAGCACCCCTTCTCCAGCTTTACCGCCGATGGGTTTGAGCACAGCCGCCCCCCACCGTTCCACCACCTCTCGAATGACCTGCTTATCTTGGCTGACGAATGTTTCCGGAATCGCTTCTGTAAACTGCAGCGCATACATCTTCTCATTCGCTTCCCGCAGGCCCTTCGGCGAATTAATCACTCGAGTTTTGGTTGGATCGATGTAATCCAGAATGTAGGTAGCGTACAGGTAGGGTATGGTTACCGGCGGATCGGTGCGCATGAAGACAACATCCATCTCTTCTAGAGGCGTCAGCACGGCGTCCCCTAATGTGTACCAGTTGGGGACAGCAATCCAACGGTTATCGCCTAACTCCACAGGCGTTAGCTTAACGGGTTGCAGCAAAGCCCAAGCCTTCCCCTCAAATACACTGAGGCGCCTAGCTTCCGTGATCCAAACTTCATACCCCATGATCTGGACCGCTTCCATCAGCGCCACTGTCGTATCGTGGCCAGGATCCAACTTTTCAATGGGGTCAATAATAAACGCAAATTTCACAGAAAATCCCCACTACGCTCCAGCTAGTTTTTTACCACGGTTGGGATGACGTTGACTGACTGAGTCGAGAGTATCTATTAAGTTTGGCCAGTTTTATGGAGTTGGCCGCCACCTAGTCCCGACACTGGATAAGCCAATTTACAAGAGGATATTCAACTTGAGCGAGAATAGAAATAGAGAGGATATTTGGCTGAAAATCCCCGATGACGATTATGTGTGAATCCATATGGAAAGAGACTCAACTCGAAATAGACAGACACTGTTCGGGAAATAATAAGCAGCTGATACCCGTTTTCTTGTGAAGAAGGATCGCAATGTCTTGCAAAGATTTCACCCTTGAGAAATTAAATAAGACCTTTGGGTTGAAAATAAAAAGCGATCGCACCCTGTTTTCCTCTGTGGATATTCAGTCAGCAAGACTATTACATCGATCAACTTCAGACGATTATGAATATTCTGGCGGCCATTTCCGGCTAAACCAAACTCTAACCTTGCCAAAGCTCGCTACAGGACCATCAAAGCCAAACTAAAATTAGTGAGGATAATTAGGCTAGTCAATAAATCAAAGTTAAAAAAACGATGTTCAAAAGTCCGCTTTAATCGGGGAGGTAAAACGAATGGGTGAGCCTCGAGAGAAATCGAATAAATCAAGTCAGGGAAAATCCAAAAATTTTGCCAGCTTCGATTTGACCCAAGCCTTCAAGCAACTAGGCGTAAAGCACATGCTGAATTGGGAGCTTGAAGTCCAATCCATAAAACCCAGCGAGTTTTTTCAGCAACGACTCACTAGACTAAGGCGCTTTTTTGACCTACGTAGCTATGAAGAATCCAAAAAATTACTGATTGATGCTATCTGCGAAGAAGCCCTTGAGGATACCCATCGACTCAAAATTTGGAAAGGCGCAGCGCTCAAAAGCGACGAACTCAACGGCAACGTCGATTATTTAATTGCAGAGAATAAAGAATACTTGGAAGCGCCCCTTCTTTGTATTGTGGAAGCAAAGAAAGATGACTTTGAGCAAGGTCTGGCGCAATGTCTTGTGGAAATGCAAGCTTGTTGGTGGAATAACCAACAGCTGGATCATGTTATCGATATTTTTGGGATTGTCACTAATGGAGAAACCTGGCGCTTCTATATGCTAGCCAGTAAGGGAGACGTGTATGAAACACCTCCTTACTCTATTGGCGATCTTGAGCGGGTTCTTGGGCTACTTCGGCATATCTTCCATTTATGTGAACAGAACCTGATTCAGATATACGCCGCTTAAACTTTACCTTTCCAGAGGTTAAGCCGTAGAAGCCATTCTCCATCTTGGCCTCCTAAGTATCTTGTAAATTTTGGGGTTAATACGAATTTTCTTTTAAGAAATTCTTTACGCTAATCATGGAATGCTTGCCAAAAAGAAGTTGTGAACCCTATAATACTCACTTCTCATTTTTGGCGGAATCAGATTTAGGCAAATAGCAGAATCAGATTTAATCAAATAGGAGTCAAGAGGAATCAGCCGACAGTCAACCGGGGCTCGGCAGGGTGCTACCAGTTCGACGACTTTAGGAGATTTCGAATGACTATTGATGGCGCACTGCTTCCAGGCGGATTTCAATCCAAAAGAAAGGAAGGTCGTTATGTAGAGTTCCACGCTGACGGCAGCTTAGCCCATGTGGGATTCTATGTAAACGGTCACCCTAGGGGTTGGACCCTAGACCTGGATCCCCAGCGTCAGACAGGGCGGGTTGAGAAAGTTGAGCGATCGCGCTTTACCTACCCCGATGAGGAAGAAACCTTAGGCGGAGAAACCTCATCAGCAGAATCCGAACGCCTTTATCGAGAATGGGTGAAAACTTGGATTGGGGAAGTAGAAATAGAAGCCAGTGATTTTGAAGCAGCCATTCCGGTGATGCGGTGTTCATTCTGCCAGAAGCGAAGTGAGCAGGTGAGAAAGATGATTGCCGGTCCAACGAACTGCATCTGTAATGAATGCGTTCAACTATGCAATCAACTCCTCACAGAAGAAGGCGTCTATAGCCCGCTTGGTTAAAGGACTAAATCTCCTCGCGATGCTCAAACCAACTTTATCAAATCAAGTGTCTCCCCAAGATCTTGGCCTTAAGCTGATTCGAAACATTGCAGGGCGTCAGCGCAAGCGCAAATCATTGATTGGAACCCAATAGACAGAAAGATATTAGCCTGATTACGCCACTTTTCAGGCTTTTTAATTCTCCACACAGAGAGAAGTCTAATTTAGGCAATTGATTCACTACTGTCCAACAGCCCATCATCCCTGACAATGGAGTGGTTGCACTGGCGGGAATGACTATTCCCGCCATGACCACCCTATCAATTCAGATCCATGGAGCGTCTCATTTCGTTATTTGGGCTAGCTGTATTTATTGGCATTGCCTACACCTTCTCAAGCAATCGTCGAGCCGTGCGTTGGCGGCCGGTTCTCTGGGGCATCGCCCTACAGCTAATTCTGGCGTTGTTTATTTTGAGAACCCCCATCGGATTCGCAATGTTTCGATTTTTGGGAAACCTGGTCAATCGTTTCCTGGATTTCTCCGATGCGGGCGCCTCCTTCGTCTTCGGGGAAAACTTCAAAGATTTCTTCATTGCCTTCAAGGTTCTACCCACAGTCATTTTCTTTTCGGCTTTTATCAGTATTCTTTATCACTACGGTCTCTTACAGCGCCTTGTACAATCGTTAGCCAGGTTGATGATGCAAACAATGGGGACTTCAGCCACCGAATCCCTATCCTCTGCAGCCAATATCTTTGTCGGGCAAACCGAAGCGCCATTAGTCATTAAGCCGTTCGTCTCTTCCATGACCTTGTCAGAACTGCATGCAGTCATGACAGGGGGATTCGCCACAGTTGCAGGGGGCGTTTTAGCAGCTTACGTCTCCTTTGGGATTCCAGCAGAGCACCTGATCGCGGCTTCAGTCATGTCAGCCCCAGCGGGCTTAGCGCTCTCTAAGCTGCTCTATCCTGAGACAGAAGACTCCCCCACGGCGGGAACGGTCAAGATTGAGGTCAAACGGACCTCGGTGAATGTCATTGACGCCATCACGGTGGGTGCGCTAGACGGTTTAAAGCTGGCGCTCAATATTGGCGCTATGCTGATTGCCTTTCTCGCGCTATTAGCGGCTGTGAATGCCCTCATCGGCTGGCTCGGTAGTTTGATAGGGTTGCCCAGCTTATCCTTAGAACTGATCTTTTCCTATTTGCTGGCCCCAGTCGCCTGGCTAATGGGGGTTCCTTGGGCTGATTGCGCCCAGGTCGGCGTTCTCCTCGGCAAGAAAACGATTCTGAATGAATTTATCGCCTATCTCGATTTACAGCAGATGATGGCGGAGGCAAGCACTACATCTGGCGGCGCGAATGCCGCTGGAACACCTGGGACGATTTCTCAACGAGCGATTCTGATCGCCACCTACGCCTTATGCGGCTTTTCCAATATCGGCTCTATCGGCATCCAAATTGGCGGGATCGGGGCCATCGCTCCTGAGCGCCAGCATGACCTGGCTCGCCTCGGCGTTCGGGCGATGATCGCGGGGAGTCTGGCCTGCTTCATGACAGCCTGCATTGCAGGCATGTTGTTGTGAATTTCGTAGAGACGTAGCAATGCTACGTCTCTACGAAACGCTACGGCTCTAAGAAACCATGACTTTCAATTAGCCTTGTCGCATTTTCTCCGACCAAACCCGGGTAGGCAGGCCCCAAACATAAATGAAGCCTTCCGCGGCCTTGTGATCAAACGTATCATTCGCCCCATACGTAGCCAGGTCATCGGTGTAAAGCGAGGTCTCAGATTTACGGCCAACGATGGCGGCGGTTCCTTTGAACAGTTTCACCCGAATGGTTCCATTCACTCGCGCTTGAGTTTGCTGAACAAAGGCGTCCAGGGCGGCTTTCAAGGGGCTATACCAAAGGCCGTTGTACACCATTTGGCTATAGGTTTCTTCAATCCCCCGTTTGTAATGGGTTACATCAGCCGTCAAGGTCAAGCTCTCCAAATCTCGGTGAGCGTGAATCAGCAACAGTAGAGCCGGGGCTTCATAAATCTCTCGAGACTTAATGCCTACCAGCCGATTCTCAATCATGTCAATTCGACCGAAACCGTGGGATCCCACAATCGCGTTCAGTTGACTCACCAATTTAATCGCTGGCAGCTCCATCCCATTGAGATGGGTGGGTATTCCGCCATTGAAACCAATTTCCACATACTCGGGTTGATCTGGGGTGTCTGCGATCGCAGTCGTCATCGCATACACTTCCTCCAAAGGCTCATTCCAAGGATCCTCCAAAGGCCCCGCCTCAATACTGCGCCCCAGCAGATTTCGGTCAATACTGTAGGGCGACGATTTCTTCACCGGAGACGGAATCCCAAACCGCTCTCCATAGGCAATCGTCTCTTCCCGGCTCATGCCCCATTCCCGAGCTGGAGTCAACACCTTCAGCTCCGGATTAAGGGCCGCGATCGACACATCAAACCGAACCTGGTCATTCCCCTTGCCCGTACAACCATGGGCAACCGCGTCAGCCCCATACTTCTTCGCCGCCTCCACCAACAGCTTGGCGATCAAAGGCCGAGCCAAAGAAGTCGTGAGGGGATAACGATTTTCATATAACGCATTCGCCTGAATTGCAGGAAAGGCATAGTCCTGAATAAACGCCTCAGTCGCGTCAATCACCAGCGACTCCTTAGCCCCGGAATCCAAAGCCTTCTGCCGAATTGGCTCCAACTCATCCCCCTGGCCTAAATCCGCCGCCAAGGTGATGACTTCTTTCACGCCCCACTCATTTTTTAGATAAGGAATACAAACGGAGGTATCCACTCCGCCGGAATAGGCTAATACGACTCTCTCTGCACGACCCATGGGTAGTTGACCTGCACAACAATAGAAACAAACTCTTTATTATGCCGTTAATTCCCCCTCAAATCCTGTCTGAATCTGAGCAAAAATCGAGTTGAAGCATCGGTTGCGTCATATTCACCACCCTTTCAGCGTTCCAACGCCTAGCCCTGCAATAGCGGTGACCCCTAAGATCCAAAACACCTGGGCAGAGCTAAAGCGCCCTTTGAGTTTTCTTCCCGTCACAACCCAAGTCATCGCCAAAGCTACAGCCACAACACCAGCCCCCAGCCAAGTCACAAACCCAGCTGCGACCCCAATCCCAATCATTGTCTTAGCCATAGTCCAAACCCCAGCCCCAGCCCTAGCCACAGTCACAGCCACAGCTCCCGTCCCAGCCACAATCCAAGTTAGAGCCAACACTATAAACACAACTCCAGCCCTAGCTCCTATCCAAGCCACAGCCACAGCCACAACCCCAGCCCCAAATAAAGACACAGTCATAGCCATAGCTTCAGCCCAAACCAAAGCCACAGATGCAGCACCACCAGCGTTACTCGCCTCTGTCCAAGCCCAAGCCCAAGCTCCAGCCCCATTAATGCAATAGCCTTGTAATCCATAGAGCCCAAAGATGGCTGCTAAGTAAATCCAAGGAATCTCCTTACGAGTTTTTGTTCCATTGCGTTGGGAAGACTCTGAAAATCGGGAATTACTTGCAGAATGAACATGCGTCGCTTGATGACTCTGAATCTGACCTACTAACGACTCAATACCCTGTATTAGCTTGTTTACATCTCGACGAAAATCAGGGTCATGTCGGATAACGCTTGCTTGCCAGTCAGGTAAAGTCCTTAAAGCCTCCGGAAGCTCAACTGAGCTAGGCATTGTGGCTCCATTGACTAACAACGGAATAACTGGAATCCTCAGTTTCAATGCAGATTCAATTTCTAGGCGGACAAAATCAGTAGGACTGTCGAGCCTTCGATGGCCGTCTTCGCCGCTTACGGTCAACCACGTAGGACCAATCACCGCCACCAGCACTTGGCAGCGCCCGACTTCCTGCTCCAAATACTCTCGATAGGTAACGCCTAAGGGGATTGAGTCTACGTCCTTAAACACACGATCTCTACCAAAGTGACCCTCAAGATAATCGTAGATGCGTCCAGTATCTCCAATGCTGTCGCTCCGACGATAGGAAATAAAGATAGACCCTGGATTCGACATAGGCTACCGGGCTGAATATGAATTCATATTCATATTATGGTTAGTCATAACTCTTTCTTGATTGTCCCTACCCAGAAAATATATGGGTTCAACTAGCGCGAAATTCGTTTCAGACATTTTGCATCCGCTGATCAATCCAATAGTCGCCTTTGTCTTGCTCACTGCAACTGATAAAAACTTGGGTCTAGTAGAAAAAGTTGAGTTTACTAGCATTGCTCTAATATTTGCACTTGGGTTCATTGCTGCTTACGCCCGCTTTCTCATCCATAAGGGCGCTATTGAGACGGTAGATACTGCGCCTAGAGAACAACGTCCAGGCCCCCTTGCCATATGCGCCACAATTTATGTGCTTGGATTCCTCGCATTAAGGGTCGTTCAAGCACCGAATCTGGTGCAAGGGTTGATGTTTTGCTATGCAGCTAATTCCCTAATTCTGGCCATAATTTCCTGCTGGTGGAAGGTTAGTGTCCACACCACTGCAATGGCGACACCATTAGTCGTCTTTTCCTATCACCTTGGTTATGTCATCGCCCCGCTCTACCTACTTATCCCATTGGTCGGCAGTTCTCGCGTCATCCTCAAGCGACATACTATCGGCCAGGTCATCGTTGGCGCTTTTCTTGGAGTCAGTTTGACTGCTGTCCAAATTCAGTTTCTATTCCAATAGAACGAACGTATGAAGGAGTTTCTTTAATTTTGGAGAGGCTTTTTTTCCTTGTGCAAACTCCCAATGTTTCCTATGAGTCCTCTGTTTCCCTCTTGTCCCCTGTCCTCCAATATCCTCACTTCTGTACAATCAGGATGCCGCCTTGAGGAAAGTTGTGTTTCTTAGCGTTGTTACTCCCACCTATAACCGCCAGCTAGTTTTAGAAAAATGCCTGCAGGCGCTGGAGAATCAGCAATTTTCGGATAAGAGCCCGGTGACTGGCTATGAAATTGTAGTGGTTGATGATGGGTCTACAGATGGGACTGTGGCCTGGCTGCAATCCAACCCGGCGACGTTTCCCCATGTGCGGCTAGTTCAGCAAGCCCATGCAGGGATTGCCGCCGCTCGCAATTTAGGGGTGGAATCGGCCAAGGGCGATATCATCGTCTTTGTCGATAGTGACTTGATGGTGACGGAGCGTTTTCTGGAAGCCCATTCCGAGGGGTTGGAGGAGCGCCAAAAACAGGCCGAGGGCGATCGCGTCTTTACCTACGGCCGGGTGATTGACACCTGTAACTTCGAAGATCCTACATCAGAGCCCTATAAGCTGACCGATTTTTCAGCGGCTTACTTTGAAACGAATAATGTTGCGATCGCGCGCAAGTGGCTGATCGACGCCGGACTCTTCGACACCCAATTCAACCAATACGGCTGGGAAGATCTGGAAATGGGCGTGCGGCTTAAGCAAATGGGGATTAAGTTAGTCAAGTGTCCTGAAGCAGTAGGCTATCACTGGCATGCCCCGTTTTCTCTCGATCAAATGCCCGACCTAATCGATAAAGAAATCCAGCGGGCTCGGATGGGGGTGGTTTTCTACAAGAAACACCCCACCTTAGATGTCCGGATGATGATTCAAATGACCTGGCTGCATCGCATCCTATGGGGCGTACTTTCCCTGGGAGGCCTCCTCAATGAACGGACATTATCGCCGCTGTTAGAATGGTTAATCCGGCAGGGTAAACCCCAACTCGCCCAAGAAATCACCCGAATATTCCTCAACTGGTACAACGTGAATAGCGTCTATCAGGCCTATGCTGAAATGCAGCAGGAATAAGCCATGCAAAGAACTCGTCTTAATACCCTGATAAGCAGCACTACTAAACGATTTACTCGATGGGTCTTTAATCCCTGGCGGCGGTTATCTCTGGTCATTATCAGCCTTTTGTTCGGCTACTTTTTCGCCATTGTTCTTTCATCGATAACTGGGCAAACTGCCGATTTAGATGTGGTGCTATCGGCAATTGTTTTGCTATTTGTCGAACTGGCGAGCTGGTTGGTTTACGGCGGACAACGTCAACGCCCTGACCTGTCTAATGCAGAACCCAATTCTCAACGGCCCCTCCTGCTAGAAACTTTGAATGCGTTCAAGATTGGTCTGACATACTCACTATTTGTTGAAGCGTTTAAGCTAGCAAGCTGAACTCACTTTTCCTCTCAAAATACTCCCTCTCACAATGAACTGAAAAGCAGTGCATTGTTTCGATAAACCGCAGTCATCAGGGACCTACATTCCGTCCGTTTAATCGCACCATGAATCTAGGGAAGGTAAGCTCACAGAAACCAAAGAGGAAAATTCTCCAGGCAATAATTAAGATTAATGAAGAAAAAACACAAAGCATAAAGATGGTTTTCTTTGATTTAAGCAATAGTGATACTCTACTCATGCGTGAAGAAGCGTAACGCGTCTTCACCTTGATATATAGTCCACAACGCAATTTATTTATCATGACCACAACTCTACAGCAGCGCGAAAGCGCTTCTCTGTGGGAACGGTTTTGCCAGTGGATCACCAGCACCGATAACCGCCTCTATGTTGGCTGGTTCGGCGTTCTGATGATCCCCACTCTCTTAGCCGCCACCACTTGCTTTATCATCGCCTTCATCGCGGCTCCCCCCGTTGACATCGACGG
>JASJDH010000155.1 GCA_030065175.1 Leptolyngbyaceae cyanobacterium MO_188.B28 | reverse complement strand
GATCGCCAATCGATTCAACCGAGAATATCGGGGCGAGTCCTTTAACTTGCCCCCTGAAGTAGAGGGTATGCCCATTTTTCGAGAGTGGGCCTCTGGCGCTTTATCCGCCAAACTCTCTTCCCCGTTTTGGGAAATTGCTCAGCCTCGAAAGCGTCAGACTTGTTTGGATTTAGGATGCGGCGTGAGTTTTCTAATCTACCCGTGGCGAGACTGGGGCGCCTTATTTTACGGCCAGGAAATCAGCACGGTCGCCCAACAAAGTCTCACCTCGCGCGGACCTCAGCTAAATTCGAAACTGTTCAAGGGGGTCAAACTGGAACCAGCCCACAAACTAGATTACGACGCCAATCAGTTTGACTTAGTGATCGCCACCGGCTTTAGCTGTTACTTTCCTATCACCTATTGGCAAACGGTGATAACCGCCGTCAAGAAAGTCTTGAAACCTACCGGCGTGTTTGTCTTTGACGTGCTTGACATAGACAAACCTTTAGCCGAGAACTGGGCTATTTTAGAAACCTACTTGGGCGCCGAGGTCATACTGGAATCGATGGAGCGTTGGAAACAATTGATCCGACAATCTGGCGGCAAGGTCACTGGAAAGTATTCAGGAGAAGTGTTTCATCTGTTTAAGGTGAAATGGTAGGAAGGAGTAGGGTCAGGGATTGGAGCAGATTTAAAGGGGCCGGTTAGAAGACAGTGGATGGGTGGATGGGTGGATGGGTGGATGAGATTGGGCGGAGGAGAATTGTGCTGAACTGATGCAGCAAAGACTTTGGTTGATTGGGGGAACTCAGGAAAGTGCTCAATTAGCTGCTGAGATTGCTCAAACTACCCTCCCATGCACCATAACTGTCACAACTGCCTCTGCAAAATCTTTATATCCCCAAGCCGATAATCTCCGTATCTGGGTGGGCGCTGTCACTCCCAATACGATAGTCGCCTTTATACAGCAGGAAACTATCGGGGCCATCTTGGATGCGTCTCATCCCTTCGCCGTCACGGTGTCTCAATTGGCGATCGCGACGGCCCAGCGTTTGGGAATTGCTTATTTGAGATATGAGCGGCCGGGATGGGTGGATGGGGGAGATGGGGAGGCAGGGGAGGCAGGGGGAGATGGGGAGGCAGGGGAGGATGGAGGAGAAAATGTAGTAGAGACGCAACATGTTGCGTCTAGGGACAGACGGGCAGGACGAGATGGGGGAGATGGGGGAGTAGGCCAAAATCCAAAATCCAAAATCCAAAATCCAAAGTCTCAGAATTCAAAATCCAAAATCCAAAATCTAAAATCGAAGATCCCTACCCCTCTCATATTGGACAGCTTCGACGCACTTTTAGCGGGCGATTATCTGGCCGGAGAGCGGGTGTTGCTGACGGTGGGATACCGGACCTTAGGGCAATTTCAGCCCTGGCAAAATCGAGCGGCGTTGTTTGCTCGTATTTTGCCTTCAATGGCGGCGTTGGAGGCTGCTTTGGCGGCGGGGTTTACCCCCGATCGATTAATTGCGCTGCGCCCACCCATTTCCGCGGACATGGAGGAAGCGTTGTGGAGACAATGGAATATTTCTTTAGTTGTGACGAAGGCGTCGGGACAAGCGGGCGGTGAGGATATTAAACGTAAACTGGCGGCCAAGTTGGGAATTCAGTTAGCGATCATTAGCCGTCCTCACCTGCTCTATCCGCAGCAAACCAGTGATCTAGCCGTCGCCTTAGCGTTTGGCCATGCAATTCTTGAAGAAGTTGATCTCAACGACAGGCCTTTCATCCGCTAGAATTGACCGCAAGCGATCGCGCCATTGACTGAAACCTTAAGAACAGGCGGTTTAATAATTTGCCGAATCAGTCGTCTATCCTTCCGGATGTTAACGCTTGAAACGGGTATCTTATTTCTCCTACCGACCTCGCCTAAATTTTGGTCAAATCCTCGGATTTAAGATCTTTGATCATTCCTTTAGGCTTGGGATTACTCAACTTCAGTCTTGTTTAGTCTTGGTTTTAAGGGTGTCCGGTTGGTTCGCCAATCCACAATCTACCCCGATTACTTCTTAAACAATTGTTGAGTTATTGTCCCTTTGCTTAATTGTTGGTTATAACTCACTGACTCTAACTTGCTTTATTCTGGACCTCGTTCCCAACTGTGACCCCCATGCCTCCTAGGCCCACGCCATCATTTGACCCCTCAAGCAGCAGCTCTTTGCAAGAGACAACGCCTGTGTTTGCTCTCAAAGAGCTAGTGGCGCGTCTTCAGCGAGAGCAATATAAGATTCAGGACCTCTTGAGTTCCCTGGGATTCGCCCTGCGAAGCCTGAATAATCTCAATCAATTTTTAGAACTCATTCCTCTGATCGCCAGTCGAGTCACCGATGCGTCTGGGGGGGCCTTAGTTCTCTTCAAACCGAATGGTCAAGTTCGATTAGAGCGTATCCACTGCCAGGGAAGCCACCACTGTCAGGATGTTCGTCGCGCCTTGGAAGCAGCGACCCGCCAAATCACCGCATCCTTCGTCGCCGCATCCGGGGGTGCAGTGACCGTAGCTCGCAACGCTATGTTGGCGCTGGATCGTCAGGTCAATCGCTATTTAGGCCCAGATTTTCAGATATTCGGCACAGCCATCATCGTTAAAAATGTAGAGCGGGGGCGGCTGTATGTGTTTAGTCGAGATCCCGACTATGCCTGGACGGAAACTCGGCAGAAGCTGGTTCGGCTAGTGGCCGATCAGACAGCTGTCGCCATTGAAAATGATGAATTAACCGTCGCCCTGCGCAAAAAAGAGCGGCTGGACCGGGAATTAGAAATTGGAGCTGAAATTCAACTACAGCTTCTGCCGAGACAATGTCCCACGATTGAGGGGATAGATTTGGCGGCGCGCTGCAAAACAGCAAATAAGGTTGGCGGCGATTATTATGATTTTATTCCCACCACCTACGAACAATTACGCCACTCAAATTCTAAACACGCCATTTCAAACCCCTGGAGTTTCTCCATTGGCGACGTCATGGGCAAGGGGGTGCCTGCAGGTCTAATTATGACCATGCTCAGGGGAATGCTCAGGGCGGAGGTGCTGAACAGCCATTCTCCTGCAAGAATTCTGCAACATCTAAACTCCGTCATGCACAATGATTTGGAGAATTCCAATCGGTTTGTAACTCTGTTTTACTCAGAGTATGACCCTAAAAGCCGAATTCTTTCTTACGGCAATGCCGCCCATAATCCGCCTTTGCTCTGGCAAGCCGCCGCTAACGCCGTAAAGCGGCTGGATACGGATGGGATGCTGCTGGGTTTGGATATGGATACTCGCTATAACGAAGACAAAGTCCATTTACAACCCGGGGATACGGTGCTTTATTACACTGATGGGTTTACGGATGCAGCGAATCAAAGCGGCGATCGCTTTGACGAAGAAAATCTAATTCGAGCATTTCAATGGGCATGTCGCAACTGCGAAAGCGCCGACGCCATTCTGGAATATCTATTTAATTTGTTACAAAAGTTTATTGGAGCCGATCGGCAAAATGAAGATGACATGACTCTGATCGTGATGCGAGTTAAACCAGAAGTTCAACTCTACTTGTTTGAATAGTTGGAGTGCGGCATTTTCACCCATAGTCTCTGGTGTATAGTTTTGGGTTGTAGGCTTTGCAGAAAGAGGTATTTGGTCAAACATGAATAGCATTGACCTTTCGACAGTCTCCATCTACCCCGTCTCGTCCTTGATCTCCCTCGAAACAGTCTCCTCTGCATCTGAAATGGGTGAGAATACTACCCCCATCTCTATAGACTCCGTTACCGCTTGGGCGCCTGCATCAAATCACAAGCAGATTGAGTCGATGATCATCGCTCAATATTTCGACCAAGATATCCTGGGAGATTTAGGCAATGGGTGGTCTAAATTTGTGGAGTCTGGACAAGTCTGGGCTCTGCTGATCGGCATTGTGCTGGGATATCTAATTCGCGGAATAACGACTTACGGATGAGCGGTCCGCAAAGTGATTGGAATTAGACTCTGGAAAATCGTTTAACAGAGCCTTTTGTTAATAATCTATTTGAACTTTCGCCCCAGAGTTCTCTGACTTCAATTATCCGCCCTTAATCCGCCTAAATCCCGCTTAAAAAAGAGGGCGTCGGTGAATTATTTAGTAGTGTCAAAGATATTTCCACTACTAAATAATTACACTACTAAATTTGCCTGCAGCGTCTAAAGGATGCCTTTGAGCCTAATTTCCCGTTATTAATAAAGCATCGCGCTGAATTCTTATCCCAATTCGATTTGAGGCTGCACGAAATAGGCGCCGACTGAGCAAGCCATTCCGTCGATTAGATACGTCCATAGGAGAATCGTCAGCATTGAATCCATCGCCTTCTTCCCAAACTTGGAGTCAACGGTTTGAAACCGCTCTCCACCCAGCGATCGCACAATTCAACGCCAGTATTGGCTTTGATATCGAGTTAATCGAATACGATCTGACAGGGTCCCAGGCCCATGCCAAAATGTTGGCTAAGACCGGCATCATCTCCCCCGAAGAAGGCGAGCAGTTGGTCCAGGGTCTAGAAATGATCCGGCAGGAATATCGTCGCGGGGAGTTTAATCCCGGTGTTGAGGAGGAAGATGTTCACTTTGCCGTAGAACACCGACTGACGCAGCTTTTGGGAGATGTAGCGAAGAAACTGCACACCGCCCGCTCTCGCAACGACCAGGTGGGCGCAGACACCCGTCTATATCTGCGGGATCAAATTCATCACATTCAAACCCAACTCCGCCAATTTCAGCAGGCGCTGCTGTCGTTAGCTCAGGCCAATGTTGAAACCTTGATTCCCGGCTATACCCATTTACAGCGGGCTCAACCTCTTAGCCTGGCGCATCACCTTTTGGCCTATGTCGACATGATCCAGCGCGATAGTGCTCGATTGGCGGATCTATTACACCGGGTCAACATTTCTCCATTGGGATGCGGAGCTTTAGCAGGCACCCCCTTTCCAATTGATCGCCACTATACGGCGGAACTCTTAGGGTTTGAGTCCGCTTACGCCAATAGCTTAGACGGCGTTAGCGATCGCGACTTCGCCATCGAATTTGCCTGCGCCGCTAGTTTGATTCTGGTGCATCTCTCCCGCCTGTCGGAAGAAATCATCCTGTGGGCGTCGGAAGAATTCAGCTTCATTACCCTGACGGATCGGTGCGCCACCGGTTCGAGCATTATGCCCCAGAAGAAAAACCCAGATGTCCCCGAATTAGTCAGGGGTAAAACCGGCCGAGTATTTGGCCATCTCCAAAGCCTGCTAGTGATGGTCAAGGGGCTCCCCCTGGCCTATAACAAAGACTTTCAGGAGGACAAAGAAGCCCTGTTTGATACCGTCAATACGGTGCGCGCCTGCCTTCAGGCCATGACCATTTTGCTGGAGGAAGGTCTGGAATTCCGCCCAACTCGCCTGGCAGACGCCGTCGCGTCGGACTTTTCTAACGCCACCGACGTCGCTGACTACTTAGCCGCCAAGGGGGTTCCCTTCCGAGAAGCGTACAATCTGGTGGGGAAAGTGGTGAAAACCTCTCTGTCCGCCAACAAACTGCTTAAAGACCTGACGCTAGAAGAATGGAGATCGCTGCATCCCGCCTTTGAGTCGGATATTTATGATGCGATCGCGCCCCGCCAGGTAGTCGCCGCTCGGAATAGCGTGGGCGGCACGGGTTTTGATCAGGTGAGGCAAGCGCTTGCAGCGGCGGCGGAGAGGTTAAAGGCTGAGGCTGAGAATTGAGGGAGTTCTTCTAAGAGTGTTAAATTCTCGCTAGCCTTAGGGTGGACAATGCCCACGCGCCTATCAAGGCAGGGATGAGGTGGCAGAGGAAGATGGAAAGATAAAGAGGATGGGGAAGATGAGTAACGATTCTGGAGATTGTCCAAAAGCTATCAGTAGCAAAGGCATTTCCAGTTAGATACTGCGACATGGCCAACGAGTCGGATAGTGCTTGGACAGTCCTGTCGTGGATCGGTAGGGGCGAAGCATTTGGAGCAAAATTCACAGAAACGCCTACAGACTTACAGTCAAATGCTTTGCCCCTTCAGCGGTACATCACTTATCCATACCCTAGCGGTCTTCCTTTGAGACAGAGCGACTTACGTCGCCAGAGCAGCTGTAATCGCGTCCACAACTCGGCTGACAGGAGTGATTTCCAAGACGCTGTCTGAGGGAGCTTGGCCTTTAGGCACAATGGCTCGCTTAAACCCGAGCTTGGCGGCCTCCTTGAGGCGCAGTTCCATTTGGGAGACTGGGCGGACTTGTCCGCCTAGGCCGACTTCTCCCACTAAAACAGTAAATGGATCGACGACTCGATCGCGGAAACTGGCGGTGACGGCGATGGCAATGCCCAAATCTGCTGCAGGCTCCGCCACATTCAACCCGCCGGAGGACGCAACATAGGCGTCTAGCTTAGACAGGGGAATACCCACGCGTTTCTCCAACACCGCTAAAATTTGCAGCAGCCGATTGTACTCAATCCCGGTTGTGGACCGGCGGGGGGAGCTATAGCTGGTGGGGCTGACCAGGGACTGCAGCTCCACCACCAGGGGACGGGTGCCCTCACAGGCGACGATGGTGGCAATCCCCGGGGCCGCCTCTTGCCGATTGCCCAAGAACAGCTCAGAGGGGTTTCGAACTTCCTCCAATCCCCGATCCACCATCTCAAACACCCCCAGTTCCTGGGTGGCGCCAAAGCGATTTTTAACCGTCCGCAGCAACCGATGGCTGGCAAAGCGATCGCCCTCAAAGTAGAGAACGGTGTCAACGAGATGTTCTAGCACCTTCGGGCCCGCGATCGCCCCCTCCTTTGTCACATGCCCCACAATAAAGAGTGAAATATTTTCCCGCTTCGCCGTCTGCATCAAAGCCGACGTACACTCCCGCACCTGAGAAACCGAGCCCGGCGCCGACGTCAACGCTCCATAATAAAGCGCCTGGATACTGTCAATCACCGCTACACTAGGCCGCAGCGCCTCCAACTCCATCAAAATCGTCTCCAAATCAATTTCAGGCAGCAGATAAAGGTTGGCGCTTGAAGCCTCAGAATTCTCCCGTTTCCCCATCTCCCCCATCTCCCCCATCTCCTCCATCTCCCCCTGCCCCTCCAGCTCCCTCCCAATGCCTAATCGTTGAGAACGCAACTTCACTTGCTGTCCAGACTCTTCTGCACAAACGTAGAGAACAGGAGCGGTCTGAGCCAGCTTATTTGCAACCTGAAGCAGCAGAGTTGATTTGCCAATCCCAGGATCGCCTCCGACTAATACCAAAGACCCGGGAACAATCCCGCCCCCCAAGACCCGATCCAGTTCCCAATAGCCAGACGGAAGACGAACCTGGGGATGATCTTCAATTTGATTCAGGGTTCTTGATAACCGGGCCTTTGCGGGTTCACTGCTTTTTTGATTCGGTTCTGAGGCGCGAGATCGGCCCAATGTGGTTGTTCGAACTGCAGGGCTGCTCGAGGGGGCAATCAATTGTTCCACCAGGGAATTCCAGCTGCCGCAAACCGGGCATTTGCCAAAGTGCTGAGAAGACTCAGCGCCACATTGATTACAGACATAAACAGAGCGTGACTTTGGCATGATTCACTAATCTCTCGCTCGATTTCTGAAGCATAAAAATCTATCAGCTTAAACCGGAAAATCCCCCTTTCAGCGACACACGTCAATCAAATAGCAGTTTGATCGCCGCCCTATTTAAGGTTTAGCCAAACAACAGTCATAAAGATTTAGCCTGTCAAAACAAATAATTCAATTCCCGAGAAAAGAACCTCCAAGGGGACCTTCAGTTATTCAGATATATGGCCATGTTTTGCTGGATCAGCGGGAGTTTACATCCCCAAAAATCATTAAGCATTTTGAAGATAGTAGCGCTACACTCTTGTACGGATTCGCAATCCCATGCAGTCACAACTCGATCATCAAGCCGGACTTTAATATGTACAAAAGTAAAGAAGATCTGAATTTATTTAAGAAATTATTTGCCTTGAATAAAACCTTAAGAAACCGTGAAAACCATTTATGATGGGGATTGCAACCTGATCAAAAGCAATACGATAGCTTACTATCTTAATATTGAGGTACTAAAAGTTAATTATTCAATAATTCGATCTATTAAGACCCTGGTGTTTTTTAGGAGTGTAGAGAGCGTTGGAAAGTATTAAAGAAAAAATACTGGTTGTTGATGATGAGGCGAGTATCCGTCGCATTTTAGAAACTCGACTCTCCATGATTGGCTACGACGTCGTGACTGCCGCCGATGGGGAAGAGGCGTTAGATACCTTCCGCAATGCGGCTCCCGATTTAGTTGTGCTAGATGTCATGATGCCTAAACTAGATGGCTATGGCGTCTGCCAGGAATTGCGTAAAGAATCTGACATTCCTATCATCATGCTAACGGCATTGGGAGATGTCGCTGACCGAATTACCGGTTTGGAGTTAGGCGCTGATGACTATGTCGTCAAGCCTTTCTCGCCAAAAGAGCTAGAGGCCCGTATCCGTTCTGTGCTTCGACGGGTTGAAAAGACTAGCACCTCTGGTATTCCCAGCTCAGGGGTGATTACCGTCAATAACATTCGGATTGACACCAATAAGCGTCAAGTCTACAAAGGCGATGAGCGAATCCGTCTAACTGGAATGGAGTTTAGCTTGTTAGAACTCCTTGTGAGTCGCTCTGGAGAACCCTTTTCCCGCTCTGAGATTTTGCAGGAAGTCTGGGGATATACGCCAGAACGACACGTCGATACCCGCGTCGTAGATGTCCATATCTCGCGCCTTCGGGCCAAGTTAGAAGACGACCCCAGCAATCCCGAATTAATCTTAACAGCCAGAGGAACTGGGTATCTGTTTCAGCGGATTGTAGAACCAGGAGAAGAGTAGTCTGATAGAATTTCTTAAAGTTTCTACAGATTCATATCGATGGGATCGACTCTGGCACGAATCGCAATTGACGCGATGGGCGGGGATTACGCGCCTGCAGAAATCGTAACTGGCGCCATAAGGGCCAAGGAGGAGCTAGGTGTAGAGGTCTTGCTGGTGGGAGACCCACAGCAGATTGAAGCATCGGTGCCCCAGCCTGAAAACTTGCGCCAAATTGAGATTGTCCCCTCAGAGGGCATCGTCGAAATGCATGAAGAGCCTCTGACAGCTCTCAGGCGGAAACCAAAAGCCTCTATCAATGTTGCGATGGATTTGGTAAAGCAGAAAAAGGCCGATGCGGTTGTTTCTGCTGGCCACTCTGGTGCGGCGATGGCGGCGGCGCTTTTGCGTTTAGGCCGTTTGAAAGGGATAGATCGGCCGGCCATTGGAGCTGTATTTCCTACGGTCATAGCCGGTAAATCTGTACTGATTTTGGATGTGGGAGCTAACGTAGACTGTCGACCCAAGTTTTTGGAACAGTTTGCGGTCATGGGCACTATCTATTCCCGCTATGTTTTAGGCATCGAACATCCTAAAGTTGGCTTGCTGAATATTGGGGAAGAACCCAGCAAAGGCAATGATCTAGCGGTACGAACCCACCAAGCCTTGGAGGATAATCCCTTAATTCCATTCATTGGCAACGCTGAAGGTCGAGATGTCCTGTCGGGTGATTTCGACGTCGTTGTTTGTGACGGTTTCGTCGGTAATGTACTCTTAAAGTTTGCCGAGGCAGTCGGGGAAGCAGCCTTGCAAATTCTGCGGGAAGAACTTCCACAGGGTATTCGAGGGAAGCTCGGCACCATTCTGCTGAGGAGAAACTTACGTCGGATCAAACAGCGGGTTGACCATGCTGAGCATGGCGGCGGCTTGTTGTTGGGTGTGGCCGGAGTTGCCGTGATTAGTCATGGGAGTTCCCAAGCGCCTTCAATTTTTAATGCTATTCGGCTGGCCAAAGAAGCCGTAGATAATGGAGTTCTGGATCAGATTCAGGCTCAATACAAAAAGGTAGCCGCGCCCGCTTCGGATGGAGATTAAATGTTGCAGCAGTTCGGAAATGGAGTCTCAGTCACCGGCAGCGGTTCAGCCAAGCTGACTACTCAGTTAGATAATGAAGCCCTTAGCCAAGTCGTCGACACCTCTGATGAGTGGATCGCCACTCGCACGGGGATTCGTAAACGGCATATTGCAGAGGAGGGAGAATGCCTCAGAACCTTGGCCGCGGAAGCAGCTCAAGGGGCGATCGACCTGGCGGGGCTAGAACCCGGCGATATCGATTTGATTATTCTGGCGACCTCAACCCCTGATGATTTATTTGGCAGCGCTTGTCAGGTTCAAGCAGAGTTGGGAGCTTCGTCAGCGGTCGCTTTCGATCTCACCGCCGCCTGTTCGGGGTTTGTATTCGCAATGGTGAACGCCGCTCAGTTTATTAGAACCGGCGTTTACCGCAATGTGGTGGTCATTGGAGCCGATTTACTATCCCGCTGGACAGACTGGACCGATCGCCGCACCTGTGTTCTGTTTGGCGATGGGGCAGGCGCTGTAGTGATGCAGGCTAGCGATCGCGATCGCTTAAGAGGGTTCGAGTTGCGCAGCAATGGCTCCATGAACAGCTGCCTCAATCTGTCTTATCAAAGTCAGCCGAAGAAGTTAGTCAATGACGTGGCGATTCAACAGGGGACTTTTCAGCCCATCACCATGAATGGCCGAGAGATTTATAAGTTCGCCGTCAAACGAGTTCCTGAAGTGATTGAAAAGACCCTCTTCCGGGCGGAACTCACCACTGACGATATTGACTGGTTAGTGCTCCACCAAGCCAATCAACGTATTTTGGACGCCGTTGCTGAGCGTTTACACATTCCTGCTGACCGTGTAGTCAGTAATATGGCCCAGCATGGCAATACCTCCGCCGCCTCCATCCCCATCGCCTTGGATGAAGTGGTCCGGGCGGGCAAGGTCAAAGGTGGAGACACCATTGCGGTGGCTGGATTTGGCGCAGGTCTAACTTGGGGAGCCGCGATTTTTGAATGGGGTAAATAGATAATCGATGACTAAAACTGCATGGGTGTTCCCTGGACAAGGCTCTCAAGCGATCGGCATGGGTTCTGACTTAACCGATCTGCCAGAGGCTAAGGCAACATTTGCTCAAGCCGAAAAGATTTTGGGATGGTCAGTGCCCGAAATTTGCCAAAATGAGGAGGACAAGGTTTCGAACACCCTCTATACTCAGCCCTGCCTTTATGTAATTGAAAGCATACTGGCTGATTTGATGATGGCGAAAGGACATAAACCAGACTTGGTGGCTGGCCACAGTCTGGGAGAGTATGTAGCGCTGTATACAGCCGGTGTCTTTGACTTCGCCACCGGATTGAAACTGGTCAAGCGTCGCACGGAATTGATGTCTCAAGCATCTGCAGGCGTTATGGTGGCCCTCTTAGGCTTTGACCGGGAAGCCCTAGAGACAAAAGTACAAGAGACTTCGGGCGTCGTTCTTGCAAATGATAATAATCCTGGTCAGGTTGTCATCTCCGGCGCTCCAGAAGCGGTTGAGGCGGTGGTCAATTCCGTCAAATCCAAACGGGCCGTGAAACTCAACGTCAGCGGAGCCTTTCATTCTCCTCTGATGGAGGACGCGGCCGCTGAATTCCAGCCAGTGTTGGACGCGGTCGAATTCAAGACGGCTCAAGTTCCGGTGATCAGTAACGTTGAACCAACCCCGACAACAGACGCTGCGACCTTGAAGCAACGATTGACACAGCAAATGACCGGCTCCGTCCGATGGCGAGAAATTTCCCTACAATTGCCAGAAGAAGGCGTCGAGAGGGTCGTCGAAATTGGTCCGGACAAGGTGTTAGCCGGACTGATTAAACGCACTGTCCGCAGTCTCAAGTTAGCGAATGTCAGTAATTTAGAGCAACTGTCAGCATTTAGCGAGTAACAACCCCCTAACCCCCCATGGGCCAATCCCGCGAACCTCTCATCAGTCTTATTCTCTACCGCTTTCTCAAGTGGTCAGTGGTTACCCCCTTGTTGCACGGCTACTTTCGAGGCCGGGTTTATGGCGCCGAAAAGGTTCCGCTGCAAGGCGCCGTTTTGGTGGTGGCCAATCACGCCAGTGATTTTGACCCGCCCTTTGTCTCAGTTAGTATGCGGCGTCCCGTGTCCTATATGGCTAAGGAAGAACTCTTCCACGTTCCGCTATTAGGTCAAGGGATTCGGTTGTATGGAGCCTATCCCGTCAAGCGGGGATCGGCGGATAGAAGCGCCATTCGAGCCGCCTTAACTCAACTAGAAGCGGGTTGGGCCGTCGGCGTTTTTTTACAGGGGACGCGTACTCAAGACGCCCGAATTTCCTCCCCTAAGCTGGGGGCGGCGTTAATTGCGGCCAAAGCTCAAGTCCCATTGTTACCCGTTAGCATTTGGGGATCTCATCGCATTCTTCCCAAGGGGCGACGGTTTCCGCGTCCAGTTCCGCTAACCATTCGAGTTGGAGAACTGATTCCACCACCGGCCTCAAGCAATCGGGAAGAATTACAGGCGGTGACCCAAAAATGCACCGATGTGATTCATCAGTTACATGATTTAGGGCGATGAACCGTATCGATTAAGGCGTTGACCTAAAGCCCCACACGGTACAATAACTTGATACTAAATTTTGAAATTGAATTTTGACGCCAACCTGAGACAAGTGGACAGGGCGCATGGGGTGGATATGGAGCAAGATTTAAGATTAGAGTTGTCGGAAATGGTGGAGCCTGCAGAATGGCGATGGTTGTCCCCCCATTCCAATCGAGACGCCATTGTGGTGGTTGATCCTGGATTAGATTTAGTCGATGTCGGGATGGCGATCGCCACTGACAATGTCGCCTCGGTCCAACGCTGGATCGGCGAACAGTTGATTGTTAAGCCGTCGACGGATCAATTGATCCAGTGGGAGCACGATCGCACAAAACGATTAAAAGCCCTGATTATCCAACCCTACGTACTTGTACAGGACTCTCTATCTTCATCAACTGAGGAATCGTAATTTGGGTATCAACTTAAGCCAGGACATTCTGACAGGGCAAGAATCTAGGAGTCAGGAGTCAGGAGTCAGAATCCAGTTCCTGAATGACTTCTGACTTCTGTATTTCTTCTATACTGGATTGTCCCGCTTTAAGTTGGCGCCCCGTAATTTTAGAGGCATCTTGAAGATGAACCTATGAGTGAGTCCTCTGTATCCTCTCTATGGGAGCGTTTGAATACTCTCGCTCTTGTGAGGTTTCTACTCTTATTCGCCAGCGGTTGGGCAATGACGCAGCTATTGGCTTACTTTGAAGTCGTCGTAGTGGTCTTCATTTCGTCAGCGATTTTGGCCTTTCTACTGAGTTACCCCGTTCACTGGCTGAAGCGATTCCTCCCCCATGGCATTGCGGTATTCGTTGTTTTTTCAATCGCCCTGGTATTGATCGGGGGTATTGCGGCCACAATAGGCATTGCTGTTCTCTCCCAAGGAGAACGGCTGACCGAAACCATGGCGGAATTCTTTTACTCTCTAGCGCCCCTGGTGGAACGCATGGAGGGCTCCCTCCAGACTTGGAATCTCAGCGCCGATCTGGGCGGACTTGAAACTCAGATCCGGGAACAGGCGCTAGAGCTGATGGGAGCCGGGCTAGCAATATTGCAGACCGCCCTGGCCAATGTGATCCATGCAATTTTGATCGCCGTGGTTACCTTTTTCATGCTGTTAGACGGCGGACGCATTTGGCGTTTTGCCCTGAAACTGATGCCAAGCCATCTCCGTCAACGGTTCACAATAACCGTTCAGCATAACTTGCTAGGTTTCTTCTGGGGAAGACTGCTGCTATCTATATTCTTTGGGGCTTCCGCCTTTGTCGTCTTCTTACTTCTGAAGGCGCCCTTCGCCCTAGTTTTAGCTGTAATTGTCGGGCTGTTCGACCTCATCCCTGGCATTGGAGCCACCCTTGGAATTAGTTTGGCGGCGTTATTGCTCCTTTCCCAGAGCGTTTGGCTATCGTTAGCGGTGATTGTCAGCTGCGTGTTACTCCAGCAAATTGAGGAAAACATCTTACTGCCTCGCATTATGCAAGACTCGCTGGATATCAATCCAGTTGTGATGTTTTTCGCCCTGCTGGTGGGGGCCAGGGTGGCTGGACTCTTGGGGGTATTTCTCTCGATCCCCGTCGCTGGCGTGATCGTCAGTTTGTTGGAAATTGAAGAGATGAAAGGCCGGACACCAGGCCCTGAGTTGGGGAATATCAGTCCTCTTAGCCCCCCCCTAGAGTAGGGCGTCAGGAAGAGGGATTTGCAGTGATAAGATACCCCCGGAATCCTATGTGACTCTTCTATGTCAAAGACGCCGCCTAAAAGACCCACCTTCTCTTATCGGGCTCCAGCAAAGTTGAATTTGTTCAAAACCCCTGTTTTATGGCTTTCAGCTCTCTGGAAATTCTCTCGTCCCCACACCATCATTGGCACTAGTCTCAGCGTCTTTGGATTATTTGCAATTACCTGGGCCACGGCGGCCTCCCTTGGCGCACTCCCTGCCTTCTGGAAGCCGCTTTCCAGCTTCTCCATTCCTCTATTGGCGTTGCTTGCCTGTCTCTGCGGCAATGTCTATATTGTGGGCCTCAACCAACTTGAGGATGTTGAGATAGATCGCATTAATAAACCCCATTTACCGCTAGCGTCTGGAGAATTTTCCCACCAAGAGGGTGTGATTCTGGTGAGCACTGCAGGGGCGTTAGCGATCGCCCTGGCCATCTCTCAAGGTCCCTTTCTATTTGGCATGGTGGGATTAAGTTTAGCCCTGGGCACAGCCTATTCCCTTCCCCCCATGCGGCTCAAACGCTTTCCATTTTGGGCCTCATTTTGCATCCTAACGGTGCGGGGCGCAATCGTAAATCTGGGACTATTTTTGCACTATGGCTATAAATTTGGCTTGCCGATGGCTATTCCCGCCAAAATTTGGGCGTTGATGGCATTTATTCTAATTTTTAGTATCGCCATCGCCATTTTCAAAGATATTCCAGATATTGAAGGCGATCGCCGCTATAACATCACCACCTTCACCGTTCAGTTGGGCCAAAGAGCGGTGTTCAATATCGCCCGAGCGATCTTAACAATTTGCTACGCCGGCATGGCCCTGATGGGATCTCTGATCCCAGGGGTGAACCCACTCTTTCTAGCGGCGACCCATCTCTTTATACTGGGCTACTGTTGGCTCTTGA
>JASJDH010000154.1 GCA_030065175.1 Leptolyngbyaceae cyanobacterium MO_188.B28 | reverse complement strand
GCTGAACGGACACAAATGGGGCATTAAGCTAACAGAGGTGCAAAGGCACATTTTGCGTTTTCTTGGTTCGGCCTGCCAACAATATTATTTACTGTGTTGAGCTACCTGCTGAATGTAGGATAAGGTGTGACATTGCCCTTCTAGAGGAATGTTCAGAGATCCCGGAAACTGCAAGGGAAGCCTTGAAAGAAGTGATCAAACTTAATGCAGTAAAGGCCCTAACCCATACCACAGGGCCTCAAAGAAGGATGCACTGATTGAATAGTCAAGTCCCCTTCTATTTGATCTCCATCAACTTACTAATCAGAGCGATTAATGATTTACACATCAATTTTGCTGAAAAGCTTGCTGGTGGAGCCTTCTTCAGAGGGTTTCCACGATAAAGCGCGCTCCCTAGTAAGAGGATGCTATTTATCTAGAGGAAGGTTAACCCATGAAAGCCCTGCCCCCCTATATCCCCCAACATTTGGACCCTAAAGCGCAAATCATTCCATCGCCACGCCATAAGATGGCCCTGGCGCAGCTAAACGCCCCAGATAAACAAGAAAATTTTATTGATAAATTAACCCAACTCAATAACAGAACAGCGTTTAACATCATCCTAGAAAAAGTATGGCGGCATTGTAGTTGGGAACGATATCCCATTAGTCTGCTGCGAATTGATATTGATGATTTTCAAGTCTTCAAAAATACCCATGGGTCGTTAGCCGGAAATTTGCTGGTTCAGCATATCGCTACGGTGCTTACGGATTGTCTGAATCGATCAGAGAACTTTATCGCTCGATTGGGAGAAAATCAATTTGCGGTGCTCTTGCCCCATACTCGACAGGCAGGGGGGCAGAAAATTGGCGAGCAGATCCTGTCTTTAGTTCGACAACTTCCCTACCTACCTACCCAAGAGCGCCAGCATGCTTCAGTCAGTATTGGCCTCTTAACCGTCTCTTCCGGTCGAAGCGCTAGTGGGAAGCCCGCCCAGCATCTGCTAGAGGTTGCTGAACACGCCCTTTACTGGGCCAAAGAACAAGGCCAAGATCAACTCGTGACTGCTAAGGCGATTGGCCGGTGGAAAAGGCGAAGGAAGCGTCATTGGGTAAACAACTTAGCTCACCTCCTCTACCAGGTCGAATAGGGCCCCGATTGACTGACAAAAAGTTCATTATGTGGGTTGGGTAGAAGTTATGAAACTCAACGCCAGTAATGGTTTTGATGCGTAACGCGCCAAATCCGAGGGGTCTGGGGCGCTATCGGCGATTAGAATCTGCACCATTTTAGTGGCGCCAGTCCACTACCCATGTCAATCAAATTAGACTTTTAGAGGAGGCCACGCTTTACCGTCCGGTTATCATCACCAGTAGCCAAGGTGCTGTTCCGCCGATTTTTCTAGGCTCATCATCAGCTTTTTGTCTACCATCCTTGTTTACATGACAGAGTCTGTAAAACCGATGCAAACACTCAATGCTTCATCTCCAATCACCCTTGGCTGCCAACGCATCTGGCGCTGGCGGGGTTGGCGGATTCGCTACACATTCATCCGGCCTGACAACGAGGCGGCGGCCCATGCCGCCCCCATACTGCTCCTCCACGGATTCGACTGTAGTCTGGAGCAATGGCGCCATAATCTATCTCCCCTCAGCGCCCAACATCCCGTTTACGCTATCGATTTACTCGGGTTTGGCAGATCGCAAAAGGCGGCTTCCCCTTTAGACGCAAACCTCTGGGCTGAGCAAGTGTATGACTTCTGGCGCGCCCTGATTGGGCGTCCTGTGATTTTGCTGGGTCACTCTATGGGCGCCTTAGTGGCGGTGTCGGCCGCCGCCACTCACCCCGACATGGTGGAGCGGTTAGTAATGTTGACTTTGCCTCCAGCCCGTCAAGAAATGTTGTCCGGATGGGTTCAATCGGTCGCCATGGCCATGGAGAGAAAATTTTCTTCGCCGTTGCTTATCCGCCCTCTGTTCTACTTCGCACGTCGGCCCAAATTTATTCGCGCTGTGATGAAGGGGTTGTATATGCAGTCGGAAAAGGCGGATCAGTCTGTGGTGTCTATGATTGTTAAACCCACTCACGACCGGGGGGCGGCTAGAACCCTCTGTTATTTGGTGAAATCGAAGACAGATCCTATTTCCAGCCCGATTTCCCAAGACCTCTTGGCTAAAGTGAGTGTCCCGACGCTACTAATTTGGGGAGAAAAAGACCGCGTTATCCCCTCAACCTGGGGAAGAAAAATGGCGCCCATGAATCCCCTCGTGAAGCTGGTTGAACTCCCCGATAGCGGACATTTTCTTTACGATGAAATTCCTGAACAGGTGAATTCTTTAATTTTGGACTTTAGCTCTCCTTCTCATCAATTGGGGGAAGGGATTGGGGGATAAGGACTGTTCCAGCCTTTTCTAGGCTTTTCCAGGCTGTTCTGATCTACAAAGGAAAGGCTGTGCCAGTTGTTAACATACCTCTGCGACGTCTGCCTTGTTCCTTAATCAATCGGCGCGATCGCCACTTGCGAATGGCGGCGGCCTCCCGTTGAATCGGAGTTAGATAGCCATTCATCGGAATCACATTTTCTTCTGGAGAAGGCGTTTGCTCGGCTGCTGCTTGGGTATTCATGCAGTCCGCCAAACTACTGAAATAGGGTTCTAAATCTAGCGTCCTTTGAATATCGTCAACTTTTTGATAGCGCTCATCAGCAGAAAATTTGAGCATTTTGTTAAGGAGTGCGGCAAAATGCGAACTAACCTGTACGTGAGAGCGCCAGAGAATCTCTCCAGTTTCCGGGGCGGATTCAAATTCAATCGGGGACTTGCCGGTCAACATAAACAGACAGGTTACCCCAAGTGCATAGAGATCACTTGCATAGGTAGGTCGGAGCGCCAATTGTTCTGGAGGGGCGAAGCCCATTGTTCCAACGAACTGAGTGGTCTGACTTTTCTGCTGCGGATCGTCAACCTGGTTAGCCAGATATTCTCGAACCGCGCCAAAATCGATCAAAACTAAGCGCCCGTCATTCCGACACCGAATAATGTTGGGGGGCTTAATATCCCGATGGATTACACAGTGGCGATGAACATACTTAACAACGGGCAGGATTTCTTGCAAAAACTGCTTGACCTTCGTTTCGTTCTGGGGCCCCGACCGACGAACTTCTTTACTCAGGGTTTCTCCCTGAATATATTCTTGAACCAGGTAGAATTCCCCTTTAACAGTAAAATAATCTAGAAGCATCGGGATTTGGGAATGACTCCCTAATCTTGAAAGAATTTTTGCCTCTCGTTTGAAGCGGACTTTAGCTCGTTCTAGGGAAACTGGATTATTGACCTTAGGGGAAAGTTGCTTGATCACACAGAGGGGTGATCCGGGCAAAAGAGTATCCTGGGCTAGATAGGTAACGCCAAAGCCTCCCCGACCTAGGAGTCGAATGACGCGATACCGGTCGCGAAAAAGCTGACCGCTATCGCAATACAGCTTTAGCCGAGGCGTTTGTCCAGTATTGGGGCTCAGCTCAGATAAATTTGGCGGGGAGTCCTTCATTGAGACTTAATAAGAAAAGGGTTTTTGATTATAGAAGGCAAAGATAATATCCAGGTTTCCGGAGAATAAAGCAATTTTAATTACTTCATACTTCTAGAGTTATTTTCTAGAGTTCTAAATTTAGCGTCTCATAGAGGTAGGGCTTTAGGGAGGAGACAAGGGAGCCTGTTTATTCCATACTTGTTTATTCGATATAGATTAGTCATATTTATGGTTTAAGCCTTCTTTAATTGTAATTGCCTCTCACGCTAAGAGACAGTAACTCCTGCCATATCCACTCTGGCGGTTGCTTATAGGTCGGGCAGATTAGACGGCTAAAGAAAAAATACAGAAATGAAACATCAACCAGGCATTGAATGATGTTGTCCGACGCCGACTATTCTACCTTGAAAAAAAATCTGCTTTAAGTTTTTGCTTGCATGAACTACGATTTTCTGCATTGTCGTCTCTTTAGTATGTCCGAGGACGACAACCTAGCCCATTGAATTTTGCATCACTTTACCTAATTTTTGCTTTTTTCAGGTATAAGGGGGTGTGGTTTAGGCATAGGAATCGGTCAATGACGGCCTCAATCTTGACCAACACAACTAGCCTGGAAGTCTTGGCCCAGCGAATCCATCTGTTTCTGGCGGATCAGGCGTCTGGCGCAACGGCGTTAAATATCCGCTGCGTTTTGAGCCGAGGCAAGTTGATGGTATTAGGTGAACATCCAAAGGAGATCCGGGTTGAGTCGGAATTAATGCTCCTGACTCTCAAGCAAGCCATCCACTTCCATCTACCTGAAATCGAGGCGCTTATCCTGGAGCCTGAGCGCCCAATCTCTCTAGATGAATTACCGGTTCAGCTTTATCTGAGGGTATTAGGGCAAAAGCGGCCATACGCCTGCCATCGCTTTTTGTGGCCATTGAAGCGGGCGAGTGGAGCTTTGTCTGAGGAAGGCTTGTCCGATGAAGGCTTTTCCAGTGAGGTCAGGGTTGAAAACGCCCCGCTTTACCCACAGTCGTCTAGTTCAGTTCAGTCTTCCCCCAGTGAGGATCCTCTCGATTCTGAAAACCTCAATTCTGGGTCTATTAATTTTGAGATCCTTAATTCTGAATCTGCAAATTCTGAACCCGTTGATTCTGAATCTGGGAACTCTGGACCCGTTGATTTTAAGTCTGTTCACTTTGCACCTATCAATTCTGAGTTCCTCAACTCTGAGACAGAGTTGGAACCTACACTTGGCGAAAATAATGCTAACTCTAAGTTGATAGAGACGTTTTTGTTTCCCCGATGGCTGAAGTCGGTTAGTCAACAATTATTGGGAGTTCCCCGATGGATGATTGGCGGAGTCGCTGGGGTTTTCGCCTTGGGCGGCGTTGTTTATGGACTGAGTGGTCCATGCGTTATCGGGCGTTGTGAGCAGTTATCCACCGCCCAAACCTTGAATCGCTCCGCCCTAGCGCTGTTGTCGGAACAGCCTTCCCCTGAAGATATTTTGGAAGCCAACCAAGAGCTTAAGAGGGCAATTAAGCTGCTGACGTCTATTCCATCTTGGTCTCGTCTTCACGCTGCCGCCCAGTCTGATCTGAGCGACTATCAGCAACATAGTCAGGCTGTGGAGCAGTTAATAGAAGCCCAGAAGCGGGCTACGCTAGCCTCTCAGAAAAGTCAAAATCCCCCCCATCCGATTCAGCATTGGGTGGGTGTTCGGATGCGTTGGCGGCAAGCGATCGCGCTCCTGAAACAAATCCCCGAGGATAGTTTGGTCTATGAATTAGGCCAGAAAAAATTGGCGGAATATAACCAAAATCTAGCCGAGATTGAAGCTCGGATCCAAGCAGAGCAGGCCGCGGAATCTACCCTGGATGGCGCTAGGCAAACCGGACAGCTCGCCCTCCATCGCACCGAAACAGCAGACTCTTTTCCGGGTTGGCAACTTGCCTATAAAGATTGGCGAGACGCCGTAAACAGCCTGCAGCGGATTCCCCAGGGCACCATGGCCTATGATGAGGCCCAAGAGTTGCTAGCGAATTATCGCCGCTATTCCGCGATGGCTAGCGATCGCACCCGCCAAGAGCGCATTGCCGAGCAGATTTATAATCAAGCCCAAAATTCCGCTCACCAAGCGCGAGATTTTGAGCAGCAGAACCAATGGACGCTGGCGGTGACCCACTGGCGAAAAGCCCTAGCTCAAATTCAAAAAGTTCCCTCAAGCTCCACCATCCATGCAGACGCCCAGGCTTGGGCGGCTCCCTATCGGAACGCCCTCAGTCAGGCTGAAGTCAATCTCCGAACAGCGATCGCCCTGCAGAAAGTTGAAAAGGAGCTGAATCAGGCTTGTGGCGGCGCGCCCCCCATCTGCCAGTACATTCCTGCAGCAAGCAATATTCGAATCAATGTCGCCGCTGGGTACGACTACGCGATTGAACAATCCATGACGCCGCCGCCCTTAAGGGGCAATACTAGTCTGATCAATCCCACCATTGCTCAACAGGCCAATAGCCTCCTCCAAACCATTGCAACAGTGGGCGTCAACGCCCAAATGCCGATTGAACTATACAATTCTCGGGGACAACTTTTGGCCCGCTATGTTCCGAGTTTGGCGGGGTTTGTTAAGCACTAAAGAATAAGCTGCGCGGCTTGATTAAATGCCTGCCGACAAATGGCCCAAGTGACTAAAATCGCCGTTAGCAAGGTCGAAAAGGCCAGCATAAACATAATGATCATCTGGTAGCCTGCCGCATTGAGGGGACTCACGCCGCTCATCAGTTGGCCGGTAATAATGCCCGGTAGGGTCACGACGCCGACGACCATCATGGCGTTTAGGGTGGGAATCAGTCCGGCTTTGACGGCTTCCCGGCGGTACTTCTGAATGGCTTGGTCGGGGGTTGCTCCCAGGCTCAAGTGGGTTTCAATTTCCAGTCGGCTATTTTGCAGGGAGCCCACCAATCGTTCTCCGGCGATTGAGGCGGCATTCATGGCGTTACCCAACACAATACCGGCTAGCGGAATCACATATCGGGGCTCGTACCAGGTTTCTGGGCGAATGACCAATAGGTTCGTGTAGGCCAGGGTTAAGGCGGTGCTGGTGAGGAGACAGCCCCACACCATGGGGAGGAGGCGGACCATTTTCTTGCTGATGCGGTTGCGGGCGACAACGGCGGCAATGGTCAGCATAATCATCAACACTGCCAGAACCGCCCAGGGATTTCTCCATTCGAAGACCACCGCCAGGAAGTACCCCACCGCAAAAAGCTGCAGAACCGTCCGTCCCGTTGCGATCGCTAAGTTCCAGGTCAACCCTAAGCCTCGCCAGCTAGAGAGTCCCATCGCCGCCGCCATCAAACCCAACGCCCAAAGGAGATCCAGTAGCTCCAGCTCAATCATGCTTATTCATTAGCTATCAACTTGAAGTGGGAAATCCTCTCTGAAGGAGAATACAGGAGTCAGGAGCCAGAATCCAGCGCCATATTGCCTTCTGCCTTCTCCTAATAAACAAAATCAAATTTGGCTTCAAAAGAGCTGATTGTCTTTCAAAGGGCGACGATTTTGTTTTTTTCATGTCTAACGGGCATTCCCAATGTCCGTAGGGAGCTGTATTCTGACTCCTGACTCCTGACTCCTGACTTCTGTATTCCTGACTCTCCAAATTTGTCGACTCAAATCAGACCTCATTCACCTTTTGTGACTGCCTTAACCAAAAATTTTTTTAAAAACTTCATCATTATGAAGACTTGAGAGAAGATGATAGGCAGGTTTTGCCAATCATTTGGCGAAACTCCCTTAGACACTTTAATCCCTTGGTGTGAGCGAGTGAATACAATTCCCCCCGTTGATCTAGGTCAGCAATATCAAACCATCAGTGAAGAAGCCAATGCGGCTGTGTTGCAGGTACTGGCGTCAGGACGATATATCAATGGCCCCATGGTCGAGGCATTTGAAGAACAGTTAGGGCGATATATCGGCGCTGATTATTGTATGGGCTGTAATTCAGGGACGGACGCCCTATTTTTGGCCCTTAGGGCGCTGGAAATTGGTCCTGGCGATGAGGTGATCACCACCCCGTTTACGTTTATCGCCACCGCTGAAGCCATTAGCGCGGTTGGAGCGACGCCGATTTTTGTGGATATTGACCTGCAAACCTATAATTTTGACCTTGAGCAGGTGGAAGCGGCCATAACTGAACGCACAAAGGCGATCATTCCGGTTCATTTATTTGGCCAGCCCGTTGACATGACCCGACTAATGGCGATCGCTGAAACCCATAATCTAAAGGTGATCGAAGACTGCGCCCAGGCGGCTGGCGCGGCGTGGGCCGGTCAAAAAGTGGGCGGTATTGGCCACATCGGCTGTTTTAGTTTCTTTCCCACTAAGAATTTGGGAGCCTGTGGCGATGGCGGCGCAGTGACCACCAATGATCCTGCCTTAGCGGACGCCGTTCGGATGTTGAGAGACCATGGCAGACGCACGGGCTATTATCACGAAAAAATTGGCGTCAATAGTCGCTTAGACGCCCTTCAGTCCGCTATTCTCCAGGTTAAACTCCGACGCCTCGACGCCTGGAACGCGCAACGTCGGACTGCTGCTGACTACTACCAAAAGCTTTTAGCTCAATTGCCTAACGTCGTTGCGCCAATAGCAAGTTCAAACAGTCAGCATTCTTGGAACTACTACACTATTCGCCTGACAGCAGAGGCTCTAACAACGGATAAAAAGAACCCAGGCCAATTGCGGGAGCAGGTTCAACATCAAATGCGCCAACAGGGGGTAATTTGTATGGTCTATTATCCGATTCCCCTTCACCTACAGCCGGTTTACACAAACCTGGGTTACCCGCCCGGAAGCTTTGCCGCTGCCGAACAAGCCGCACACCAAGTCCTCTCATTACCGATGTTTCCTGAGATATCAACCGAGCAACAAGAAAGAGTTGTGTATAGCCTCAAAGATTGTTTGATTCAACTGGCCGCTTAGAAATTTGCGTAAAAATAATGTCCCATTCAAGGCAGTGTTTGGATGGGCGGATGGTTGAATGGGACGTTAATTTTACGCAGGTCTCTCAGGAAATTGATGGATTTCCGACTTCGTGGATATGACAGAAAGTGCATGTATACGGTCGCCCCATCCCCCCCTAATGAGAGGATAACTTCCTCAAATTCTTATCATTACTTTATATTTTTGGTTCATATATCTGAACAACTTGTAGTTTTCTATACTATATTTAAAGAGATAACGGATCCGAATTTTTTCCGAAATCCTTTGTCAATAGGCGGTCAACGATATTCTTTAAAATCCGTTAAGCGATTAGGATTTCGAGTTTTCAAGACTTTAATCGTTAAGTTTTGTTTAGAATTTTGGTTTCGTTGTTCTGTTCTTATTCCAGTTTCTGGCGTGGGAGGTCTTTGAGAACGTGAATCAGCCCCAACCTGCCCAGTTGAGGCGCTACGATCCAAGCGCTATTGCCCGTTATTATCGCCGACGCCCCTGGCGAGTTATTTGGCGGACTTTGCAAGTCGTTTGGCTGCTTAGCTCTTTCGTTATTTCAATGCAGTTAGACCGACTGTGGGGTAAGGAAGAAGCCAATAAGCTGAAGCGAGCAAACCAACTCAGAATCACCTTAACCAAACTTGGTCCCACATTCATCAAGGTTGGACAAGCCCTTTCAACCCGACCTGATCTAGTTCGTCAAGATTTCTTGGCCGAGCTGATTAAGCTTCAAGACCAGCTCCCTCCCTTTTCCAATAGAATCGCTGCACTCACCATTGAGCAAGAACTGGGTCGGTCCCCCGAAGAAATATACAGTTACCTATCTCCCGAACCCGTCGCGGCTGCCAGTCTGGGACAAGTTTACCAAGCTCGTCTTTACACTGGTGAGGAAGTCGCCGTTAAAGTTCAACGCCCGAATTTAATTCCGGTGATCGCTTGCGATCTGTTTCTGATGCGCTGGGCGGCTAGCTGGTTATCACCAATCTTACCGCTGAATTTGGGCCATGATTTGACCCTGATCGTCGATGAATTTGGCCTTAAGCTGTTTGAGGAAATTGATTACCTCAATGAAGGACGCAACGCTGAGAAGTTTGCCGACAATTTTCGCAATGATCCCAAGGTCAAAGTTCCCAAAATTTATTGGTCTTACTGCAGTGGGCGGGTTCTCACCCTTGAGTGGATTGACGGCTTCAAATTAACTGACACAGAACGGGTTCGGCAGGCAAATTTAAGCACTGACGATCTGATTGAAATTGGTGTGAGTTCTGGTTTACAACAGCTCCTAGAATTTGGCTTTTTCCATGCCGATCCTCATCCTGGCAACTTGTTTGCCATGCCTGACGGTCGAATGACCTATATTGACTTCGGCATGATGGATCAGTTGGAACAGGAAACTAAAGAGACGCTAGTGGACGCTGTTGTCCATTTGATCAATCAGGATTATCAAAATGTTGCAGAGGACTTTATCAAGCTGGGTTTCTTAGCGCCAGGAACGGATATAACCCCCATTGCGCCCGCGCTGGAATCTGTCCTAGGTGAAGCGATGGGGGCTAATGTGGGAGATTTCAACTTCAAAACCATCACCGATCGGTTTTCTGAGTTGATGTATGACTATCCCTTCCGCGTGCCTGCTAAATTCGCTCTGATTATCCGTTCTCTGGTGACTCAGGAGGGGTTAGCCCTTAGCCTCAATCCAGATTTCAAGATTGTAGAAATTGCTTATCCCTATGTCGCTCGAAGATTACTGATGGGCGAAACGCCATCTTTGAGACGCCGCCTAATTAATGTCCTGTTCAAAGACGGTAAGTTTCAGTGGCAGCGACTGGAAAACATGATTACCATCGCCCAAACGGATGGTGACTTTGATCTGCTCCCCACAGCCAGTCACGGCTTGCAATACCTATTATCCGATGAGGGGCAATATCTGCGTCAGCAGTTGCTCATTGCCTTGACCGAAGATGATCGGTTGCACACTGAAGAGGTGCAACGGTTGTGGAATTTGATCAAGGCTGATCTGAGCCCATCTCGGGTGTTAGGCGCGGCCTGGGGCGCCTTTTCAGATTTTTCGATGGAGCAGGCCACCGCCCTAGTGACGCCGATGGCTGGATTAGCGGCTGTTTTTCAGGGGCAGCCTTCCCGTTAGAGAGTTCACTCTCCCTCTATAATTGGACTGTATTAACTTTTTTTACGAAAAAAGTCCGAATTTAGAGGGAATGCTCTGTGTACTTCAATCCTCCTTATATTCTATTTTTAGCTGGCTTCCTAGCGGCGATCACATCTGGCGCAGCCTTTAGCGCAACACTGCAACAATCTGTTCAAACTTGGGCCGATAACGACGACTCTGAAAAACTGACCAGTTTAAAGGGGTTGCAACTGAAAGTTCCGTTCCTGGGTATTTGTAGCGGGACAAGTATATTCCTCGCGGCTGGCATACAGATTTTCGGTTTGCCCTCTACTTTGGCTTACCCGGGCGGCATCGGTTTAACCCTATTCAGCGGGTTGCTAATTTGGACTCAATTGGCTAAAAATTTAACTATCTTAGAACAAGGCGGCTCGAAAGCGCTGGATCTCGACAGTTTGTAGATTGTTTTGTCAGACCTCCCCCTCCAATGGCAAATAGCTCCACCGACTGAAATTCCATCGGCATGGGTTGACTTGGTGCGGCGACATGCGGGTCTACCCGCCGACTCAACCCCCCATTACGCCGCCCAGCTTCTTTGGCGGCGGGGTATCTGTGATCCAGAACAGCTCAAAGGATTTCTAAATCCAAAGCACTACTTACCCGCCAGCCCGTTTGAGTTTGGTCCAGAGATGAATCAGGCGGTGGATCGGCTTCAGAAAGCCCGTGAGCAGGGTGAGAAGGTGGCCATATGGGGGGACTTCGACGCCGATGGCGTCACAGCAACTGCGGTGTTATGGCAGGGGTTGGGCGAGTTTTTTACCCAACAGGACCAGCTCTCCTATTTCATCCCCAATCGCCTGACGGAATCCCATGGGCTGTCCATCTGTGGGATTACCCAATTGGCGGAATTGGGGCGCCAGCTGATTGTCACCTGCGATACTGGCAGTGCTAACTTGCAGGAAATTGAGTACGCTCAGGCATTAGGGATCGATGTGATCATCACCGATCACCACACGCTACCGGCTGAACGCCCGCCAGTTACAGCCATTATTAATCCCCGGTATTTGAAGCCCAGCCATCCTTTAGCCCACCTATCCGGTGTGGCGGTCGCGTACAAACTGGTTGAGGCGCTTTATCAGACTTTCCCTCAATCACCCCAGCGACCATTGGAAGATTTATTGGATTTAGTCGCCATTGGGTTGATCGCCGACCTGGTTCAGCTAACGGGGGATTGTCGATATTTGGCTCAGGTTGGCGTCCAGCGCCTGCAGCGCCACTTGTCAACCCAGAAGAAATCAAAAGCCTCTCATCGACCTGGGGTGGCGCGTCTGCTGGAACTGTGCAAGCGCAGCGGCGATCGCCCCACCGATATTTCGTTTGGCTTGGGTCCTCGAATTAATGCCGTTAGTCGGATTCATGGGGACGCCAGCTTCTGTGTTGAGCTACTGACCAGTCAAGACCCGTTACGATGTCGCCAGTTAGCGGAAGAAACTGAATTAGCCAATGCCCGTCGCAAGGTGTTGCAGAAGGATCTTTTCCGCCAAGTTAGCCAAAAGCTTGAGCAGATTGATTTATCCACCACGCAGGTGATTGTGCTGGCCGACACCCAATGGCCGATTGGTGTTTTAGGGCTAGTGGCGGGCCAAGTATCGCAGCAGTATGGCCGTCCCGCCATCCTCCTGACAATCGACCCCGCCCCGTCTGAGTCGGGTTGTTTAGACCCCCAATTCGCCAGAGGGTCAGCCCGGTCAGTGAACCAGATTGATTTATACCAGTTAGTTAAAGACCAATCTCACTTGCTCCACAGTTTCGGGGGGCACCCCTTCGCCGCTGGTCTCAGTCTCCCGGTTGAAAATATTCCCTTGTTTGTCGAGGCGATTAATCGTCAGCTCAGGGAGCAGCAAATGTTGGGGGAAACTGTTAACCAACCGGTGATTGCAGCCGATTTAACCGTGAAGGCGGGGGAGTTGGGGCAAGCGCTATTTCGAGAGCTAAAACTCTTAGAACCCTGTGGGATGGGAAATCCTACGCCGAAATTATTGCTTCAGAGCGTGTGGTTTGAGAAAGTCTGGAACCGCAACATTAAAGACTGGCGAGGCGGCAAGCTGTCCTATATCAAAACTGAATTTGAGATTTGGGATGATTCGGTTGATGATGGATTCCCTGGAGTTTGGTGGGGCCATTACAAGGACGATTTACCCGCCGGACGCTGTGATGTTATTGCCGAAATTGACGTAAACACCTATCAAAAGCGCTACGAAATTCGCCTGCTTGCAGTCCGTCCCGCCGCCGCCAGTCCAATCCCTCAGCGCCCCGTATCGTCGATTGATTGGTTGGTTGACTGTCGACGGCAGGAGGAAACTTCCGCCACAGCGTCTGCTTTGGCTATGACTCAATGTCCCGCCAGTTGGGATGACTTACAGCCCTGGGTTACACAAGCGGCTCAAACCCAACAACCCCTTGCGATCGCCTATTCGCCTCCCCCCAGTCCCCCGCCCCAAACGGTCTGGATACAGCTATTAGGCATCGCCAAGCACCTGGCTAGAACGGGTAAAACCGCTAGCTATCAACAGATTCAGGAAAAGTTGGCCATTGGCGATCGCACCCTGCAACTAGGCTTCCATAGCCTCAATCAGTTCGGCTTTAATGTGTCCGACGCAAACCATAGGGTGCAAATCCAGGCCTCGCTTGGCGGCGACCCATTGATTTCGGCGGCAAACGCCCCACAAGCGCTGCGCCAATTCCTTGAGGCGGTTCAAGAAGAGCAGTTTCGTCGCCAATACTTTTACCAGGCTCCCGTCTCAACCCTCCAGGAGGTGGCTGGACAAATGGTGGTTAGACTAGGGACACTCTCTTGATCAGGCATCCCCCAGCAGCCGATAACGTATCCCATCCGCAATTTTTTGGCCAAGATACTCCGGAATTAAACTTTCATTGGGACCCAGCAGATATAGGATGAGTCGGGTGCGCCCCCGCCAAACCAACAAATTAGCATTAACCACCAACAGGTCTTCCTGCCATATTGCATACATCACCTTATAGAAAAGCCCCGGCTGGTTATCCGCCTCAATCAAAAGGGCTGGCAAATGAAATACAGGGTCGACATAAAACTCCGTTTCAACCTGTTCCAGACCAGCGTCAAGGTTAAATTCGACGGTTAGCAATTCCTCAACTTCGAACCGCCCCGCCAAAGCTTCCCGAATTGCTCGGCAGACATTATCCGCTGTCTTTTCCGGTAAAGCTTTACCCCCGCGAGACACCACCAGCTTCATAAAGACCAACATAGGCGGATAAATCTGGCCGTAGAGGCTGAGATTATGGATCGTCAACCCATACGCCGCCAGCACCCCAAAAATATCGCTCAAAAGGAATGATTGGTTGCGGTAAGAAAAATGTAGCGCGCTTCGGTTACCCTCTGGCCTTAGCTCAACGACAACTTGCCGACGTTTATAGAGTTGGTAAGCTAACTTCAGATTCTGAAGTTGAATGTCACTGCTGACAAATTGCTCATAAAACTTAGGAAACGCTCGATTGAAACGTTTCAACAGTTCTAGCGTTGATGATTTTAAGCCCGCAGTCATAGTTGGGGTGAAACTCTCTTGCCAAGTAGGAAAAACAAGGAACGCGATGAACTGTATGACAACCTTAACCCAAAAAAAACCTAAATCTAGGCTAATCTCCCACAGTTTGCCACTAATCAGTTTTCCCAGGTTCAATAATTGTTGCTAGTTTAATTATCCGAATTACCTGTAAATCATCCGATAATTGAAATAACTCTTCCAACCATAAGAGGGTTCAAGAGATATACTTAGCTAGTACCGTCTACTCATCATCTAATACTTTAACCACGCCTGAATGGGTTTTTGGAAAAGCTTATTTAGTAGCCCTGGGGTTACCGCTGCGCCCAATCAAGCGCAGTCTTCCAGATTTGTCGCTGAGGCTGAAAGCAGTCTCAGCGTTCCTCGTATTTTTTTCAGCACAGAGCGGGACATCGATCTCTATGAGCTGGAGGAATTGTGCGACGCTGTGGGTTGGTCTCGCCGCCCCATTCGTAAGGTCAGAAAAGCAATTCAACACAGTTTTATTGTGGTTTCGATGTGGGAGCAGAGGGACACCCGCAGGCGATTAATCGGCTTTTCTCGGGCGACCTCAGACCACGCCTTCAACGCCACTATTTGGGATGTTGTCGTTCATCCGGATTATCAAGGCAAGGGGTTAGGTAAGGCCTTGATGAAACAGCTTATTAAGAAACTCAGGAATGAGGATATCAGTAATGTCACTCTATTTGCAGATCCTCACGTCGTAAATTTCTACAAAGGCCTTGGATTCATGCCTGATCCAGAAGGCATCAAAGGCATGTTTTGGTACCCCGACTAAGGGATTTTCGTCAAAATAAAGTCCCTGAAAAAGTCAGTGGATGTCCCTATGGTGGATAGTGTGGCGCAATCGTCAGGTGACCGCCTTCCCATAAGCTTGAATTAACCCCAAACAAGCAAGGGAGAGCATCATGACGAAGGCCACACCAACTAGATCCTACACCGGAGAAGATG
>JASJDH010000153.1 GCA_030065175.1 Leptolyngbyaceae cyanobacterium MO_188.B28 | reverse complement strand
TATTGAACCGTATAGAGGAACTTGAAGCAAACCTCGAAGAACTTGACTCAGTGTCTACAAACTATAATGTGCGGTCTCGGGGACTAGAAAAAGCACTCCAGAAAATTAATTTTGTGGAAGCAAAAAAAATAGCTGCCTCAATCAAGGAAAAACTCAGTAGAGAGGGTGGAGCTGTTCTTTTCTTCCTACAGAAGAGCAAAAGGCAGATGGGACGTTATTGCATAGAAGAAGTACTCAACGTGATCATGAGCGATCAAATTGTGGAAGGTAAGATTGTGGGAGCTTACAGGCGGTACTCTATAGATTTAGACTCAGCCGTATCTCAATATAATGAAATTGAATTTTTACACAGGCTGGCTAGCTATTTCAAGATTGACGAGTTGAGGGATTCGAATATCCTTTCCCAAAAACTTAGAGAGAAAATTTGTGCTTCGATTGATGATGGAACGACCATCTTCCTTGAGATTAATAGTTTAGATGATTTGTTAGATCAAGAAAATTTCTTAAAATGGTTTATCCAAGAGTTTTGGAAACCTTTAATTGAAATGGTTGCGACTGTTTCTCAGAGATATAAAAGTAAGCTTATCGTAGCCCTCATTGCCAACAGTCAAATCTTGCCTGAGCACCCACAAGAGTATTTTTGTGATGCTCAGGCATTTGATTGCTACAAGATGCTTGAGTTGCCCTTGCCAGATTGGTCGGTTGACGATATCCACGATTGGTTGATTCGATTTCGCTTTTTGTCATCAAGTATGCAAAAGAAAACCAATTCACAGCTTAAAAGGGATGCTAAAAGGATTTATAAAGAGACTGACGGAACACCCCAAAATGTTTGTGCCAGCTTAAGGGAGCGATTTCTATGACAAAAGCTCAGCGCCTGATATTTGAGGGGAAACCGGATCTCAGACCTAAGCAGCCCCATAAGGACTCGCCCAAAAAGCCTGAACCCTATGTGGTGTCTGACCTGCTAAAGAAGGCGGTTAACCTGGCTATTTTTCTAAGGCGGCCGCTTTTGCTGGAGGGGGATGCGGGGTGCGGCAAGACTCGGCTGGCCTATGCTGTGGCGTATGAGTTGGGGCTGCCGCTGTATCGCTGGGATGTACGGTCTAGCACTAAGGCTCAGGATGGGCTGTATGAATATGACGCGATTCTGCGGTTGCATGATGTGGAGGTGCAGCGGAAGCAAGGAGATCAGCCGAACCAATCCAAAGCCCCATCCAAAAACGATGAGGACGATAATGACGATATTCCTCCTGAAAATCGCAATCCAGGGAATCCGAAGCACTATCGAAAATTTGGGCCGTTGGGCAAAGCGTTTCGGCTCAAGGATCGGCCAGCCGTCGTTTTGATTGACGAGATTGATAAGGCTGACCTGGACTTTCCCAATGATTTGCTGACGGTGTTGGATGAGCCGTGGGAATTCACCATTCGCGAAACAGGGGAAAAGGTTACAGCTGACCCAGAGCATAAGCCAATTGTGATCATCACCAGCAATAAGGAGAAGGGTAACCTGCCTGCGCCTTTTCTGCGTCGCTGCCTCTATCGGTATTTGGACTTCCCGGATGATCCCAATGAGCTAACGAGTATCGTGGAGCGTCATTACGAAATTCGTGGGGAAACGCCCCCGCCTAAGAAGCTGGTGACCGAATCGGTGAATAAGTTTTTAACGGAGCGGAGAGAGCGCAGTTGGTTTAAGCCCCCAGGCACCAGTGAATTTCTTGACTGGCTAAAGGCGCTGCATGAGTTTGAAGACAAGCCTTATAGCGCAACTCAACTAAAGCAGGATATCAGTTTGCCTTATCCGGAACTGTTGTTTAAGCGGCAGGATGATTGGCGGAACCTGGCCCAAGCCTCATGAGTTCATTTGACCCGCAGGAATTGAACCTGCAGGAATTGGTGCTCCGTATGTTTGTCCGTCTACGCCGGAGTCGCTTCAAGTTGGGCGTGGGCGAGTATATGGCTGCTTTGAAAGCGGTTGAGGCGGGCTTTGGGGATGATTTGGACGACCTGGAAGATACGCTCAAGCTGCTGTGGTGTGGTTCTCTGGGAGAGCAAAGCCAGTTTGAGCCTATCTGGAAGTCAATCTTGGCTCAGGTCAGAGCTCATAAGCCGCGCAAGCCTCCCTTTCCAGGTACTCTAAAAGTCCAACCCCTTCCCTCTCCTCAAGAGCTTCTTGATGACAGATGGGAACCAGAAGAGATGCTCCCACCTCTGGAGAAGCGAGTTGAGCAACGCCCCGAACCAAGGGATTCCCTTCGGATGCAGGCCCCCAACCTTCTTAAACCAAAGATGAGTTCGCCTCCTGTACAGGCTTTCAACTTAATTATTGAAGAGCCCTGGACCCTGCAGGCATACTACCCCATTTCACGGCGATCACTAATGTATGCCTGGCAGAATTTACGGCGGCCCATAGCAGATGGCCCTTTGAATGTGCTGGATATCAATGCTACGATTCAGCAGGTAAGCCGCCAGGGATTATATATTTCACCCGTCTATGCTAGGCGGGAGCGTAATGATGCTAGGTTACTGCTGCTGGTAGACCAAAATGGGTCAATGACGCCTTTCCATCAATTCACTAGGAATTTAGTCGAAACCGCTAGGGAAGAAAGCTCTTTGGATCCTGAAAATGTGGGCACATTTTATTTTCAGAATGTGCCTACGAGCAATGTTTATATGGATACCTATCTGACTGAAGTCGTTCCCCTCACAGCTGCGCTTAGTAGCTGTGATGCCGCCACCAGCATACTGATTGTCAGCGACGCTGGAGCCGCGCGGGGAAAACGGACTCGGGGGCGCATACGGGCAACGGCGCGTTTCCTATACCAGCTGAAGCGATACACCAGCCTGATTGCCTGGTTGAACCCGATGCCGAAGTTTCGGTGGGTAGGCAGTTCTGCCGAAATTATCGCCAATTCTGTAAGCATGTTTCAGACGGATAATGAGGGGTTGAGTAATGCGATCGATGTGGTGCGCGGGCAACCGCTGAAACACTCCTACTCGTCTTCCCTATGACCTCGACGGCAGATACCCAACTTTCCCAGGCGGCGGCCCAGGTTGACCGTTTTGTGAATCGCTTTGGTCATAAGTCTTATCGCCGCTTGGCCGAGCTTGCCGCCTTGCCGCTGGTGTTGACGCCGGAGTTGGTGCATTACTTGCGGATTGAATTTCTGCGAGGGGAGGCGGCGCCGTGGGAAGCGGAGGTGGATTTGCTGCTGTCCGACCTGTGCAGTCAGGTGGGCTATGAACTGTACGCCATGGATACCCAGGTGAGGGCCTATCTGCTGAAGCAGATGGAGGGGGATCCGGTTTGGCGGGAGCGGATGCGGGAAGTAGCCCGGGTGTTGATTAGCTATGTCAATTACTTGAGCCGCATTGCCAAGCACCGCCATAAGGAACTGGAAGCCCAGCGATGGGCGGCGATGACCTACCTGGGTGAGCACGATCGCCAGCAGGCGGCTGTGGAGATTGCAACGCAACTAAAGCAGTTGGGGGAATGGGCGGAGACGGGGGATGGCTCTGAACGGGGGATTCTGGCGGAGTTGGCGAGACTCTCGCGGATTACGCAGGAATTGGTGCCTCAGTTACAGGAAATTCCGGAACTGGTGGAGTACGCCAGGGTAGTGGAGCGGGTTCTGAGTCAACCTGATACGGTTGATGCGGCTGAGTTGGCGCAATCTCGTCAGGTGGGGGATATTGAGCTGACGGTTTCTCAGCAGTTCTTTCCGGCGGGCAGAGGGCCGGTTACAGAGACTTGGGGGGTCGAGGGTTTTCCACCGCTAAAGCATCGGTTCTTTGAGACGGGTAAATTTGAGGAAGTAGGCCCTGTTTTTCCTTCCTTGGAGCCACAGACGGTAGAGGTGGTAACGCTTGTTTTTGAGGATGGGTCTGGTGAGGAAGAGACTGCCCTTTCAGGGTCTGAGGCGGAGCTGCTACTGCACACGTTTTCCTTCGAAGTGGCGATGATTGAGCGAAACCCGCCGGGTAGTGGACAGTGGGTGATTACTCGGCAGTCGGGAGAGGGACAACTATATGAAGAAAAACTGGGGGCGGATCTTGTTTTGGATATGGTTATGATTCCGGGAGGGCGCTTCATGATGGGGGCTCCGGTAGATGAGCCAGGACGGAGGAGCACTGAAGGACCCCAACATGAGGTTGTGGTGCGTGATTTCTATATGGGCCGGTACCCGGTGATACAAGCCCAATGGCGATTTGTAGCGAGTCTACCGCGAGTTAATTTAGCTCTAAAACTTAATCCTTCAAGCTTCAAGGGGGATGATCACCCAGTTGATTGTGTTTCTTGGTTGGATGCAGTGGAGTTTTGTGCTCGTCTGAGCCAATATGCAGGGCAGGAATATCGGCTACCGACGGAGGCGGAATGGGAATATGCTTGTCGGGCTGGGACAACAACACCGTTTCACGTTGGGAAGACGCTTTCACCTAAACTGGCCAATTACGATAGTTCTATCACTTATAACGATGGACCTGAAGGTAAATCCATCAGTGCAACTACTCCAGTGAGGCATTTTTCTACGGTTAACGCTTTTGGCCTTTACAATCTACATGGTAATGTGTGGGAGTGGTGCAAAGATCACTGGCATAATAACTATGAAGGCTGCCCGATAGACGGTATGGCTTGGTTGTATGAAGACGCGGAGCCTGAAAAAGTAGCACATGTAGTTCGCGGCGGTTCCTGGCTGAACGATCCATGGGATTGCCGCTCTGCCTTCCGAGACTTCTATTTCCCAAGCGACGCCTACAACAATATTGGTCTTCGTGTTGTTTGTAATGTACCCAGAACTCTTCAGTAGCCCTTTCTTCCTTTTACCTCTTTGGCGTGCATCTCTCAAATCGAAGTTTTTGCGAGTTTCAGGCAGTTATGAGCGTCACCATGCAGATGGACTCTTCTAGTCGTGAATGACGTTTTTATAAGCTACACCAGTGCTGATCGCCCCTGGGCAGAATGGATTGCTTGGGTGCTAGAGGAAAATGGCTACACGATTACTGCTCAGGCGCTAGACGGTCGGCCAGGGGAAAACCTGGTTAACAATGTTCAGCAGGCTATCTCTCAACCCGGCTTCACAGTCCTAGTACTGTCAGAAAATTACATCACCGCTGCAGATGCTGAACCTAATTGGCCTCTGCCTTCCCAACAAGACCCGACTTTAACTTTAAGTAGGGTTCTGCCAATCCGGGTGGAAACCTGTCAACTCCCGAAAAGTTGGGGTTTGCCTGAGGTCGTTAATATCGTCGATCAATCAGAAACTGAAGCAGAGCAGGCTATCCTTGACTCCCTACAAGGAAGAGGTGTTCAAGATACTGACTCTGATTCCTTCTCAATTGAGCAGATTCAGAATCAACCCTGGAAACTACGCCGCCAGCTTTATACTGTTTATGGCTTTAAGGAACAACTAACCGAGGCTCTGAGCATCGAGATGATGCAAATCCCTGCAGGCAGCTTCATGATGGGGTCGCCGGAGGATGAACTAGAACGGGATATTGGCGAAGGCCCTCAGCATCAGGTGGACACACCCACCTTTTTTATGGGTAAATATCCAATCACTCAGGCCCAGTGGCGCTTTGTGGCTGAACTGCCTCAGGTAAATCGAGAACTCAAGCCAAATCCATCTGGGTTTGAGGGAGAAAGGAATCCGGTTGAGAAAGTTTCCTGGTTTGAGGCAGTGGAGTTTTGCGACAGATTGAGCCTCCACACAGGTCGCCCCTATAGACTACCCGCTGAAGTGGAGTGGGAATATGCTTGCCGCGCCGGAACAACGACACCCTTCCATTTTGGCGAAACCATCAGCACTGACTTGGCGAATTACCGGGGGACTGATTGGAAAGAAATGGGTGGATCAGGTTCCTATGACCGTGGACCCAAAGGAGAATATCGCGAAAAAACGACTCCGGTAGATTTCTTTGGCGTTGCTAATGCTTTTGGCCTTTGCGCTATGCATGGTAACGTTTGGGAATGGTGCCAGGATCAATGGCATGACAACTATGAGGGAGCCTCGACAGACAGCATTGCTTGGCTAGATGAAAAATCGGACGATGAAAAAGTAGAACGTGTAATACGCGGTGGTTCCTGGGACTTCTATCCAAGGTCTTGTCGCTCTGCTTCTCGCTCTAACTCTCTTCCTCGTGAATTCGAAAACGACATAGGTTTTCGTGTAGTATGTATTCCGCCCAGGACTCTAGAGTAGAACCTTCTTCCCTCTTCCCTTCTTCCCCTCTTTGGTGCGTTAGCTAAGCTTGACCAAAGGGCCTATCCCCCTTGAAATTTTTGAGTCTTTAAAGGGGATAGGCAATGATCAGTGCTAGCTGGTAGAAATATTTTCCGCCCAAATAGATGAATTATTCGTGAGCAGCCTAACCATAATTCAAAAGACCAACAACCTGATCAAATGGCAGATCTAATATTGCGCAAAGAGCTAAAACAGGTTCGCTACTTCACTGAAAAGCTTGGCGATCAGATTGACCTCGATATGATTCTGGTTCCTGGCGGTGACTTTATGATGGGCTCCCCGGAGGATGAGCCAGAGCGGAGTGATAGCGAAGGGCCTCAACATCTGGTCACTGTACCAACCTTCTTTATGGGACGTTGCCCGGTGACCCAGGCGCAATGGCGGTTTGTAGCTGAGCTGACGGAAATCAACCAGCCCTTGGAGCCTAATCCATCAGAGTTCAAGGGGGACGATTGCCCGGTTGAAAGCATTAGCTGGTATGACGCGATGGAGTTTTGTCAGCGTTTGTCGGCCCATACCACTCGGGAATATCGCCTACCCAGCGAAGCGGAATGGGAATACGCCTGTCGCGCAGGCACAACGACTCCTTTTTATTTCGGCCCAATTCTGACCACTGAAGTGGCTAACTATAATGGCAACTATACCTACAATGACAGCCCCAAGGGGGAATATCTAAAAGAACCAATCCCTGTAGACTACTTCGGCATTGCCAACGCCTTCGGCCTTTGCGACATGCATGGCAATGTTGATGAGTGGTGTCAGGATCAGTATCACAGCAACTATGAAGGAGCCCCAATCAATGGCAGCGCCTGGATAGATAAAGAAGGGGATGAGAATGTAGCACGTGTACTACGCGGCGGTTCCTGGGACGACAATCCGAGGTATTGCCGCTCTGCCTTCCGCTTCAACTACATTCCGCGCGAATCCGACGTCTTTATTGGTTTCCGTGTAGTATGTCGTGCGCCCAGGGCTCTTCCGTAGCCCTTTCTCCCTCTTTTCCCTCTTACCCTCTTTGGCGCTTATGCGCCTCGAAATTTTTGGCCCATTTGAGGTTTTGACTACATCGCTTTAGGTACAGGAAATTCCAATAAAAAACCCCGGCATTTGCCAGGGGATCAATCTATTAGACTTTTCAGCAATCTCAGAATACAACGATCGCGCCCCTACGCCGCCTCCAAAGCAGTCATCGCCTGCTCCGATTTGGATTCATGCGCCGCCTCTTCCAGCAGGGCTCTTATCTTTTTCGTCGCGATCGCCGTATTCTCCGGCGAACAAAGCACGCCATCCTCCAAGGTCCACCCCTCCTCAGCAAGGCTTAACTGGCCGTAGACCCCCTCCAAGTCAATCACATTGGCAGCCTGATAAATAACCGTTCTGCCGCCCTCCGCCACCGTCATCACCACCAAACCAGACGGGGAGTAGTTCGCGCCAAATCTGAGCAAATCGGGATAGAGCGCTTCCGGCAGAGGGCAAAGCGCTTGCACCTCAGCGTAATCCTTGCGGGTCCAGACATTGAAGCTCTCCACGCCACAGGTTTCAGCCCTACCATAGGATACCCTCTCGGACATCGGGGTCGTTGTCTCTCGACTCTCCAGCGTTCCGCTTGCTGATGGCCTCCATAGTCTTGCTATGAGCCTTGCCAAGCTGCTTATCAGCTGCATCCAAATTTGCTTCAACCCAATCATCATCGCCTCTCTCGGCTGCAGATTTCGCGCCCTGGATTGCATTATGGACCATAGGCATCCGGGCTTTCCAAAAACTCAGAGGTTCACTCATCTTTAAAGTACTTCGTTTTTGCGGAAAGTGACTGTCAATTGGGCAATTCTCAATAGGAGGCGGATCATTCAAGCCCCATCCTGACCGCCCATCCGCTGCTGACGCAGGGTGTTGAGCATTTCCAACTCAGCCTGGGTTTCGATCTTGAACCGGACAATGCCCCGCTTAGCGCCAGAGGTGCGGAAGGCCTCTAGCTCAGCTTGGGAGAAATCAGCCTCAGCCTCATTCACTTGCTGCACAAAGGCCTCTAAATCCGCCAGTTCCGTTTCTAAGGACTGCTGTAGAGAACTGTTTCGCCGATTCAGCAAGGCCAACGCTCCCCCGACTTGATCGGGCATCAACTCGCCCTCAATCACCCCCGCCGAGCCCCACTCCTGGGCATAGCGAGCTTTGGCATCCGCTACCCACTGAGGACGATCGCCCTTCTCCACCTGGGCGAATTCAGCAAACAGCGATCGCGCCAGCTCCGTGAACCCTTGCTTGTCCTTCAGCAGCGGTTCAGGCGCCACCTTCTTCAGCCATTCAAACCAGCGGGTTCGGATAGTGGACTCCCCCACCTGCAGCTGGTCTGCAATCTGCTTAGCGCTGTAATGTGCGGTCTGTGCGGATGGGTGCGCCGGTTTGTGCGCCCGTACGTCCGGCGAATCGAACCGATCTGTGCTGTCCATAGCTAGAATCCTTTGAATTCAAGGGTTTCGGCGCGTGCGGAGATTGCACGCCTTTTGTGCGATGGGCGTGCGTGCAGGTGTGCGATCCGCACACAAGACATCATAGGACAGGACAGGACGAAAAAACTCAGGACAAGACGAAAAAAGGCAACTATTTTATTGCTTTTAGGTCAGGACAGAACAGCAGACAAAACACCGGACAGGATCTTTCAAACACCTCAGACCGTACACTTTCAGGGGAGTCTGCAACACTCGTAACTGATGGCTGAAATCGATGGGGTTCCTGTCGCTTCCTTGACAACCCGCTACCGGGTGGCGCGATCGCAGGTCTATAACCGTTTGGACGCGCTCAAGCGCAGAAACCCTGCGCTGATTCCTTATAAGCAGGGAAGAAAGTCCTTCGTCGGACAGCAGTTGCTCAGTTATCTCGACCGGATGGCGGACTTAATTAACGGCGGCCTGACCACAGACCAGGCGGCTGAGCAAGTGCTGGGGGAAAGCGAAACTGTCCTGAGCGCCCCCCAGGACAGTCCTGTAAGACAGGTCGAGACACAAGACACATTTATTCCGCTTCCGCCAACCCAAGCTGACATTATGGCGATTCTGGCTGCGATCGCCCGTCAGCAACCGAAAGAACCGGAGGATCCCTTGCGGATCTTTCGGCAACTGCAGGAGTTAGCCGATCATGACTGGCGGCCCAGCACCAGCCAGTTAGCGGAAATTCTTGGGGTGAAATCTATCAGCGAGGCGCAGTTCGAGCGCTACGGCTTTCGGTTTACCCGGGCGGGTAAAAACGGCCCAGAGTTTGCTTGGAAGGTTGAAAAACTATAGCTTGCCCCGATCAACCAAACAAAGAAGAAATCGCCTCAATCAGCTTGCCAATTTCAGGGATGGCGTAGCTTAAGAGCCCAGCCACCAGCATGGCTAGGATGCCATAGAGATACTTCATGCGATCGCGATGGAGGCTCAATTTTTCGGTCTTATACCGCTTCTCGTCAGAGGCGTCCCTTGCATCCAGGGCGTTAATTTGGCTTTGCAATTTGGCCAGTTGTTCCCCCACCGCATTCGCATCCGCTAAATTCTCGAAAGCAGCCTGAATCTGGTCAAACTCCTTTTCGTGGCTGCCAACAAGTTGCCTCAGATTGTGCAGGACCGATGCGATAGAGTCACTCCCCTGCAGCAGGGTTGCGTTAATTGTATTCGCGCCATGATCTAAACGGTCTAGCAGTTTTTGATGCTGAGCGACCGTGTGCTCGATCTGGCGAATAGTGGATCTGATTTCCTCCAAAGTAATTCTCAAGTCAGTATCGCGCTTCAGCAGATCGAATTTAATGGCGTCAAAGTCCGAGCTGGTTCTTTTCTTGATAACCAGCCCTTCGATTGCCTTAAGTAGCCGATCTTGTTCCTTGCCCAGGTCGATAATCTGCTCCGCGCCAATATAGCGCTGCAAGATCTGCTGCAGAATTTTGGTATCGGACGGGTGGGGTAGGGCGATCACGGCGTCAGCGCCCACCAGACCCTTCAGCTTTTGAATTCGCTGATGCGCATTGCCGCTGACGCTGGGCTCCGCTAACGTTGAGTCAAAGAAAACGACGTCAAACAGACCATAAGCGTCATTTTCCAAAATCGCGATCGCTTTCCGGAACGAGTCCGCCCAAACCAAGCGGAAATCAAACCGCCATTTAAAATAGGGATGATCGCGAACCGCCGTTTGGAAGACGTCAAAATCGTTTTTATTGTCATCTATATAGAGTAACGACGCCTTCTGTCGCATAATTCACGAAGCAAAGGACAATCCCAATAAATCCCTAAAATCGGGATTGAGGTCTAACCATTCTTCCAAAACGCCTTCGATGCTTGCTGCCATTTTCTCAGCCAGGTCCGCTCGTTTATAGAGTTGACTGCGTTTGCTGGACTCGATAGATTGCGTTGACGCCTGCTTTGTCAATATTTGAGCCGTATTTTGATAGGAGTGATAATCCTGGATTAGCTCTGCAGGATGAACAAGCCGTTGCTTAATCGGATGCATGACGTTTGAAACCTTCATTTGGCCAAGGATTTTTCCACGGTTTTCCTGCAACCGTCTCAGCTCATCGTCGCCAAGAAAGGCCAGGATTGTCTTGCATTGGTGCTTCCGATCTTCCTTCGGCAGATTCAATAAATCCTGTAAATCAGCTCCGATCTCTTGGATGGCTCCAAGCGGATCAGACTTCAGCCGCTTGATATTCACGGTCAACGACAGGGCGATCATGCCCTGGTAACGTCGATATTTTTCGCGAGTGTAAGCATTGGCAATACGCGGATTCCCCAAAGTTTGCATGGCGTTTTTTTCGAATTGGGCAGCTTTAAGCGATGGACTTGGGTATTTGCCTCGGGTTCATGGGTAGCTTACTGGCTGGCCCTTAAGGGCCAGCATTTTTAGAATAACCGCAGCAAAGCAAAATAATGCCGACGCAATATCAAAAATTACTGTTTTCCGCCTCAGATCATGGCAGGCCGATTGAGATTGGAACCGATTCGGCAGGGCAATTAATCCATACAGCCCCAACCCTCAGCGAAGGCCTAGACGAAGTTGCAGTGCTGGCTTTCAACACGACTACGGATCCTATCGGCCTGCATCTCCAGTGGGGAGGAGTCGACGCCGCGCAACAGCTGATCGTCGAAGCGCCCCCCCAACAAGCCTTCATTGCCGCCCCCAGTCTACTCTTGGCCGATAACTTATCCCTGCGGGCGTTCGCCAGTGCAGACGGCATAAATATTCAGGGATATGTCAACCGGATTATCTCAACCCCTGGGGGCGGCGTAAGCAAAGCGCTACTGTCCGCCTCAATCAGCAGCCGTCCCATCGTCATCAGTCAAACCGCTAGCCCAGGCGATTTAATCCATACGGCGACAGGCGTCTCTAATGGCCTGGATGAAATCTGGATCTACGCTTATAACCCCAATAACTCAGCCGCCGTCATCACCATAGAGTGGGGCGGCAATGGTGCCAGCGATCTCTTAGTTTATAAAGTCGATCCGTTTTCCCCCTATCGCATCAATCCTGGAATGCTGTTGCGCAACGGGCTTGAAATTCGTTGCTTCTCAGATCCGCCAAACGTTTCAATTACTGGCTTCGTTAATCGGATTCAAAGCTAATGCATTATCGAATCCCAGGCCCAATTAACCCGCAAGGAATCCAGGGAGGCATTTTAACCATGGCTTTAGAGGTGCAGCAGCTGGGAGTGACTGTAGACTCAAGCACGACGATCCTAAACTTCAACAGCCCTATGCTGAACGCCACCAGCCCCACGTCTGGCGAGGTGCGGGTGGAAGCAGCGATCCCAAGTGGGACAGATAGCCCCGTAGGAATAATCACCGCCACCCATGCTGGGCAACTCTACAACCAAATCGCCTCAGATAGGAGAATTCAGTGGGTTTCAACCGCGCCGTCAAATACGGACTGGATTCCCATAGGGGGCGCCGATATCCAGAAAACATTCGATCCGAACGAAAGACCCGCTTTTGCCGGTCAAGTCTGGCAGACTGTCACGTTTGACTCAGCGGGCAACATTTCGATCAATAAAGTCTGGAGGGGCGTAGCCCCTAACGGAAACGCCGACACATCTAGCTGGGTGCAAATTTATTGATGAAAATCGGTTGCGGCTTTGACCCCAAAATCTATATCGTGAACTCCGACTATCGCGACCTGATCCGTCGCCACTTCACCTTTGTTATCCCTACCTGGGGGATGGCTCCAACCAGCCACCATAAACAGCCAAACTTCAAAGCCTTGTCTGTTGTGGAAGAAGGCGTGAATGCAGCTGTTGAGGACGGCCTTGAAGTCCATGGACATTTCCTGATGTCCCGCTTCAGCATTCCCGACTGGCTGAAGGAATTGGCCGATCGCGGCTTTTCTGACAGCCTTCAGTTACTGCAGCAGACAATCTCAGAGGTCGTAGGCTTTTGGGGCGATCGCATCTCAGATTGGATTGTGGCGAATGAGATGATCACCGCCAACGGTCTGGCGCCCGCCCATCCCTGGACCCGCTTGGTGGGCGACTCCATGCTGAGCCATGCCTTCAATGCAGCTCACGCCGCTAACCCCAAGGCCAAATTGTGGCTCAAAGATTTTGGCATTCAGCACCCATGGCAATGGGACGCTGTCTATAAAGAAGTAGCTCGCCTAAAAGCCCAACAAATCCCAATTTACGGCGTGGGGGCGCACCTGCATCTGAACCTATTCCCCGTCCGTACCAATCGATATGTCATCGACAATATAGCGGCGCACCTCTACCCCTATCATGGAATTCGAATCAACCTGTTCAAGCATCAAGTCCGGCGATTCCAAAAGCTGGGACTAGCGTTTCAAGCCTCTGAAGTGCTGGTTTTCCCTGGCGGCAATCATGATCTGAACCAAAAAGCGATGGCGCACGCCTATCAGCGCTATTTCCAAACCTCCAAAGATGTGGGTTGCTCGCACTTCAGCGTCTGGTGCCCGGTCGATGATTGCCGCTATCCAAAACTCACCTGGCATTGGCAAGGCAAGCAGGATTATCCAGGCATCTGGAGATGGGAGGAAGGGCTAGGCTATCAGACTAAGTTTGAGTTGCTTTAGCTGGAGGGGAGTTTCACGGCATGGTAATCCTTACTATAGAAGGACGTGTAAACGCGAAAGCGCCCTGCTTCACTCCATACGGAGCTAGTTAGCGGATTACTATTTTGGTTAGGTTCTAGCGCCAGATAATACGAGTGATAGCGCTCCCCATCGATATCCTGAAAACCAGGCAGTTTTTGGCGAACAATCTGGCCTGATTCATAGGCCAGATCCGGATTCCAGTCTGTCACGCCAAACGTATAAACTTTAAATCCAAACCGATCAGTGATTATTACATAACTCGGCCATCTGATTATTCGCCAATCGTAAAAATAATCATTTGGATCAAGGCCGACATTTTCTCGAATTGCGTAGAAATGATCTCCCTCTCTCGTGACAATATCATCGGGCTGGTAAACGTTTCCTGCGTTCCACTCAGGAAACGTCGTCAGGATAACTGCCGCCGAGCTTTGATGATTTTCGTTATAAGTTAATTCGGCGACATGTAAACTTTCTTTGGCTGGAGAGGCGTCCCAAGGCGGTTCAATGATGGCTTCCGGTCCTGCGCCATAAACCTCAAACCCCCCGCCAAATACCCAGTAGCCTTTATTTCCTATAAGATTAACGCCGCCGCCGCCTTGCCCCGCAAACGCAAAATTGCCTAAACCCCTATGCCAATAGGCGGTATCTTGCTGAAAATAGGTCGCTAACGATCCGCTTGTTCGGTCAAAAAATTCGGGATGCGTTGCTTGGTGCTTGTCGTAAAAAAGGAAAAAAGGATCGTAGGATTCCCAGAACTCCCTAGGTCGATAGCTAACCCCAAACACCGACTCAGGCGGGATTGTCGGATGCTCAAACGTGTAGGCTCGCCCATTCACGCGAAACACCATATTTGTGTATCGCCACACGGTTTGAGAATTGTACACATATTCCTGATAGCCGTATTTTATGCAGAGAAAATACTGTTGTTTGCCTAACCCTAAATTCTCTAAAAACCCCTCCACATAGATCGTGTCAACACTAAACAACAGCTCCGGGGTCTTGCGATCGCCGCAAATCCAATAGTGGGATCTATTAAAGTTATATTCGGAGAACAAAACCAACGCTTTGATATTGGCTTGGGCTGGCGGCTGTTGGGTCGGGAATGACCGATACACCCTCGTTCTATTCTCTCGGCTCACCCCCATCGCCGCAGTCCCCACCGCAAACCGCTTCATCTCCTGGCCCGGAATTTCCGCCTCCATCACCGCCACAGTTTCCCCGGGCGCCAGATCCCCCCAACACTCCGCCGTGACCCAATTGGTATCCAGCAGCGGAACATCCAGGGTAACTGTGGTTTTAGCTCCGGCTGGACCGCCGATAGTTTTGCCTGAGTAAATCTTGCGGATGTAGGGGGCGATCGCGCTATCAATCGCGGCCAATAACTGCTGTTGCGTGATCATTAGCTGAAAACTTGAACGTGCAGCACATCTGGGGATTGGTGATTGGTGAGCCAACGCCCTGGTAAGGCGGTATTTGACCAGTCCGGCAAAATCACATTCGCCCCGTCTGGCTCAAACGTAGACAACGGATCCCAGTAGAAGATCTGGCCTGTATTCAATCGTCGGCTCTGATAGGGCAAAACATCAGTTTCAGGCACAGCGGCTAAGGCGGCGGCGCTAAATCCGCCTATACTCCAGGGACCAATCGCCTGCTGCATCTGAGCGAAGGTCATGGAGGCCATAAAGATAGCCGGGGGGGAAGTGTGGTTTAGGCCGCTGACCACAAAGCCGTCGTATTCGTAGGCGAAGGCGACCCGCGCTGTCCCTGCTGGAAAGTTGCCCGATCCCGCTGCAACGCCGCTGGCGGCCACCGCCTCATAGGGACTGAAGTAGGCGCTACTGGGGGTGGGTAAAGCGCCTATGACAGCGCCTATTGACCAGTTTGTCAGGCTAAATGTCTGGTTTGGCCCGTCCACCAGGGCAAAGCCCGAGAACTGACGGATTTCTCCCCCGATCTCCACAAACAAGGTGACCATCGGCGGGTTGAGTTTACCCTTGTGTTTACCGGCAATGGCAAAATCGGGATAATCGTTGCGGATAGTGGCGCGATCGCCGTCCGAGGGATAGGTGACGGTGATATCCAGCCCATCAGCCCCGCTGAGGGGAATGTCGGCGCTCCAAGCAGAAGGCTGGCTCAACCCCGCTTCCAGGCTAACCGTGCAGCGCAAAACCTCAGTGCTGAGCTGCGCCCCGACCCCCGCATACACTGCGCCATCGCCATTTAGCCGGATCTCCACATTGCTTGTATTGTCCGGCAACCCCTCCACCAGGCTGGGGCCAACCCCCAAAAAACTACGCCGCGCCACCAGGCCGGATCCCTTCTCGACGATCAGGCTATTGTTCTCCCACGGGAAGCACAGGCGCCCGCATTCCCCCTCCACCGGATAAATCCAATCCCCTAGCGCCCAGCCCAATTCCACCCGCGCCCCGGCTTGGTTATAGAGGAACGGTTCGACGGACAGAATGGAGTAGTTGGCGATGGGGAAATTGAAGTACTCGGGCCGGAAGTTAGCGGCGACCGATAGCGTATAGGCTTCATCCGATCCCACAACATCCGGGAGGAATAAATCCTGACGTTTATTCTCATAGAGCTGCTCGATGTTCAAGCCAAAAAATGGGGTGCCCGCGCCGTCTGCGGTGCGCAGCTGGCCGGTGACCGTATCGGCGTAGCCTCGGAAGGTCAGGCGCAAATGCCCCTCAAACAAAGCGGAGCGGGGGGTATTTTGCAGGTAGACGGTCATGCCGATGCGATCGCCTGCCTCCAGTTCGCCCCCTACACTGGGCCGCAGCCAGAAATATTGCGCTTCGCTATTGCTGCCGGTGGCGGCGTACCGAGGGGTGTGAACCAGCTCAGGATTAAGCTGCTGAAGGGAAATATCGCAGCCGCCGACGTCGGTCGTGTCTTCGATATAAGTGCTGAAAGTAGCGCTTTTCCGTAGCCAGCGGCCCCCAGGTGATGCGATCAGGATCTCACCGGCGACGACAGACAAAGCCGAAACAGCGTCATATTCAAAGACGTACAACCCCAGTCCCCGAAGCATTCCGTTGATCAGGTTTGCGCCGGTGGGCAGGGAGGCTTCATCGGTGACAATGCCGGAAAGCTGTAGGTGCGCATCTTCGGAGAAGGTGACGGTGAGGGGGAGGCTAGCGCGATCGGCGGGGACGGCGGCCAGCTGTACAAAGTCGGTGGCGGTGGGAGTGGCCGAGGCGCTGATGATGTAGTTGCGCCAGTACTCGCCTTCCTGGTGTACAGCAGGATTTAGGGTGAGGGTAATTTGCTGCCCTGGCCCAGCGGCAATGGGGCCGACGATTGAAGAAAGTAGATTGAGGCCTGCGACGTTCTCTCCCTGGATAGTAAAGTAGAGGCTATAGTTAGCGGCGAGGTTGCCGCCGCTACTGACGGCAATATCAGCTAAAGAAAATGGAAGCTGCTGGCGACCGCTGGCGTACTGAACCCGCATTGAATCAGAGAATTACAGCAGGCTAAGCATTCCCAATTGAGGATTGCCATAGCTTCGTTTCGACGCTATTTACAGTTAGTAGGAAAACCAAATTTATACAACTGCCTAATATTGTTTTCAATAATTGAGCGTCACCCCTAAATGAACAAACTCGAGGCGTAGTCATGGAAAAAAATAAAACTCTGCAAGAACTTTTGTTCTCTGCAGTGTCCGATAATCCGTACAACACATATGTGACTCAGTTTCTGTCAAGTCATTGGCCTGAGGTCTCCATAATTGCGGCTGCCCAGTATGCAAAAATTGGCCGGTGCGTCCAGGTTATCACGATGCAAGACGTTAATCGCCCCGAGCTTATCGCCCTGCCGCTAAAGACGGTTGTAAGCCTATTGGACCATAGCGTTTTTAGCGGATATGGTTTGGTCGATGACGGTCTATCGCTTGCACGAGAAGTCATCCAGCACATTGAGGCGTACAATCCTGATAACCAGATGGTACTTTGGTTTTCTTTGCCGGAGAACAACGAGTTGTATCTCACGATAGAGATGTATAACCTGACAAAAACAGGCTTTATGGAAAACTAGACTTCCTAAGAAGCCTTGCACTGAACGCCTATTTGAAGACGCTAGAATTTCCGGCTCAAACTACTACGGCCAGGTCGAGCAGGGGGGCGCTGCAAAGAGACTACGCCCTCCATGCCTTTAATCTGGAGAGCGCCGTTTGAGTAGGTTACCGTGACGGCGTAGCGGGCGATCGCCGCCTCAGTCGCTTGGAGTAGTTGGTTTTGAGTGATAAGAGTCATTATCGATGAAAGTTGAGACACTAATACATTGCCCAGAACATTTCCTGGAACTGCGCTAAGGTGACGATTCGGAATCATACTCCAACCCATCTAGCGATTCCTGTAGTTGATCTCTGCGACGGCGAATATATTCATCCCCTGGCGCGAGTTCTAGGGAGTGTTCGAACTCTGTCAATGCTGCTTGCCAACTCGCCAAGGCGTCTTGATGCTGGGACAGGCCGCGCTGCAAATCCCCCAGACTCTGCAGCGCTAACCCCTTGTTGTTGAGCGCATTGATGTAATCGGGTGCGCGGGCGAGGGCTTCGTCATAGGCTTCAATCGCCTGCTGGTAGGAGCCTAAGGCGTCCTGATGCTGGGACAGCCCGC
>JASJDH010000152.1 GCA_030065175.1 Leptolyngbyaceae cyanobacterium MO_188.B28 | reverse complement strand
TGTTTCTCTGAACCTGTCCATCATCTATCTATGTCCGTCAAGCTATTGGAAGGGCGTTCTGAGACCTTCTGTGGAGTCGTATGTCAAATACTTGACAAATCCCATAACTGGGTGGATGGGTGGATGGGATGTAATTTAATCGCAGAGCCATAACTGATCTATATTGTGAGCAATGATCCCTTCTAGTTGGCGGATCAGCCTTTCCAACGTCTTACCGTCCTATGGGCGATGCCGCCATTCATTCCGACTCATTTCCCAATCACACTCAGCTACCGGAGTCTGACGGCTCATTTGTTTTGTAATTCCCCCGTTAGGCGTAGAATTGGACAATGAGAGTGTTGATCACAGGTTTTGAGCCCAATGATGAAGGTTTAAATGCATCAGAGCGGGTTGTGATTTCGTTGCGTGATAATCCCACTGAATCGCTAAGTCAGTATATTCATGCCATTGATTTCAAGATTATGCCGGGGGATACCTATCGGCTTGGGCAGATAGTCGACAAAACCCTCAAAGCGATTGCGCCTGATATTTGTATTGGGATTGGTCAAGCGCGAGGCTATAACCGGATAGCGCTTGAGCGCATGGCAAAGAATTTAAGATACTTCACCACATCAGACAGAGCAGGGAATGCGCCAAAAGGCGAACTGATCGCCTCAAATACGCCGGTAGCCTATTGGCATTCTCTAATAGAGCAAGATAGCTTAGTTGCCTTGCTAGAGAATCACGATATCCCCGCCAGAATTTCAAATGATTGTGGAACTCATTTGTGTAATCAAGTTTTCTATCACTTTCTCCATTGGAGAGAAACCTATAAAGCTGATATGAAAGTGGGGTTTGTTCATATTCCGATACTCCCAGAGCAGGTCATCAAGTATTGGCCAGAATCCCCATTTATGCCAATGGAAATGACTCGTCAAGCGCTATCGCTAATCATCAGTAGGCAGATACAGATAGTCGAACCAAAATATGTGTAGGCCAAACAGGTTGAAGCCGCCGCCGGAGCTGGGTGAAGTCGTACAAACAGCATTGCTAAGCCTGCGTTTCCGCCGCTCCCACAGTCAACATCTGCTGCCGGAGGTAGAGCAAAATCGCCCCCGCCAGGCCCGTACTAGACACCAACGCCAGCCAAAGGTTCGCCCCGCCAGTAGCCGGATGATCCAAAGCCCATCCCCCCAACGCGGGTCCCACTAAAAAACCCACCGCCCAACATTCCGACTCCAGCGAAAAATAGATGCCCCGCTGGTCGCTGGGGGACATCTCACCCACCAGGGAACTGGCGGCGGGGCCATACAAAATCTCCGCCAGTCCCACCATTGAAAAGCCCACTAGAGCAGGCGCCAGGGCATTGACAGACACCACGCCGGTAATCCAGAAGAACAAGAAACCGACCGCCCATAGGATCAGAACGATCAGCAAAATCGAGACGTGATTAATCCGTTTGGCCCAGCGGGTGATGGGCAACTGGCAGACAATTTTTAGCAGGGCGTGCCAGAAAAACAGATAGCTGATCAGCTGTTCTGAAAAGCCGATTTGGGCGTCGCCGCCGGGGACAAAATTGGCCAGATACAGCGGTAGACTACTGCTCAGCTGGGCGCCAAAGGTAGCAAAAAAGACATTCGCCATCAAAAAGGTGACAAATTGGCGATCGCGCAGGGTCCGCATCCAGTTCTTGGCTAACTTCACCAGGGTAGTGTGGGTCTGGCGCGTTTCTGCGATCGCGCCAAAAATCACCCCGCCAAATAATAAATAGATCAGCCCCTTTGTAATAAACAGAGCGCGGTAGCTGCCATCCATGGCGATGTATTGCCCCGCCAGCAGCGCCCCCAAGCCCAAGCCCAAATTATTCGACAGCTGCGTTAGGGCGAACGCCTCCGATCGGTTTTCAGAGGTAGTCAGGTCAGCGGTGACCGCCAGCGTCGCTGGCCAATACAGGCTCAACCCCAGCCCCAGCAACAGGTTGCCGACAATTAACAGAAAAAACGTCTCGGCGAAGGCCAGTGAAAAACAGGCTAAAGCGGAGATCACAGCGGCCAGTAACAACGTCCCCCGACGCCCCAGCCGCGAATCAATCGCATTGCCTGCGAAAAACCGCCCCACCATGCCGGACAATCCAGAGCTGGCCAGAGCTAGCCCCACTTGGGTAGGAGAAAAGCCCAACTGATTGACGAAGAATATTGAGGCATAGACCAGGGTAAACCCTTGACCAATAAAGAGTAGTAATTGCCCAGCCGCTAAAATCCAGATCTCTCGGTTTAGATTGGGCAGCCAAGAGAGGAGTTTATGGGTGGGTTGTGTGGGTTGCTCCATTAGATAGTCAAGGTTCCTGGAAGTGCGATCGCTTAGGCTAGAGAGATAAGTCTAGAGATAGAAATATTTCTTAATATTAATATTCTAAGAGCTGAGAGAAATGTGTGCAGTTGAATTCCTTCCCCGCCAAACTTTCTCAGCTCAATCTCCACATCCTTAAATGTTCTAACCCTGGACTTGGAAACCCGGATTCTCCGATATCGAATAGTCAAATCCCAGATGGACCTACAGTTCTGATGCACTTGACATCCGTATGAGAATTCATCGCGATCGAAGTTACGGATTCCTCAGTCAATTCCCGCGTCTCGCAATCGCCGCTCCATCTCAGCTAGACGCTGCAAAGCCGACTCCTTAGCAACCCGCTCTTGCTCTACTTGTTCAAATCCCCAGAGCAACAAATCGCCCGCTTGAGTCCACCATCGCAGCCAAAAGCCATCGCGGTTTTCTCGTTTTCCTCGCCAAAGACCTATCGATAGACCCATTTCCGCTATCCAGTAGCGCTGGTGTTCATCCGGCAGTCGCAACTCATATTTGCCGGACCCATCCAAACGATGGACTTCTAAATCACCGCTGTCAGGCTCAAAGACAATATATTTCGGAACCTGCAAAATCTGCTCGTAGAAAAACCACCTGCCAGGAGGATATGTCCAAATCGTCAGGCAGAAGTTCCCAGGTAATTTTGTAAGTCGGTACACTTGCAACCATAGACCGGATAGGAAAGCGCTGTGCATTTACCATAGCAGTTCCCAGCTGAGGCCTGCACCATGGTGAATGGATCGGGTTCTGCGCGATAGGATTATTTGAAGTCACTAGAATTGCACTAAAAAGCAAGGATACCCCTCCCTATGACCACCGCCCCACTCAGTTGGCCAGAACTCGAAAGTATGACAGACTTTCAAATTGACACCGTCAATGGGCCCACCAACGCCCAAGCCCTGTTGAGACTATTTGGCCATCCTGAATCGGACGTGCGGGTGACTTTGTACCGTGATCATCACGCCTGGTGCCCCTACTGCCAAAAGGTTTGGCTATGGCTGGAAGAAAAGCAGATCCCCTACCGCATCAAGAAAGTAACCATGTTCTGCTACGGCAAGAAAGAGAGCTGGTACAGACACATTGCGCCGTCGGGGATGCTGCCGGCTCTGGAGCTAGACGATCGGATCATTACAGAGAGCGATGATATTTTAGTGGCGCTGGAACGGGTCTTTGGTCCTTTACACAAAGGCATGGCGGATCCGGTGGTGGTTCCTCTGCGGCGGCTAGAGCGATTGCTATTTCGGGCTTGGTGCGTCTGGCTTTGCTATCCGTCCCGGTCAACCCGAGAAGAACAGCGCAACCGAGAGCAGTTCGCTGAAATCGTGACTAAGATCGAGGACGCCCTAAACCGGACCCCAGGTCCCTATTTTCTAGATGACTTTAGCGTCGTCGATGTGGTCTTTACCCCTTATGTTGAACGGATGAACGCCAGCCTTTACTACTACAAAGGCTATTCTCTGAGGGAAGAAAACCCCCGCCTTTCTGACTGGTTTGACGCCATGGAAAGCCGCCCTACCTACCGGGGCGCCCAGAGCGATTTTCATACCCACGCCCATGATTTGCCGCCTCAGATGGGGGGCTGCTATGAGAACAACCAACCTCAGATGAAACTGAATAAAGATCGGGTAGACAATGGGCCTTGGGAGGGGTTGCCCGATGTCACCTATCCTGAGCCGGAACATTCTCGGGCTGAGGCGCTTCACCGCGTAATCAAACACCATGCCAACATTATCCGAGTCAACCCTGCCGATGACGCCGTTTTTGATGAAGCCCTCCGGTGCGCTCTAACCCACATGATGACGGGTGAGGCCTGTCCGCCGCCCAAAGAATCAGATGCGGCGCTACGGTACTTACGCGATCGCATCAGCGTCCCCCGCGACATGTCGATCTACGCCGCCAAACGATTACGGCAAGCCTTAGAAGAGACCGCTGCGCTGGAGGGCGATCGCCAAGGACCGCCCATTCCTGTCCGCCATCGCCGAGACCAAGACCCAGCCAACTTTATTTAGAGATTAGCTTTAATAGGAAATAAAGAGAGGCGTACCAATGCTTCAAACCCCCATAGCAGCCGATGTTTTATATCCTGACTCAGACGGCGAGGCAATGGCTGATAATACCATTCAGTATCGCTGGATTGTCCGTTTGGTTACCAATCTAAAACGGTTATTAACCGATCAAACAGCCTTCGTTGCGGGTGATTTGCTTTGGTATCCTATCCAGGTTAAAGTCCCGCCTGTTCCTGTCCAGGCCCCTGATGTCATGGTTGTGCTAGGCCGTCCTGATGGCGATTTGCCAATAGCAACGCTGCGCGAACGCGGCAGCTATAAACAGTGGGAAGAAGACAAAATTGCGCCGCAGGTGGTCTTTGAAATTCTTTCGCCGAGCAATAGCGCCAGAGAAATGCTGGCTAAGCAGGCTTTCTACAGAGAGCACGGCGTCTTGGAAATGTTCTTTTACGATCCGGACTCCTATGACTTTTGGGGACTCGTTCGTAAAAATCTAGATGAAGACTTTTCGCCGCTTACGCCGATTAATTTCCCTTGGGTGTCCCCTACTTTAAAGATCCGCTTTGAACTATTTGACGACGGTTTAGTTATTTTTCATCCAGATGGCGAACTGTTCAAAGATCCCGGAGAGTTTATCAAGGAACGGGATCGAGCATTTGCAAAACTCCGAGAGCTAGGTATTGATCCGGAACAGCTTTAAGCGTGCAAAAAATGGTCAAATAGTTCTAGCACAAGCAAAGGTTTGAAGGCAAACCTCATTAGGGAACTCCAGTAAAGTAACCACCATCCACCCATCCACCCATCCACCCATCCACCCATCCACCCATCCACCCATCCACTGTCCCAAGGCTCATAGAGAATATAGGTCAATCACATAATGACCGACCAGGGTAATTCGCTCATAGGACATGATGTAAACATGGAGCAGCGTGTCATCCTGGGCGTCGCGGTGTAGAACTACCCCATTGACGCCAATATCTTTGCGATAATCAATCACTCGATTGTCGTCCGTTAGCCAAACGCTAAAGAAAGGACTCTGGTCGGGAGGATGTTGCACTAAATCTGCATAATCTTGAGTGAAGGGCGGCGCAAACCCAAGGGGCATATAGACGCCATCGGCGTATTGACTGCTCTCTAATTGGGGAATCTGCTCTAGGTCAAAGCCACTAATTATAAACTTTCGGGTTTCCCCATCGGTATTGGCAAATTCAATCTCAACCTCCCTCAAATCCTGGTTTGAGAGGGGAGATGAAATCTGTCGCACCGTAGCGCCCGTGACGTTGGCTATCTGATCATAATCTGACTCCCACAGACGATTGGGATTATAAACTCCCGGATGTAAAAAGCTCTGAAACTTGAGATTGGCCTGTCTCAGATCTCCCCAAGTGTTGATGTTTTGAGCCGAAGTGTTCTCAGCGTAGACGACTAGATCAGCTTTTTCCACCTGTTCGTCAACGGCGATAATTGATTCTGTGGCCAGGTCAAGAACCGGAGCCGCCTGTTCTTGATTCACCTGTCTAAGGGCGTCCAAGTCAAAAGCCATCCCCGACAAAAAGCGAAACCCCGGCCAATTTTCTAGATTACGAGCCTGGCGCCAGTATTTTGTCGGGTTAAGTTGAGCGATTAAACTGGCGTAGGCGCCTCTAGGAAAGTTGAAATACCCCTGGTAAATTGTCTCATTATCGCCATTTTCAGTTTGGGCAAACACAGCGACTTCCCAATAGCCTGCCCCTAAGCAGTTATTTGTCAGCGCAATGGAGAGATCCTCAGCGTTGTACCCCGAAAATCCCTCAGGCCACTGACTGCTCTCCGAGCCTACCTCAAAGATAACCTGCTGTCTGTTGAACTCTCGTTCGGTAAGGAACCATCGAGTGAGGTCTGGATTTCCTTGAGCTGTTTCAGGCGATTTAGGAATAAACAGCTTTAGGTCGACATTTGGCATTCGCAACTGGGCGCTTTGGGAGGCGTGAGTCAAGGTCAAAACTATGTCAAATTGGGCTCCGCGCTGTTGCTGAAAGCTAAGTCCCTCACCAACCCATTGGTGATTTTCAACGGGTTCCGTCATGATTGAAATATCGGCTAAAGCGTCTGGGCCATAGCGCTTTCCTGGGACGGGACCGGTTAGAACGGCGATGGCGGCTAAGCTAGCGCCCAAGCCCAAACAAGATAATCGCTTGAGGTGAGTTTTAACCTTGCGTGGAATTTTATGAAAGGGCGACTTCGGTTGAATCGCCCCCTCAACGCCGCCAATATTCTGATTGCTTACTTGGCTATTTTGCTTGGAGACAGTTTCTTGGGAAACAGACATGATGCACTTTCCGATTAAATGCCAGCAACATTGGCATAGTATCGGGCTCAGGAATGTGTCCACATCCAATAAATGTCATGTCCAAAATATGATCAATGTCATGGACTTGCTCTTACAGCTGACAAATTCAATTCTCGACCTCAGGTCCGCCGTCTCTACACTAGTTTTTCAAATAGCAGTGAAGCCTCCGTCTATAATAACCCCTTGCCCTAGAACAAAAGAGGCGTCATCGGAACAAAGCCAGACTACCGTATTGGCGATCTCGTGGGGCTTAGCCAATCTACCGATAGGATGCAATGATTCCATATACTTGAGGGTGGCGCTATCGCCTCCGCTAAGGCTGTCCAGCAGTCGAGTTTCAGTTGCTCCAGGACATACGGCGTTAATCCGAATTCCCTGTTGGGCGTATTCTAAGGCGGCGGTTTTAGTCAAACCCAACACGGCATGTTTAGAGGCTGTATAGGGGGCATGTCCGGGAAAGCCAGTGACGCCTGCGATCGAAGACGTATTGACGATCGCGCCGCCGCCATTCGCTAGCATATGCTCGATCTCGGATTTCATCGCATACCAAACCCCCTTGACGTTGACAGTCATCATCAAATCGAAAGTCGCTTCAGTCTGATCGAGAGTCATCGCTTGGGGATCGTCTACGCCCGCATTATTGAAGGCGGCATGCAGTCCCCCATAGGTTTCAACGGTGTATTCGACTAAATTTTTAACGTTCTCTGGCTTCGTTACATCAGTTTGATAAAAACTAGCTCGCCCCCCTGATTGTTCAATCAGATCAACTGTTTCTTGGCCTAATTTTTCGTTGCGATTGCCAATGACAACAGATGCTCCTTCTGAAGCGAATTTAAGCGCCGCAGATCGACCAATCCCAGAACCACCACCGGTTACGAGAACAACTTTATTTGCAAATCGACTCATTATTCTATCCTGCTTACTTACTGTTATGAAACTGTTAGAACGACCTTTCCTGTAAACTTGCGATCCAACAGTTCTTGGGCATACCGAGGCGTTTCCGACCAATCTGCTTCAATCATTGTGGGGATTTTCAATTTTTTGTCGGACACCAGACGCAGCAGTCTTGTCAACGCTAGAGAGGAAGGCTGCAATTCAGCCTCGGTATAGAGCGTCAGTCCATAGACGGTACGCTGACCGCCATTGCCGAAGAGGGCTGGATAAGGGGAAAATTGGCTATCATAACCGCCAGTTACACCGTAACAGACCAGAGTCCCCCCTTTTGCGGTGTTTTCCAGCAACTTTCCGAACAGAGGACCACTGACGCCATCGACCACCAGGCGGTAAGGCCCTTCAGTTTCTAACCCAGCGCCGTCAGTCGTCACAACCACCGCGTCGGCGCCCACACTCTGAGCAAAGTCCACCTGCTCTGATTTGCGAACTTGGGCGACAACGCGAGCCCCGCTGAGTTTCGCCAACTGCAAGGCAAAGTACCCAACGCCGCCTGTGACACCGTTGACCAACACTGAATCGCCTACCAGTCGGGTTCCTTTGTCGATCGCCGCTAAAGCAGTCAGGCCAGCCACAGGCAGCGTGGCGGCTTTAGCATCTGAAACGTTGTCAGGAATCGGTGAAATATAGTTGGGGTCACCGATCACATATTCGGCAAAGGCATCCATTTCCGGTCTCCAGCCAACCACCCTTGCACCTTCAGGAAGTCCACTCCCATCAGCGGCAGTTTGAGCGATCGCGCCGACATAATCCCAGCCGATCGCACTGCCCTTTTCCGCATTTTGGGCCATCGCAATCTCCCCTCGGTTCAGAGAAAATCTGGTCACTTTAATCAGACTTTGATGAGGCAGTGGCTGGGGGTCCTTGGCTTCTCCAAACGTGAGCGATCCGGTGTGGCTAGGGTCTATTATGATACGTTTCATCATATTTCCCAATGACAACAACCTCTTTACCATGCAAAGCAGGCATAAACAGATTCCATTCATCTCGAACGGCGCACTAAAACGGAATAAATGTAATCTGAATCAATCGGCTAAAAGCCTTACAGAACAATGATTTACTCTGGCACTCTAATAACGACTCACTGATTTGTCAAACAAATATTTTTAATATCGGGTATTGACGCCATCGATATGGAGCCTTCCTGCCGTGACTATTGACTACACCAATCTCCGCAAACTCGACCTCAATCTGCTGCTGGCTCTCGATGTTCTGATTGAGGAAGCCAGCGTCACCAAAGCGGCAGAGCGGCTGAATATGAGCCAATCTTCTATGAGTCACGCCCTGAAACGATTGCGATCGCTATTAGGCGATCCCATATTGATCCGTACATCGCGGGACATGGAAGTGACGCCCTATGCCCGTGAAATCAGCGTCTCAATTCGTCAGGCTCTGACGAACATTCAAGGTGCATTATTTGAAAGAGATCCATTCAATCCTAATGCAGCGCGTGAGGACTTTCGGATCGCCGCCAGTGACTATGTCGAAGCGACACTGGGAGGCAATCTTCTGCAGCAGTTGACTAATCGAGCGCCGGGTGTCCGCATCCGCGTCAGCAACCTTGATCGCGCCACTGTATTAGACGCCCTGGATGACAATAGTGTTGACCTCTTTATTGATGTTGATTTACCCCGCAAAAGCTGGCATGTCAAGCAAGACTTATATCAAGAAGAATTTGTCTGTGTGGTTGATAGCAGGTGCGCAGCCACTGAGATATCGCTTGAAGACTACCTCAAGCGATCGCACGTTCTCGTCTCTATGCGCAATGATTTCCACGGTGCAGCAGACCAGGTTCTAGCGCAACAACAGCATACACGTAATGTGATTTGGTCAACCACTCACTTCATGGCAGTCCCTTTTTTGATCATCAATTCTGACTGCATGGCGTTATTGCCAAAACGTATGGCTCAAAAGTGCGCCAGGTCTATGGGATTAACACTATTGCCGCCGCCGATTGATGTGGTTGGGTTCACCGTCTCAATGTTTTGGCATCAACGGAATAACAATCTGCCCGAGCATCAATGGCTACGCAATCAGCTCATGGAAGCAGCGCGAACACTTTAGGGAGTAGCGTCAAAAATTAAGTTCCAGAAAAAGGCAGTGGATGGGTGGATGGGTAGATGGGTGGATGGGATGTTATTTTTTTGCAGCTCCCCTAGCCTAACACTAAGGTTTTGTAGGGACTACCGAAATGGTGGAGGCGTTAAATTCTATCTGGCCAAATTTACCAGTGACTGAGACCTGGTCGCCCACCTCAATATGGCTAGGAGTGTTGTTGTCGTATAGGTCCGAAGCGTCCACCCACAAAGTCTGCTCGCCAGTCTGCAAGCGGAGCCCATCATCCCATACTCTTTCAATTGTGCCGGTTTGAGTGGATTGAGTATGACCGAGCTGGGGTAGAAAGATCGCAGCGATAACACCAGCGGAGATGACGGTTAATGTGGAGGGACATTTCATGGGTAGCTCCTGATTTTTCTGGGTTGAAGTTCTCTTTTGTCTATATGGATAGTTTGTCCATTCCCCATAAGCTCTATGTGAAACTCTAATTAGAAGATTTTCATTAGAAGACTTTCATGGTTCATCTATTCCCACTTTCTCCCACAGACATATCCACGTTGGCAGCCTAACTTAAGTACATGAATAGTTCATTAGTGGACTTTAGATGAAACCTGATATCTAGCGGAATCTGACTACCGATGCAGTTCTTTAGTGGGGGTGTGTTTGCCAACCATGACAAACCCTACTAATCCAGGAGAATCGGACGTATGGCGCAACCTGTAAGTAACCCCAATCCAGTTTTAAAAGCACCCTCTGTTCAGATCGCCTCTGTTCCGCCTTCAAACACAGCCCCAACGATTCAGGAGGTTGACTCCACCATGCAATTCCTGGATCTTCCGGCGATTGGCGGGGGGGCTGTAAGTGGCGTGATTGGAGATGCAACGGACCCAGCGGCGACCCAGGGAGTGAATTTCAAAATTGCCGATTCTGACACGAATCTCGATCAACTAAAGGTTACTGTTACCAGTAGCAATCAAGCCGTTGTCAGTAATGACAGCTTGGTGCTCACAGGTATCGGCGCCGATCGTAACTTGAAGATCAATCCGACTGGGGTAGGGTATGCAGACATTCAAATCGAGGTAAGTGACGGCGTTAATACCAATCTCTACACCATCCAATATGGCGCGTCTGATGGGGCCGCCAATTCCAAGACTAGCCACTTCCATACGGGGACCAGTGATGCGTCTACCGCCATTGCAATCGACTCAACCTATATGTTTGTGGCGGATGACGAAGGCCAAGTGATTCGACTTTATGATCGAAATCAGTCTGGTTTACCGGTGAGTGAGTTTGACTTTACGTCGGCTTTAGGGTTAACCGATGAAAAAAATGGCCAGTTCCGTGAGGTGGATATCGAGGCGTCAACCTTAGTGGGCGATCGCATTTACTGGCTAGGGTCCCACAGCAATTCCAGTAAAGGGAAGGATCGGCCTAATCGGTCTCGTCTGTTCGCCACTGAAATCGTCGGTAGCGGCGCCGACGCCAAGTTAGAGTTTGTCGGATACGTTGACTTCCGCCAAGATTTAATCAACTGGGGGGATGACCATGGCTACAACTTCTCAGCCAGCGCCGCCACCGGCAAACCCACTGAGTTTCCCGACAGTTTCAATATCGAAGGGTTAACGGTCTCGCCCGATGGCAATACGGCTTATATCGCCTTCCGAGCGCCGAATACACCCACCTCGACCCGGACCAACGCCTTAATTGCCCCACTGAATAACTTTGCGGATTTAGTCGACGGGAAAGCCTCCACTGCAATCTTTGGCGATCCGATTGAACTGGACTTAGGAGGACGCGGCATCCGCAGTATTGAGCGCAATGCGAATAACGAATACCTGATTGTTGCAGGACCTGCCGGTTCAGCTACGGGGACTGCGCCGAATGACTTCCGCCTATATTCTTGGACAGGTAATCAAGCTGACGCGCCAACGTTACTGCCAGTCCAGTTACCTGATTTGGCTACGGGCGGCAGCTTTGAATCTATTGTCCATCTACCTAATCACCTCAGCGCCCGTAGCCAAATTCAGTTACTGCTAGATAACGGCGATACCGATTGGTATGGCAATGGACAAGAATCGAAAGACCTGTCGCAAGCAAACCACCAGAAATTCGCCAGCGTTACGGTTTCCCTGGGCGGCGACGCTAATATCATGCAGGGCTCCAGCCAGAACAACACCCTGCGAGGCGGCAACAGTGATGACGTGATTGATGGGATGGGGGGCAACGACAAAATCTACGGAGACGACGGCCATGATCAGCTCTTTGGAGGGGTCGGTAACGACAAAATCAAGGGGGGGAACGGCAATGATTTAATCTTTGGCGATCAGGGTAAAGATAAGCTATCCGGCGGTAAGGGCGACGATAAACTTATCGGGGGTCTGAGTAATGACAGAATAAATGGGGATGGCGGCAATGATTTGCTCTATGGCGGTAATGGCAACGACAAACTCTATGGCGGGAACGGCGATGATCAGCTCCACGGCGGGCTAGGCAAAGACAACATAAAGGGGGGAGACGGCGATGATTTGATCTTCGGCGGAGTCGGTAATGACAAGCTATCCGGCGGAGACGGCAACGACAAACTCTACGGCGGTCTGGGTTATGACAACATTCTGGGCGGCAAGGGCGACGATATCCTTGTCGGCGATCAAGGCGCTGACCGTCTCACTGGCGGCAAGGACAAGGATACCTTTGTCTTTTCAAGCATCGGAGACACCTTCGCCACCATCACCGATTTTGAAATCGGAATCGATACACTTGACCTGAGGACTCTCTTTAATAGCGCGGAGTACACCAGCGCTAACCCCATCGAGAGCTATGTCAAGCTGGTGCAACACGGCTCCAGCACCCAGGTCAAAGTTGATGTCTTCGGCGATAACGGCGACCAGTTCAAGACGGTGACGCAGCTCAATCATGTTGATAAAACCGCTCTAACCTCTGATCACTTCAGGTTTGCTTGAGGAGGAGGCAATGAACTTGAAGTGGGAAGTATTAGGGGGGAAGGAGGAGACAGAATCCAGTTCCTAAATAACTTCTGACTTCTGTATTCCTTCTCTACTGGATTATCCCGATTTAAGTTGCCCATCCCCTGCTTTCACGGAATTATAGAGCAAAATTCCGATATTAAGTTCTGTGAGTAGGGGGGGGCCGCAAAAGTACTGGATAAGATCCATATTTCAGGATTTATCCAGCAGATCGGACATTGAGCTATAAATTATACGGCTTTCAGCTATCTGTTTAGGCTGTACTTCGAGGCTGTTGATGGGGCGCCAGATATTAAGCAAGTGTAAATTTACTGCAACGATTTGAGGAGAAACGAGAAAAATCGATCCGCGCATTGCTGAAAAGTTGCTAGAGATTTTGGCATCCTCACAGGTTTCTACCGTCGCAGATATCGGTGCTGGTACGGGTTCTTATGCATTTGTTCTAGCGGAGCATGGGTATCGTGTTTTGGCGCTTGAGCCGTCAGCCATAATGCAGAATCAGGCGATTTCCCATCCCTCAATTGAATGGATCGATGGATATGCAGAGAGCTTGCCATTATCCGACCAAGCAGTAGATGCAGCTATCATCATGCTTGCTTTTCACCATTTCTCAGATTATAGACAAGCATTGAGCGAGATTCACAGGGTTGTAGGTAATGGGCAAATGGTATTCTTCACCTACGATCCAGTGATGATTCCTAGCTTCTGGTTGACCGAGTATTTCCCCTCGTTTACTAGAGACGTTGAATCTACATTTTTACCAATTCCAAAATTAGTAAAGGAGATTCAAACGATTACAGATAGTTTGGTGAATGTGATTTCTTTTCCTTTGCCGAATGACTTGTCAGACTCATTCGCAGCAGTTGGTTGGGCGCGACCAGAACTATACTTGGATAGTGGTATTCGTAGTGGTATCTCTTCGTTTAGCAAAATTGATGATTATGAGCTAAATAGTGGTCTATCCCGCTTAAACGAAGATTTAGAAAGAGGCAGATGGGATAAAAAATATGGGTATCTACGCCAGCAAAGTCAGTATGATGCTGGATATCGCTTTGTTCATCGCCCAGCCGTATGACAATTTGGGTGTAGCGGATCGACCGAAATCGCTTGGGTAAGACGCAAAGCCCTGAACACCTGCTGACCCAAAACGTTATGCGCGCGACTCGAAGTCGTTCGGGGGAGTGGGAAAGGACTCCCAAAATCCTTTCCTCGCCAGTGTCCAGGTGAATATCCACCTCGGAATATTCACTCAGTAATTGGGAGGGCGGCATCATAGACGAGGTTAAGTGGCAGTATCCACAGTTGGACTTCCGCTCCCTCTTTTTTCCTTACATGAGAGGCTCTGCCTCAAGGTGATTGACTGCGGCTATGGAGGCAGAGTCTCCAAACGGGCTCCACAGGCAGAGCCTGGCAACCAGGAATGAACATTGATTTGAGTTTGTGAACCCCAGCCTACGGTGAGAGGGTGCGATCGCATTATCTAATCAATTGATTCCGCGTTTGGTGCGACAAGCGAAACAAATTGGAACTCGTAAAATGCTCAAGCAGCTCCGACAAGATTTCGAAAAAATTTAGACAAGGCATCGCGATCGCGCTGAATTCGATTACCCATCCACAGTCTTCTATTGGGACTTTATTTTTGTGCCAATCCCCAAGGCAAATCCTGAATATTAGGGATCATCGTGGCTCAGGCGATCACACAGATGGCGATCGCGCTCTGACAGATCCGCATTGGTGCTGAGAAAATCCTTCACCCAACTGCAGCCGTAAACTAACACCTGATCGGGATTTAACACCTGGTCTAAATCCCAGATAATCACTTGTTTGTCATCCCCCGCCGAAGCGATCGACGCCCCATCCGGGCTGAAAACTAGATCGCTAACCCCATTGGTGTGGCCATTGAGGGTGCGGATCAGTTCACCGTCAAGCGTCCAGAGTTTAACGGTGTGGTCTCCACTGGCAGAAGCGATGATCTGACCATCCGGGCTAAAGGCAACCGCCCGCACACGTGCATCATGCCCTACCATTGTGAACAACAGAACGCCTTCGAGGGTCCAGAGTTTGACCGTTTTGTCCTCACTGGCGGAGGCGATGATCTGACCATTGGGACTGAAAACCACATCCTCAACCCCACTGTCATGCCCGGTCAGGGTCTGGACTAAAGCGCCGTCTGGCCGCCAAAGCTTAACTGTTGTATCTCCACTGGCCGAGGCGATTAGCTTTCCGTTAGGGCTAAAGGCCACCGCTTCAACCCTTGCCTGATGCCCTGTCAGGGTCCTGATTAAGGCGCCATCTCGCCGCCAGAGCTTAACCGTCTGATCATCCGAGGTGGTGGCGATCAGCTCGCCATTTGGGCTAAACGCCACCCCCTCCACCTCATTAGCGTGCCCATCTAAAGTGCTCAGTAAATGCCCCTCAAGATCCCAAAGTTTGGCCGTATTATCCTCACTAGCCGAAGCAATCAACTGACCATTGGGGCTGAAGACAACCTCCTCAACCTCATCGGTATGGGCTCTGAAGATATCTAACAGGTCGCCCTCTCGCCGCCAGAGTCTGATCATCTGATCGTCAGATCCTGAGGCGATCAGTTCACCATTAGGGCTAAACGCCACACTGCCCACCTCACCGCTATGTCCGCCGAGGATTGTTAGGAGCTTATTATGGGGCCGCCAAAGTAAAAGCGTTCCATCCTCGCTGGCCGAAGCCAAGGTCTTTCCCGCTCGACTAAAGGCGATGGCATGAACTTTGCCAAGATGTCCCGCCAGCGTGCGGAGCAACGTCCCATCCCGTCGCCACAGTTTGATCGTATCGTCATCAGAGGCCGAGGCTAGAGTCTGACCGTCAGGACTAAAGGCGATACCATTTACTCCAGCCCCATGGCCTCGGAGAAGAGTCGGCGGATGGATTTGAAACTTGCCAGCGCCGTTAGCTTGCCAGAGTTTAATGGTATGGTCGTCAGACGCCGAAGCGAGGGTCTGACCATCGGGACTGAAGATCACGCTTTTGACCCCGGCGCTATGGCCCGCCAACGTTTCCACGAGCCTACCCTCTCGCCGCCAAAGCTTGATCGTGCTGTCTCCACTGGCCGAAGCCACTAACTCGCCATCTGGGCTGAAAGCCACTGCCTGAACCTGATCGGCATGCCCGCTGAAAGTTGCCAGCCAGTCCCCATCCAGGCTCCAAAGTTTGACGGTATTGTCGTCAGAGGCAGAGGCGAAGCGGAGGCCATCGGGACTAAAGGCGATGTGGTTGACTCCGGCGCTATGGGCTTCCAGCGTCGTCACTAGGACGCCGTCGGGTTGCCAAAGTTTGATCGCGCCATCTTGACTGGCCGAGGCGATCAGCTCGCCATAGGGACTAAACGCGACGCATCGAACCCGATCGCGATGGCCCTCCAACGTTGTCGCCAGACTGCCGTCTCGCCGCCAGACTTTGGCGGTCCCGTCCCGACTAGCCGAGGCGATCAGTTCGTCATCAGGACTGAAGGCGACGGCATAGACCGCATCTTTATGGCCGGACAGTCGATTGTACGTTTGCATCCGAAAAACGGCTCGCAGCAGCCCTTGATCGACCTCATCGGCAAGCCCTAAGGTTAGGCCGCCCCACAACTTCTTCAGTTTTTGGCGAGCGCTGAGGGCAGTGAGCAAGGCCTGCAAATTTTGATTCAAATAAATGGCTTCTTCCGATCGGGTCACATTGCCTTTGATTTGGCTAATGGCGGCGCTGCGGTACTGAAGGAAAGTCGATACGCCTAATCCACTCGCCACCACTAATAAAGCGCTCACGGCGCTTAGCGCAACCCGTTGCCACTTAACAACTTCTTTTTGTCTCGCCAACTCTGCCTGCAGGGCGGCTTGGGTGCGGGCCATCTGGGCCTGTTGCATTTCCCACTTATCTTGGGCTTGGCTAGCGGTGAGGAATTGATAATCCAGGCCGCTTAAACTGCGACGCCCGGCCCAAGCTTGGGCCTCCTCCAAGGCCTGTCCGCGCAATAGCCGAGAGGTATCCTGACGATCTGACGTCAGCCAAGCGGTCAACGACTCGGCATAGGGGCGTAGTTTCGCTAATTGTCGCTCCACCCAAACCGAATTGAACACCGTTGCATAGATGCGATTATGCACCGTTAATCGCCCAGCCTGCTTAACCACAATGCCCGAAAGCAACAATTCAATTTGTTCGCGGCTGTCATCCGCTGGCGCTGACCCCGCTTGCAGAATTTGCAGGTAGAGTCCCAGCAGTTGGCCAACCCGCTGCTCACGCCTCAGGAGGCGATCGCGGATAGTCTTGAGATGTTCTGGATTATCCCGACTGGCCCAGGCGTCGACGATGGCCTCCTGGACCAGCTGACTGATAAACGTGGTCGCGTCAGTTTTTGCATATGTTTTCGAATTCGTGGACCTGTTCGGACCGAAGGGGAACTCAATTTCAAGTTGACTAGCCGCTAGCTGGCAGAGCTTCTGAGTCAGAAAAGGCTGCCCTCCAGTCCAGAATAGTATTTGCTTGATCAGGTCTTCGGCCGGGATGGGCTTTCCCGTTAAACCTTTAGCTAAGGGGGGAGCCTCCTCCAGTTGGAAGCCACGCAATTCAATTGCTTTACCCAGGTTGAAGGGGGTGCGATCGCGGTCTCGCATCAAGTCTGAGGGGGTCGCCACCCCAAACAGGCCAAATACCAAACGTTGATACTTTGACTCAGACGCCCGTTGGTTAAAGAAAGACCGCACCAGCGCAAAAAAATCATCCACCGGAAAATTGAGTCCGAGGATGCTATCGACTTCATCGATAAAAATAACAACCTTCTTACCCTCAACGTGGACAAGCAGGACATCGCTGATAAACCGGCTCAAGCGCTGCACAGCGGACAAATCGGTTTGCGCCTGCCACCACTGTCTGAAGTTGACGGTTGCGAATAGGTTAAACCCTCGCCACAATTCGAACGCCACCCCCTTATACCACTGTTCTGGGGACAACGCTTCACTGCCAATGGTGGTCAAATCAACCGAAGTACAGCTAAATCCAACTTGCTGCAGGCAATGTTTTATCCGCACCCGCAGGCTGGATTTTCCGGTCTGCCGAGCGTTAAACACATAGCAAAACTCCCCCGCTAATAAGGCCTGGTAGAGCTCACGGTCAGCTTGACGCTCGACATAACTCGGCGCCTCGATGTCCAGGCTGCCGCCTACTTGATAGGCGTAGGGTGTTGGGGTGGGTGGGGGCATGGGAGGGATGGGGGAGCAGGGGGAGCAGGGGGAGCAGGGGGAGCAGGGGAGGCAGGGGG
>JASJDH010000151.1 GCA_030065175.1 Leptolyngbyaceae cyanobacterium MO_188.B28 | reverse complement strand
TGGCTATATCCCAGTTCTCATAAGCAGTCTGGTGATTGACTCTAGTCTACAGGTTCACTAAGTGCCTATAGCCTGAAAGCACTGTGGCAGCTTGGTTCAACCCTCTTTTAGATTTCCTTTATAAATCAGCTCTAAAGCCAGGCCTTCTGATGGGGAAAGAATACAGGAGGCAGAAACCAGTCAGGATCTGTATTCTGTCTCCTGACTCCTGTATTCTTGCCCCATCAGAAGGCCTGGCTTTAGTTGATAAACCACGTCTAACTTAAAACCTAGAGTTTTCTCCCCCTATGGCGCGCTAAACACATAAGCTAGAGAGTTGTGTTACATCCTGAAAGCCCTCATCCCCCAACCCCTTCTCCCTGAGGGAGAAGAGGAGCCAGATTCAAAGTCCCTCTCCCTCAGGGAGAAGGATTTAGGGTGAGGGCCAATACTATGGATCCCACCATGGATGTGGTTTAGGTCAACTTCTGCTTAAGATATTTGGAAAGTCAACGCTCACTTTAACTATTCCGGTTGGAACATCGGTAAGTCAAACCAGAAAGTGGTTCCGGTCCCAATCTCACTAATCACCCGAACCTGACTATTGTGATTGTCAATAATGTTTTTCACGATAGAAAGGCCCAGGCCAGTGCCTTCCAAGGTGTGTACTCGATTTTCCACCCGGAAGAATCGATCAAAAATACAGTCTTGATCCTCGGGCCCAATCCCAATCCCAGTATCGGAGACTTCAATCCTAATATTTTCAATCCCGTCTGGATTATCAACCCTTTTAGGAGACTTGTAGGCCCGAATCACGACCCGTCCACCCGCTTTCGTGAACTTCAGCGCGTTGCCCACCAGATTGCCAAACACCTGCAAGAGGAGATCATAGTTACCCAACACCGGCGGCAAATGCTGCTCAATATCTTGCTCTAACTCAATTTGCTTATCCCTCGCATTCAACCGGTGGGTACGCAGCGTTTGCTCAATGGGCTGAACGATATCGACATCATCAAAATGATCTTGACGAGTTGACTCCAAGCGGGACAAATCCAGCACATCATGCACTAATCGAGTCAACCGATCGGTTTCGTGATTAGCTGTCTCCAAAAACTCGCGCCGTTCAGACTCGTGCAAGTCTTCTCCATACTCATGGAGCGTTTCAATAAATGACTTGATGTTAAATAACGGAGTTCTAAGCTCGTGGGAAACATTGCTGATAAAGCGACTTTTGGCCTCATTCAGCGCGACTTCGCGAGTAATATCTTGCACCGTAATGGCGATCCCCTTAACCGTCTCGCGATATTGGTCAAGCACAGTCGTCAAGAGGATCCGCACCGTTCGATGGGTGGGCTCGTTCAAGGTGATGCGAAGTTCTAACCCTTCTGAATCTCTCGTCGCGACTTCATAGAGGGGACGAGTCAGTTGCAGCATCGCAGTCTTAGGAAGGTGCTCTAACACAGTCCCTCCAGACAGGTCTTGGCCCTCCCAACCAAAAAAGCGGCGCGCGGTGGGATTCACCAGCACCACTTGCATATCGCTGTCCAATAGAATCGCCCCATCGGCGATGGTGGAAACCAGGGTCTCTAACTTTGCCTTCTCCGCCGTCAGTTCTTCAATATTTTGAGCGTCATAGCGCTCCAGCCGCTCAGCCATTTCATTGAAGTTCAGAATTAATTCGCCCAGCTCCCCGCCCTTGGGTAAATCAATTCGCTGCTTAAAGTTGCCAGCCGCAATATTCTTAACGCCTAAAAGCAACTCTTTAATCGGTTTAGTGATAATCAGAGCATTAAAGACAGCGCCCAAAATCACCATCGCCCAAATCGAAATAAATACGGCGACCGTAACATCTCGAGTCAGGTGGGATGAAGCGACAACGGTGGGATTAGGGTTGATCCCCAAAGCCAACACCCCTAGATGCTTTTTTTCAAAATTGAGGGGAACAAAGACATCGGTCACCTCGCCTACCGGACTAATGTGCTGACGCACCATGGGTAAATCGTCATTTTTAACAAAGTCCTCAGGCAACTGCATGCGCCGCCGAATGGTGAGGGAATTTTTCACCGCCGCCTCAGAAAAGGGAATCCCGAAAAAGATCTCGCCCTCTTCATCGGCGTAAAGCATGTACCGGACGCTAGACGTACTTTTGTAGAAGCTGTAGGAAAACCGAGCAAGCTCCTCTCGATTATCCGTACTGATCATGGGGGCGACATTGGCCGCCAGCAAAAGCCCTAAATCACTGCCGAAACGCGTGTCATTCAATCGAGCATCCTGCTGGATGGTATTGACAGCCCAAAATGTCAACCCGCTCATAATGAGGGACACCACTAGGGTTGCTCCCGCCATTAGACGGGTTTGCAAGGTGAAATCTCCCCACCAACGGACAATCAAATCCCTGATTTTGGTCAGTAAATTGAACAAGGCCCTTCAGACTCAACCACTCACTGTGTCAAAATTATAAGAATTACTTCTATTTTCGCATGTTCCTTAAGAATTGCTCTATTTTCATTCGACCGCTCCCGGTCAATTAACCGCCAACTTAAGCTTTTCCGCTGCTTCCCAAAGGGCCGCTTAAGTCTTGAACCGCTTTCACTACCGTTTCACGGGTCGCTTCAGCCCCAAATCCCCACGCTAGCAGAATAAAGTAATCGCTCATAGGCGCAGCGCCAAAGGTGGGTTTCCGGCCATATAATTCATTCATGCCAACCCAGGATAGCAACGCGATCGCCACACCGCGACTGATCCAGCGAAACCATTGCAGTTGGGGCTTTAAAGTAGAAGTCGGAGCCTTGACCTGTTCGCTATAGCGCTTGACCGACGGAATGGGCGGAAGACGTTGGGGTTGGAAAATTTGAAGAGTTCCCCCCGCTTCTACATTATTTTCCGTTTCTAGGATCGCGGTTTCATCTTGCATCGCGGTGGAGGCGTTTTGCTGCTCAAGTTCTGCGAGCAGGGTCGTCAGTTCTTTCTCAGCTAAATCTCGCCATTGTTCAAACGCTTTAACCACTTCAGGAGACAAGCTATTCAGCCGCTGCTCCAGCATTGTACGTCTATCTTCCCAGAAGGGTCGACGGTCTTCCACTAATTCTGTTTCGTGGATGGCGATTTTCTCTAACCAGGTTTGACCTTGTGCATACCGCTCTATTTGCCAACGCAACTCATTCAGACGATCGAACAAGCGTTGGGGAGCCCCATAATAAGTCACCTGCCGCTCTACGTCTTCCAAATGGGTTTGAATAAATTGACCATAGAATTTATCTTGCATAGAGGATTGCTCAACTTCCTCTACCAGCTTTTTCTGATAGTTAATCAGGGAAATCCAGTCTTCTCGGCCTTTGCGCCACTGGGTCCAAATGTCCTGCGCTTCTAAAAACTTAGCGTTGGCCACTTCCCAGGTTTTATCGTTGAGGGCGGTCTCAACCTCAACTAGATAATCCTCAATCCGTTGTTTGAAGCGATTCGCCTGAGATTGCTCCTCTCCCCGCATTTGGGTCCGAAGGTGACTTAACCGGACAACTAACTCATCCCGGCGTAATCCACTAGATCGATAGCCAGAGACACTACTCCCCAAACCCACACCCACAACCAAAACAATAAACGGCAGCCAGATTGAATCCTTGATTTGAACCGTAAAGGGAACCGGGCGTTGTCCGCCATCATATCTAATTAGAAGGGAACCGCTAAATTCTCCACTGCCGGGAAACTGGGAAGAATCAATGGTCACCTCAATGGGGACAGCTTCATTCGCAGTGAGTTGTTGCTTGGACAAATTTACCTTAACCGCCTTAGCCGATAGGGCGGCCGAATGATCAGCTCGGTCCAAGTCTGACGGCACCACTTCTATGGCCTGAATATCATTATCTGTACTCAATCTAAGGGTCTTTGAGACTGAGGTATTTCGTTTAGTCGAGATGGTCAGACTTTCTGGGACAACTGCAATCTCTGCATAGGTAGGATAACTGAGCAAACATGAGCAAAATACGCCAGATAAGATTCCCCAGATAGCTTTCATAGCAATAATTTATTAATTAAATTGTTAGTTTTTCTAAAGCAGATACCCCTACAAGTCTTATAAGGTTTACGCCCTTTTACTGTGTAAGCAGGACTTAATGGCGTGTAATTTAAGCCAGGAAATATTAGTCAGAAAGGAAGCCCAGAGCCAGAATTCAGCCGTTAGACAAGAAGGAACTCTAACTCCTGACGCTTATATCCTGGGGTGCCAACTTAAAGCCAGACAATGCAGTAGAGAAGGAATACAGAAGTCATTCAGGAATTGGATTCTGACTCCTGGCTCCTGACTTCTTGCCCCGTCAGAACATCCCGGCTTAGGTCGATACCCAAATCCCCGGCTTCTCCCTCAGGAAAATTCTCGAACTAATTTGCTAAGCCGACTTAATTGCCGGAGCCCGTCCCTTTGACTCGATAGCCAATGTCCCGACGATAATAAGCCCCTTCGAATTCAATGCAAGAAACAGCGTTATAGGCATTAGAAATGGCCGCTTCGAAGGTGTCGCCAATCGCTGTAACTCCCAGTACCCGACCACCATTGGCCACCGTTTGTTCCCCTTGCTTCTTCGTTCCTGCATGAAAAACATAGGCCCCGGTGGATTCAGCCTGATCGATCCCAGTAATGGGCATTCCTTTTGAATAACTACCTGGATAGCCTTGCGCGGCTAACACAATGCAAGCCGCGGCCCCTGAACGCCAAGCAAGGGGAGGCAATGTCCCCAAGCGCTGTTGGGCGCAAGCCAGCATCACCTCTTCCAAAGGAGTTTCCAATAAGGGTAAGACTGCTTGGATTTCAGGATCGCCAAATCGACAGTTAAATTCCACCACTTTGGGGTCGCCCTGGGGGGTAATCATCAATCCTGCATAGAGAATCCCCCGATAGTCAATGCCTCGCTGTTGTAACGCCTCAATGGCGGGCTGTAAAACTTCGGTTTGAATCCGTTCCATCAAATCTGCGGTAATCACCGGGGTAGGGGCATAGGCTCCCATCCCCCCTGTATTAGCGCCAGTATCCCCTTCCCCAATTTGTTTATGATCTTGAGCAGGCGCGAGGGGACGAATGGTCAGACCATCCGTAACCGCTAAAACGGAGGCTTCCTGCCCCGATAGATATTCTTCAATCACAACCCGCTGTCCAGCGGCCCCAAACTGCCCGCCGAAGGCGGCCTCAACAGCAGATATAGCTTCCGAAAGGGTTGCGGCGACTGTCACCCCTTTACCGGCGGCTAACCCATCCGCCTTGACAACAATGGGGGCTCCCTTTGTTTGGAGATATTTAATGGCCGATTCAGCTTCCGAAAACACTTCAGCTTCAGCGGTAGGAATGCCGGCTTCTCGCATCAGGTCTTTGGACCAAGCCTTGCTCGACTCAATCTGAGCGCCTGCCTTAGTGGGACCAAACACGGTAATATTCCGCTCTGTCAGATAGTCGGCAATCCCCTCCGCTAAGGGTTGTTCAGGCCCAACCACCACCAAACCGATATTATTGACTAAAGCGAACCGGGCAATTCCCTCAAAGTCATCAACCGCCAACGGTAAATTGCGACAGCGTTCCAGTGCAGCAGTGCCGCCATTGCCTGGGACACAAATGATTTCAGTAATTCGCTTGGATTGCAGGAGCCTCCAAGCCAGGGCGTGTTCCCGTCCACCGCTACCAACCACCAAAGCTTTCACAGTCCCAATTACCCCTGATAAATCCCCAGCGCACCCCATTCTCCCATGATGTTGCAGATTCAGCTTAAAGATTTATGGGCTCCAACTTAAAGCGGGACAATCCAGTAGAGAAGGAATACAGGAGACAGAATCCAGTTCTTGACTGGATTCTGTCTCCTGTCTCCTGTATTCTTGCCCCGTCAGAATGTCCCGGCTTTAGTTGATACCCAGATTTATCCTTTGCCAAATCTTGCATTAATCCTATTCCATGCTGTCCTTTGCCCAAACACTATCCTTCAAACAAATTTGAACCGTTAGAGCTCACAGTGAGACTATAGAATGTCCTTGGGCTTACGATTAATTACCTAAATTCAAGGGATTTTAAAAATTACCGGATAGAGGCCCTAAATCTTCGATTATTAGTCTAAGACTCAAATTGATTCAACCCAGGAACCCCCCTCCAATTTGAAAATAGGGGAATTTACCACCGCAATGTTGATGTATATATTCTGGGATATCAGGCGTCATTAACCATGACAGAGCGTACGGGGTCACAGACTGAGGTTAGCACGGGCGGCTTACCCATTAGTACATTGCATTCCTCAGACGACGACAGCCACAAGTCTAAAGAACAGCTGCTGCTGGAATTAGCCGCTCTGCGTCAGCAGGTGAGCGGGTTTGAGGAGCGGGTGGAGCAGCATGAACTGCAGATCCAGAAGCTGACCGCGGAGAAAAAAGAATTTCAGCGTAAATTCGAGGAACAAACCGCCGCCCTGCGGGAATCGAATACGTCATTGGTCTCCGAAGTCGTAGAGCGCCGTCAGGTGGAAGAAGCCTTACGGGGGGCAAAAGACCAGTTGCAGGCAATTCTGGACGCCGTGCCCGGCATTGTTTCCTGGATCAGCTCAGATTTACGCTACCTCGGGGTCAATCGTTATCTGGCCGAAACTTTCAACATGCCGATGGACGCCTTCATCGGTCAGGACATTGGCTTTCTCCATACAGGGGGGAACTTTAACAAATTTATTCGGGGTTTCTTCGTAGATTCCCAGCAGGACGCCTATATTGAACTGCCTGCCCAAGTCGGCGGCATTGATCGCCGATTTCTGATCGTCGCCCAAAAGTATAACCATGGCCAGGCTGCTTTCCTAGTCGGCATCGATATCACCGAACGCACTCGGGCGGAAGAGGCGGTGCGGCAAGCGGAAGGAAAGTATCGAAATATTTTTGAGAATACCGTTGAGGGTATCTTTCAGACGACGCCTGATGGACGTTACCTCAGCGCTAACCCGGCGCTGGCGAGAATCTATGGCTATGACTCGCCAGAAGAAATGATGGCCAATATTACTAGCATTCAGCAGCAGCTTTATGTTGATTCCTCTCGGCGGGAAGAATTTACCCGGATATTGCGCCAGAAGGGATCGATCAAAGATTTTGAGTCTCAGATCTACCGTAGAGACGGCGGCGCCATCTGGATTTCTGAGAATGCTCGGGCGGTTTGGGATAGTGAAAATGAGCTGCTCTACTATGAGGGCACCGTTGAAGATATTACCGACCGTAAAGAGGCTGAAGCGGCGCTGCAACAAGCTAAAGAAGAATTAGAACAACGGGTGGCTCGGCGAACAGCTGCTTTGACGGAAGCTAATCAACGGTTACTGACTGAAATTCGGGAGCGTCACCGCATAGAAGATGCGCTGCGGGCCTCTGAGGCGGAACTCCGAGCCCTGTTTGCAGCGATGACGGATGTGATTACGGTTTTTGACGCAGAGGGACGCTACCTGAACATCGTCTCAACCAACTCAGAGTTACTCTACAGTCCCACCACTGAGCGCATAGGCCGAACCATCTACGATGTGTTGCCGCCCTATCAGTCAAGCCTATTCATGCGGCTGATTCAACAGGCGCTGAATACCAAGAAACCCGTCCGACTTCTGGAATACAGCTTACCCATCGGTGACTGGCAAGCCGAAGATCTGAGAGGCGGGGAAGCGGAACCGGATGATTTTGAAAATACGGCTTGGTACACCGCAATTATTTCCCCCATGCCAGATAACCGGGTGATCTGGGTGGCGCGAGATATTACGGAGCGGAGACGGGCGGATCTGGCCCTGCAGAAAGCAGAAGAAAAATACCGCAGCATTTTCGAAAACGTTGCTGAGGGAATCTTTCAAGCTGCGCCAGATGGAACCTATCTGAGCGTCAACCCCTCCCTGGCGCAGATGTATGGGTATCCTTCCACCACAGAAATGATCCACAAAGTCGAGCATATTGACCAGCTTTATGTGGATAAAGCGCGTCGCTTCGAACTGCTTGAAACCCTTCATAAGGAAGGCTCTGTTTTTGAGTTTGAGTCTCAAATTTACCGCGCCGATGGTTGGATTATTTGGATTTCTGAGAATATCCGAGTGGTGCGGGACAGTGAAGGCAAACTGCTTTACTACGAAGGAACGGTGGCGGATATCACCCAGCGTAAACAGGCTGAAGAAGCGCTCCGGGAAAGTCAGCGCGCCCTAGCGACACTGATGGGCAACCTGGCGGGTATGGCCTATCGTTGCATCCGGAATGAAGATGGAAATTGGGTAATTGAATTTGTCAGTGACGGCTGCTTTGAATTGACGGGCTATCAACCCAACCATCTGCTGAAGAAGCGGGGGGTTACTTTTAAAGAATTGACTCATTCGGACGATCGCGCCCTGGTGGAAACCGAAATTTGGTCTGCGATGAAGGAGCGCAATCCATTTCAGTTGACCTACCGCATTGTGACCGCCTCGGGAGAAGAAAAGTGGGTGTTGGAGAAAGGCGGCGGCGTCGTTTCCCCCACGGGGGAATTGATCGCGGTGGAAGGCTTTGTCACCGATATTACGGATCGCAAGCGGGCGGAGGAAGCCCTACTGATTGAGCAAGAAAAATCCGAGCGGTTGTTGCTCAACATTCTGCCCCAGTCGATCGCAGAGGAACTGAAGCAAAATCCGGGGGCGATCGCCTATCGCTTTGAAGAAGCCGCCATTTTATTCGCCGATATTGTCAATTTCACCACCTTATCGGCCTCCATTCCGCCTAGTCAGCTCGTTGACTTGCTGAACCGAATTTTTTCCACCTTCGACCAACTCGCCGAAAATCATGGCCTGGAAAAAATCAAGACGGTGGGGGACGCCTATATGGTGGTGGGCGGGCTGCCTAACCCAATGGACAATCATCTAGACGCGATCGCAGATATGGCCCTGGCAATGCAGCAAGCCATCATCAAATTCACCCGAGATGACGGTCGTCCCTTCTGCCTCCGCATCGGCGTCGCCATCGGCCCCGTAGTGGCGGGCGTCATCGGCATGAAAAAATTCTCCTATGACCTCTGGGGAGACGCGGTCAATGTCGCCAGCCGGATGGAGTCTCAAGGCGTCTCACAGCGGATCCAGGTCACTGCTGAAGTTCACGAACGGTTAAAGGATAAATTTGCCTTTACCAAACGAGGCGTCATCACAGTCAAGGGCAAAGGGGAGATGACGACCTATTGGTTAACGGGACGGAGCTAAGCCTGGTGAAAGGCAGTGGATGGGTGGATGGGTAGATGGGTGGATGGGTAGACGTAATCCGGGGGAAACTAAAACTCTACGATCACGGGAGTATGATCGCTGGGTTTTTCGAGTTTACGGGGCTCCACATCGATCACGCAGCTTGTCGCCCGGTCATATAACTGAGGCGACAAGTAGTGGTGATCAATTCGCCACCCTAGATTGCGGCGAAAAGAAGCCGCCCGATAGTCCCACCAGCTATAGTGTCCGGTTTCCTCAGTAAACTTGCGGAAGACATCGGCCAATCCAACTTCCAACACCTGTCTTAACGCTTGGCGTTCAGCCTCAGACGACATGATGTGCTTTTCTTTGCCATTAGCATCGTAGATATCTCGGTCCTCCAGGGCGATATTGAAATCGCCGCAGACCGTTAGGCCGGGAGACTGTTCCAAAAGGGCGGTCAGGTAGGTCTTAAGCACCCCCAACCAGCGCAGCTTATACTCATACTTTTCGCTGCCCACAGACGAACCATTGGGGACATACAGATTCACAATCCGGACCCCATCCAGCACTCCGGTAATGACCCGCTTCTGCTCGTCTAGATCCCCGACAGCATCCGCGTCTAAGACAGCAGCAAAGCCCGAACTAACCGAATCCAAGGGTTGACGGCTGATTAGGGCGACCCCGTTGTAGGATTTCTGCCCCGAAATATAGGGGGAGTACCCTAATTCCTGAAAGGGTTGTGCCGGAAAATCCTGATCAATCACCTTGGTCTCTTGCAGGCAGAGCACATCAACTGGATTGGCCTGCAGCCAGTTCGTGACATGCTCTAAACGAGTACGAATTGAATTGACATTCCAAGTAGCGATTTTCATTCCGTCTTTGCTTCGATAGTCACGGACTTTAAGCTTAATACGAAAGGCTTTCAACTTAAAGCGAGAAAATTTCCCTAGGGAAGAATACAGGAGTCAGGAGACAGAATACAGTTTCTGCCTGACTTTTGGATCTCTTCTCTGCCGGATTGTTCCGGCTTAAATTGCATGCCTCAGTGACTCCAGGAAAAGTCCTTTGAAGCAGAAATACTCTCCGAAAAGCGCATAAACCACATCCACATTTGAATCCAGAGTTTTCCCCAGGTTTCAAATTGGATGTGGTTTAGCTCTACAGAATTCAAAAGCCAAAAATCATGGATAAACTTGATTCTGACTCTTGACTCCTGACTCCTAAATTCTGTCTCAGGAATTCTGTCTCGCTTAAGTTAAAAGTTACTTCTAAAACGTTGCGTAGCCGAAGGTGACATTAAATTGACGGCACCAAACCACAGCAGATTTGAAATCCTCCACTGATACATCCTCAGGAATTTCGTATCGCTGGCGTCCTTCAACAGATTGCAAATCGCCTAGATTGACGAACTGGCCGCTGCCATAGGTTTGAGGAACTGCCTGCTTATGGAGTAATACAAATAGATCAGGTCCGTTGTCAGAGCGAAACGCTTGATCAAATTCGAGATAACGCTTGCCGTTCTCTTCAACAATAGTGGCGACGCCTTGGGTCGGGTGAGCGTCTCCGGTGAAGGAACCTGAGATTGAGGCGGTGGAGATTGCAGCGGCAGCGCAGGGATTAGCGGCGGCGCAGGGATTAGCGGCGGCGCAAGGATCAGCGGCGGCGCAAGGATTAGCGGCGGCGCAAGGATTAGCGGCGGCGCAAGGATTGGCGGCGGCGCAAGGATTTTCTACAGCAGCGCAAGGATTAACACTAGCGCAAGGATTTTCTACTGCAGCACAGGGGTTGGCTTGAACAGATTGAGCGTGACTTGCGATCGCAACTGTGCCGACGGTCAACAAAGAGGAAATTGCTAAAGCTGAGAAATAGGAGAGTTTCATGATGTATACCAGGGTAAGGATTTTTTTGAGAGGCCAACGATTGGCTGCTTGACACTTCTCAGTAAATCCCCCTCACCTGAGTATTTCCTGAATGAAAAAGTCCTCCTAAATAAACGCTTCCTGAGAAAAAATTAATCTCAGATTTCCGGATTTTGTGCATTAAAGCCCAAAAGTTTTTAGGCCGCCTAAAATTGCCTGTTGAGATATCCCGCTTTAAGTTGTAAGCCTCAGATTCCGAATCAGTCGTCAATTACTTCTCTTTTTCTGCCTGAGTCCGCTTGAGGAGAGCTTTAACGCCAACCCCACCGAGCAAAAACATTCCCAGCGAAGCTGTCGGTTCAGGGAGTTGAGGCGGATCCTCTTCATCAAGGTCAATGATGTTAATTGGGCCGCTGGTCAGCGTATCCAGTTCGTAAACATTCTGAGGCTCCCCATTGCCATCGTTATAGGGGGTTCCTGCTTCCCCAATCGTATACTTATCATTCCAAAGATAGTTTTGTTCGTCCTTTGTGCCTCGATTGGCTTCAAACACCAGGTAAGGAAGCCCATTGTCTGGATTGATGTCAGGGAAAGAAAAGTCGGTATTGTATTTTTGATAATTAAAGGCGAATTCTACGATGGGTCGCCCCTCAGTATTCGTAAGACGACGGACAAACAACACCTCTGATTCAGAGCTGCCGTCCTTGGTCCAACCATCAGCAACGACTTCTGTCTCAAACCCATCCATAGAACCCGGATTTTCATTGACGGTTGTGATGGCGGTTCCGCCGACATCGCCATTCTCATCGTAGAAAGCAAAGGTTTCCTTAGAAGCGAAGGAACTGGTGGAGTCTTTAGCATTCTTAGCCGAAAGCATAATACTGTTATTGGCGTTCTCATTATCACCAAACCGAATTCGGTAAACGCTGCTCTCACCAAAGTCGACGGTTCTTTCCCCTCCGTCACTGTCTACCTTTGCGTCGCCATACAACTCGATCGCAAAGTACATGAAATTGCTATCGTAATCAAACCGTCCTGAGACAATGTCTAGATACTCAAAGTAAGCGGGACTATTTTTGTCTGTCGCGTAGTAGGTTTGTCCCTGTGACAGCTCTGAGTCATTCCCAACCAACGAGTTGGCGGTGACAGTTTTGTAGGTCTGAGCTGTAGGACGCTCATATTGATCGATAGCATAGCTATCTGCACCGGTGTTGATAAACCAGTGGTGATCCCCATCGTTTCCGATAAATGCATTGTCTCCAGTCACCGCATCTTGAAAGATATAGCGGTAGTCGGCAGTAGCGGGTGGATTAAGGGTCGCAGCCTTAGCCGACGTCGCCAGCCCCCAAGTTCCTGCCGTAATCATCGTGGCGATGACCAGTAAACGTCGAGATCTCGCGGCTACATCTTTCATGAATCAATCAAGTATCATTAGCTACATATATATACTGACTTTTACGTATAGAAACCACCTGAGTAAAAACCCGGATCAATAGATTGAAGATCCCTAAATCCAGTATGAAGCGTCAATAAACGAACCTGAATAAATTCAGCAAAAAGATTGATTTACCTGAATTCCGACATCTCTCACGCACTATCAAGAAAAACATCTGAAACCCCGTAAATACACTTATCAGTCAAAACGCTGATTTTTTTGACTGCTTCGACTTGGATATAAAAGCAGCAAATAATACTCACAATTCATCGTATATACGTATGCGCTTGACTGAAATTGCTTTTGACCTTTGGCTAGATAGACAAGGCTGTCTGCAATCCAAGTGATGAATTGATCTCGGTAAAGACCATGAAAAATCAGTCCCCCCTGGAAGGAGAAGCCCTCGTTAAAGAAGTATGCCGTCGGATCCGGGTCGCCAGAAGTTACTGGGACGCCCACAATAACGCCGCCTGTCGAAAAGAGCGGGAACGCGCGCTCGAACTCTATAACACGCTGACTAAAGACCAGAAAGCGCAAATCCCCCAACTATTAAGGGTTTGGCTACGTTACCGCAGCGAAAAGTATTTTGGAGCCGACCGAACGCCGCCGGGGCAGAAGCGACGATCTTCTAAGCGATCTAGGAAGGGAGGGCGTTAGGTTAATGAACTATTCCAGCTTTTCTTAATGACTCTCAACGAAATGCTTTGCCCATGACAAATAACAAGTGACAAAAGAGAAATGACCCCTGACAATTAGTAAAATCGGCAACTGTGATTGAGGAATAAGGGAGCACCGCATGAGTTATCGCATGGATCGCCGCGCTTATGCCGAAACCTATGGGCCTACGGTGGGCGATCGCATCCGTCTGGCTGATACGGAATTGATCATTGAAGTAGAGCAGGATTCGACCATCTACGGTGATGAGGTCAAGTTTGGCGGGGGAAAGGTGATCCGCGACGGCATGGGGCAGTCTCCCATTTCCCGAGCTGATGGAGCGGTGGATCTAGTGATTACCAATGCTTTGATTCTGGACTACTGGGGCATTGTCAAGGCAGATATTGGCATCAAGGACGGTCGCATCGCCAATATTGGCAAGGCGGGAAATCCCTATATTCAGGATAACGTGTCGATTATTATTGGCCCTTCGACAGAGATCGTGGCTGGGGAAGGGATGATTCTGACAGCGGGGGGGATTGATTCCCACATTCACTTCATTTGTCCGCAGCAGATTGAAACGGCGATCGCATCCGGCGTCACCACGATGCTCGGCGGCGGGACGGGGCCTGCCACGGGCACCAACGCCACCACCTGTACGCCAGGAGCCTGGAATATTCATCGCATGTTGCAAGCGGCTGACGCGTTTCCGATGAACTTAGGGTTTCTGGGGAAGGGGAATAGCGCCAAGCCAGAGGGACTGGCGGAGCAAGTGCGGGCCGGGGCGATGGGGCTGAAGCTGCATGAAGATTGGGGTACGACGCCCGCTTCGATTGACACTTGTTTGAGCGTGGCGGATGACTTTGACGTGCAGGTGGCGATCCATACGGATACGTTGAATGAGGCGGGGTTTGTGGAGAATACCATCGCCGCCTTCAAGGACCGGGCCATTCACACGTACCACACGGAGGGGGCGGGGGGCGGCCACGCGCCTGACATTATTAAGGTGTGTGGGCAGGCGAATGTGCTGCCATCTTCGACGAATCCGACCCGGCCCTATACCCGCAACACGCTGGATGAGCACTTAGATATGTTGATGGTGTGCCATCACCTCAGTCCTAGCATCCCGGAGGATGTGGCGTTTGCGGAGTCCCGGATCCGGCGGGAAACGATCGCGGCTGAGGATATTTTGCACGATTTAGGGGCGTTTAGCATGATCGCCTCTGACTCCCAGGCGATGGGACGGGTGGGGGAGGTGATTATCCGCACCTGGCAGACGGCCCATAAGATGAAGGTGCAGCGGGGGCCATTGCCGGAGGATTCTGACCGCAATGATAATCTGCGGGCGAAGCGGTATGTGGCGAAGTACACGATTAATCCGGCGATTACCCATGGGATTGCGGACCAGGTGGGGTCTGTGGAGGTGGGTAAGCTGGCGGATCTCTGTCTCTGGAAGCCTGCGTTTTTTGGGGTGAAGCCGGAGATTGTGATTAAGGGGGGGGCGATCGCGTGGGCTCAGATGGGGGATCCCAATGCCAGTATCCCAACGCCTCAGCCGATCCATATGCGGCCAATGTTTGCCAGTTATGGGGGGGCGATCGCGGCGACGTCGCTGACGTTTGTGTCTCAGGCGGCGTTGGAGGCGGGGGTGCCGGAATATATCAATCTGCAGCATCAGGTGGCGGCGGTGTCGAATACGCGGCGGATTGGCAAGGCGGATATGAAGTTGAATGAGGCGACGCCTCGGATGGAGGTGGATCCGGAGACGTATGAGGTCAGGGCGGATGGGGAGTTGTTGACTTGTGAGCCTGCAGAGGTATTGCCGATGGCGCAACGATATTTTCTGTTTTGAATTTATGCCCGTTGGTTTGTGGTTACTTTGGGATTAGAGTGTTGCGGTTTCAGAAAATACAATGTGAAATATCATTGCTGTCAGTCAGATGACACTCACCCTGAATCCCTCTCCTCCGAGTAGAAACTGTTAGCGAATTTATCTGAAAACTCTTTCATCTAAATTAGATGAAAACAACACCGTAAGTTTTCGTGGTGCTGTCTTTCTGCAAGGATGAATCTTCGTCTGAATTGGGCATTACAGTCCTATCAGGAGAAGGGAGCATCTCACTTCCTGGACCTACTACAGGAAAAGTTGCAGACTCTACTGTCTGATTATTAGCAATCACAATGCCTATGCCCGAACCTAAAGCAAGCGCCGTTGCTAAAGTAACAAGCATCTTCATTGCAGACTCTGAAATTTTGAGACTTAAAACCAATCCACTGGGAAGGTAATCATTCTCTTTTTCTGGCACCATGGTAGAAGTCATCCCGTTATGACGATATTAATTCGATGTAAACGATTGATAGATCAAGCTGACTTATCAACCTGTAGCGAAGTTGATGGCTCTGTTTTATGCATGTCTATTACAGACAATCACCCTTTATTTATAAGGGTAAAATGAGAAAGTAAAAAAGTTGGGTAGTGTTACCATACTGAGTCATTCAAACTTCTTAAATAATCTCTAAAATGCAACATTCAGCTAATTTCCCAGTTACCCTCGATCACTTGTTCTATCTGAGGTTCGTTGATTGGAGACTCTGCTTCCAGTGAAGACCTGAATTTTGGTAAAGCCGTATTTCTAGAAGCGCTATGGTTAATTTTGAGGGATATTTGCAATCTCTCATAACTACTTATGAGCAGTGGTGGAAGCTTTACGCACTGACAGACGCCATTGGACAAATTAAGGGGCCTGAGCGACCCTTGCTTTTCGACTTCGGCTTAATGGTGAAAACTGCTCCAAAACGAAGGGATACTGCTGCCTCGGAAACCAGCCCACGACAGGAAAGACAAGAGAAAACAGAACGATTACCCGTGCTGGAAGGCATTCGCAAATATGCCGAAAACCATGTGCTGCTTTTGGGACGTCCTGGCTCTGGCAAGTCTACTGCATTGATTCGCCTGCTCCTGGAGATGGCTACTGAAGCATTGGAACAGAGCACGGCTCAAATCCCTATCCTGGTGGAGCTGCGCTACTGGCAGACCAACATCTTTGAGCGCATTCAGGCATTCCTCTACAAACATGATCCATACATCAATTTTGATGACATCACCCTTACATCCTTGTTGCGCAAGGGACGGTTCTTGTTACTAATTGACGGATTGAATGAGCTGCCCTCAGAGGAGGCGCGATCTAAGCTTTCCACTTTTCGAAGCGATCATCCCAAAGTGCCGATGATCTTCACTACACGAGATTTGGGCCTGGGGGGAGATCTGGGGATTGAAAAGCAATTGGAAATGCAGCCGCTCACGGAAACGCAAATGAAGGTGTTCATTCGAGCCTATGTGCCGGAACAAGAGGAGACAATGCTGCGGCAGCTTAGCGATCGCTTGCGAGAGTTGGGGCAAACCCCTTTGCTGCTATGGATGCTGTGCGAGGTATTTCAGCAGTCTGCTGAGCATCAAATACCGTCTAACCTAGCAGGGGTATTTCAGACATTTACCAATCTGTACGAGATCAGCAGTGTAAGAAAACACGAAGTCGCCCTTTTGAAAGGTGATGTCAGGCCCCTGAGCGATCGCAGACTGTGGAAGGTATCATTACAAGCTTTGGCGTCAGTGATGATGCAGGGAGAAACTCCGGTTGATCATCGAGTGGTGATCCATCGCGATGAAGCGGAAAGGGAACTCAGCAGAGTTTTCCCCAGTGGGAAATTGCCGACTCGAGACATTTTAGATGATTTGCTCAAGTACCACCTGCTACAAAATCGTAGTGCAGATCAAATCGAGTTTCGCCACCAGCTGATTCAGGAATACTATTCAGCGGAATATTTGCTACGGCGGCTGCCAGAGTTAAACGATGAGCAACTGAAGCGAAACTACCTCAACCATTTGAAGTGGACAGAACCCATAGCCTTAATGTTGGCGCTACTAGATAAGGACTATCAGGCGCTGCGAGTGGTGAAGCTGGCGATGGATGACGTGGACTTGATGCTTGGAGCCCGGTTGGCAGGGGAAGTGAAGTCAGCATTTCAGAAGCAGACTGTTGATTGGGTTAAACAGTGTAAAATTTCTCACCATCTTAAAATATTACTCTTAGCTGTAACGTCCTCTCAATTTTCAGTTCCTGAACTGCTAGATGCAATTAACAATCCAATCACTGACATCAGTATTGCAGCCACTAATGCATTAGGCAAGATAGGTTGTAAATCAGCCACTCCAGCTTTACTTAGATTACTTGAAAATGCCAATACAAATTATGATCCTGTTGCAAAAAGTGCAGCAAAAGCAATAGGAAAAATTGCTAATCGAGAATCTATTCCAAGGCTGGTTGAATTATTGATATCCAAAGACTTTGAAGCTTACCAACTTGCGCGACTAGCACTTACTGAAATCGGTAATGAAGAGGTGTCTCTTAAACTTGTTGAAGCCCTGAGAAGGTGTAATAATTTCGAAGACTGTGCTTATATAGCCTCGACTCTAGGTGATTTGGGGCACTCGATCGCTATACCTGATCTAATCAGTTTTGGGATTTTAAATTCTTCCTCTTACGAGGAAATAGACGATTGTGGTGTTCAATGGTCAGGTATCTCTCGCAGCTTTGAAAATTTTGGAATCAGTGTTTTGCCTGAGTTGATTAGCATTTTAGAAAACAGAGGAAATTATCTGGCAAAAATCAGATCAGTTAGAACTATTGAGCAGCTTAAGCTTAGAGAAGGAATACCTGCTCTTTG
>JASJDH010000150.1 GCA_030065175.1 Leptolyngbyaceae cyanobacterium MO_188.B28 | reverse complement strand
ATCCTCAGGATTTTCGACCCTGATCACAGTTATGAACCTCTTCGAAGGGGCTATCCCAAGAGCTTCTCCGAAGGGGTGGTCTCAGTTTTCCTTTGCCTAGAGTGATTGAAGAGCGTTATGAAGGCACGACCCTCAAATCTCGATGGCGCCTTCGATTGCCTCTTTCTCATCCACCGTCAAATAATCCGTCTCAGCATGAAGGACCTGGATTTCGGGTTCTTCACTGATAGGTGAGAGAGCCCGATGGATGTCCCAATCTGATCGCCCATCCGTCTCCCACACTACCAGCTTGATCTCAGACCAGTAGTTCAAGGATTGAGGACGGGCCAGATCCCCGATTAAACCTACGCGTTGGACCCCAAACTGCTCCCGCAGGATTGTCGCTGCCTGTTGCGCCAATTGCCGCCACGCCGCCTTACGTTGTTCATCCTGGTTTTCCAGAGTGATTCGCTGTTTCAAAGCCTGTACCCAAGCTTGGGGCGGTAATAAGTTCACAGTGCTGGTTAGCCCAAACGTCATGAGCAAGAGGCCGAGAACTTGTTTTGTACCTCGCTTGTAACTGATTTGCGGCTTACCCTTGAAGAACTCAAACTTCGCTCGCGGACACCAGCTAATGTATTCCTCAAATCGAATTGGTGTAGGCTTTAACTGCAGCTGGGGCGCAAATGGGAGACTGCCCCACTCTTCCCGTTTAATTGTCTCAATACGGTGAAAGGGTTGGGCTTCCCTTTCCAGGATGAACAAATCTTGCTGTGATCGCCCGCTATACCAGCTCTCCTCGTCCCACAAGGAATTTGATTGAAACGCCAAACCCGAAATGCTGGTAGGCCGATAACGTCCATCCGCATCCGGAACCTGTTGCCGATACTTTCCATTCACCAAACGCCAGAACTCTACCCGCCGTTCATCCGGATTAACGATCCAATATTCTGGAACGCCTGCTGCGGCATAATAATCGCGCTTAACCACGCGATCGCAATACTCATGCCCTGGCAACAGCACCTCAATCACCAGTTCAGCAGGCCCATCTAGAAACCAGGAGCAGAGTTGATTTAGTCCGCTGGATTTGAAGAACAGGACATCCGGCGTAAAGCCGTTGTCTCCCAATCGCATCACAAAATCTCGACTAAGGGATCTCCCGCCGAAGTTTTCTGAAATGGAGAACAAGCCTGTGGAAAGGGATTGCAATACCCCATGATGCGGATGATAGGGATGATTAGCAATGCCCTTACCTGTAATCAGGTCTTCTGGCTGATACGCAATTTCAGCAACTGCCCCTTCCAGAATATCCAGCGCCTCGGAAATATCATTCCCTTCTGTAGAGCAAGACAGAGCAAAGCCTATCTTCAATGCTTCAATCCACAGTTCTATCGGCGCCAGAGCGATCGCCGCTTCCGCCTTCCATCCTTGAAGGATTTGCTGAAGCAATAATCGACTACTGACAATGGTATTGCCCACAATCAAGCGACCTTCAATGAGTTCCAGCTTGCTTTCTGGTCGGTGGCGAGAAAAGAATTCAAATAATTCTTTCGTGGTGGGATACAAGAAGCAACCTCACTCGCAATCGCTCACTAAGAATTCTGACTCGTATTCTCCCTTGTTTCTAAAGCTTCTCTCAATAGCATTTCTACTACAAACTTAAAGGATCGCTGTTCTTTCTCCGCGTTCAAATGGATTGCTTCCTTCACTCGCTAACCTTAACCAACCTCATCTAAGCGATTGAGGTTGAATTTTTCAATGATTTCCAGTTGCTCTGCTTCCTCCAACCAGTGATCAATCGCCTCATTCACGATCGCATTCACTGAGGAGTCCTTAATTCCTGCGATCGCCTTAAGCAATCGATCCGTCTCCTCAGTAAGGTAAACCCTGATTTGTGGCTTAGCTGGCTTAGGCACTCGTTTAAGCTTGTTAGAGGCAACTTACTCATAATCCTTCTTTCGGAAACTTAAATCTAGGGATATTGCCTTATTAAGGCAATTACCATATATTGATGGCAACCCAACCCATGAGTTCACTGCTTTAGTCAGCACAGAGGTTAGCAGCCGCTTCTAAGTCAGTAGAAGCAGCCTAATCTTATGCCAAAATTTCCTATTTCCAGCCAACAGGAGTGCAACCACACTCCACTCTATCGCTCTGCCCTTTCAGTCCCTGTGCTTTTTCAATCAGGCTACCAGCAAGCCCTTACCGACTTCGCCATCACCGAACTGCTTCACAGTCTTAACACCTTCTTTGACACCCACTTTGACGCCACCCGAGGCACTCTGACATCTACAGAAACAGAAACCCTCGCCGCCATACTCATCCAAACCCTAACCCGCAACCTTAATGGCAACCTCCTCGCCACCTATCTCAAAGCCATCCGCCACCCTCCCCTCGAAACCTTGAGTCCTCTCACCAAGCTGCGCCTCCCACCCCCCGCTACCGACCTACCCGTCGCTTTCCCGGATGTCGAGACACCTCGCTTCCTGTATGGCGATCGTCTCCGCTGGATTACTGACGGCGAAACCACCGACTGGGGCGCTGTGATCGGCACGTTCTATAGCTTCGCCTCCCACTGCTGCTGCTGGCGATGGTGCTATCTCATCTGGCTCGACCCTAACTCCCCCAGCGCTGCCTGGGTTAGAGCCGACATCGCTTGGGAAGACGACCTCGAACCCTTTGAAACTGAGCCCGACAAATGAATCCCCGTCCCCTTACTGCTTACGAACAGCGCCTGATTGACCGATACAGCTACTGCCAACTCGGCATGACGCCCCAAGCCTTCTACGCTAAATGGCAGGTTAGCCAAGAAGACATCGCCGCCATCTGCTCCCGCTCCGTGTCCACTGTCCACCGCTGGTTCCGCAAAGGCCGCAGCTACCGTCGCCCCACCGCCGTCGATCTGCGCCACCTGGCCCTGATGGATTTCCTCCTTGAACACTTCAATCAGATTCCGGAAAACCTCCGGGAGGCCCTTTGCCCTTCCAACCACGAAGACTAACACACATAAATAGGAAAATGTCAATATCACCGTGACCTGTTTTGAGCCGTCATCTCCTCGATAGGGTGGCTTCAGTTTTTCAGAAGCAAACACCACCTCAGAGGACAGCAATGTGAACCAAGGTCAACGAGTCATGGCGGACATCAAACTCATCCGGTTAGCGCTGGCAGAGCAGGGCGATCGCTTGCAAAAACTGCCCCGACAGGCGGTTTGGATGATTCATCGCTGCAATGGCAAGACCTATCGACTGGCCTTTCAGCCTGCGCCTCTCAGCGCCTGGTCACTGCATCCAACCGACAGCGAAGCGTCCCAGCTCCTGAGTGTGATTGATCGCGCTTTGAATCGTCAACCCTTAGCCGGTACTGATGAAGCAGCCACGACTTATCACCAACTGCTACATCCGTGGTGCATCATGCAACTGCTTCCTCAAATGCAGCGCCGCGTAGTGGCTCGGTTCCGCCGCCGCAACGACGCTGAAGCCCATATGCGTGTCCTGCGGCAAAAGGCCTTAGCTATGCAATACACTATTGTGTTTGATCCAGCTCAAGAGCAGTCTATTTCGAGCAAGCGCTAAAAGCTGAGCGCAATCAATAATCTCTCAGTCTGCGATCGTTTTGTCAGGCTATCTTATCGTACTCCACTGACAAAGTTTCTCACTCGACTATTCCCTTTTGTCCCAGCAGCTTGATGAAGTTTCGCTTGCGCTTGTAGGTCTTCCCAAGCTGAGCGATAAACCTTTCAAATTCAGTTTCTTGGTCAAGCCTGGTCATAACATCCTTGACTTTGAGAATTAGGTCAATAGCCTGGCGATAGGCCTCATTATTGGTTTGGTTAACCAGAGGTTCGATCGCAGGCTGATAAACGGAGAGTGAATCCTCAGGATGATCGGCAGCCCTGATATCAGCCAGGCGCATCCAGAGATGTTCGTTGCATCCGCCAGATTTTGCTGCTTGCCATGCCTGTTCTACATCGCCTTCCCACAGAAAAATCTCCACCAGTAGCGAGTATCCAATCTGGGAAAATCTACGGTTATAGAATGGTTGTTCAGCGGCCTTGGCCCCCTTTCTGACATGGGTCAACGCTTTATCCCGCCATTTAGGCCAATCGTAGGCTTTCTCCGCCTGTTGCTTGAGTTTTCGGTAGAGCTGCAGGGAAGGACTACGGGAAAAGTCTCGCCAGACAATCGCGATCGCATCATCAAATCGGGTTTGTTGTTCGTAGACGGCAATCAAAAAGTCCCCCAGCTGACCTGTGTAATAGTCGTCTTGGAACACCGCCAAGCCTTGTTCCGCCCAGGCCATCGCCTTATCAGTTTGGCCTGCCTCCTGATAGAGTTGAGCAATTTGCAGATAGCGAGCGGGTTGAGACAGATCTTTAGCGATGACCGTCACCAACGCTTCTAGATTGCCCGTGGCGGACACCAGGGTTTCTTTCATCCGGTTGAGTTTCCGGCGGCGGTAGTCAAAACTGTGGCGATCGCCCTGGGCAAGTTCAGGAAGCTTTTCCCATTCGGCGTCCACCAACTGTCGATAGGTGTCCCGGCCTTCATCCCCCAGAATATCGGCATAGGACTCCAGTGCATGGGAGAAGAAGCCATAGCCGGATGAAAGTTCTATGTGAAACAACCGTTCGGCTAAGGCATGGGGATCCGGGTGAGCAGTTTCGCAAGCCCGGTAGTGGAGATCTTCCACTTGCTCGATAATCGGGTTCAGGTTGCCGTCCGAATCATCCACAGAGTTGAGGGCGTCTTCTAGCAGGTCGATCGCTTCTTCACTCAGCTCTACCACATCACTGGCGTAGCCTGACTCCAGCAACTCTTCCAGACCATCAATTGCAGACTGCACCCCATCGGCATAGCTGGCGGCGGCGTAGTAGTCTACGAAATCACCAGTGATGAGCGCATTTCTCAAAGCCCGTCGGAAGGTATTGATATCGGCGCCGCCAGACTGATGCGAGGCCGCTTTCATCAGCAACTGTTCACGCCAGCGGGCGTCCTCCATCGCTTTTTCCAAAATCATCCGCACCAGCGTTTCTCGCTCTTGCCGGGCCAGATAGTCGCGGACATCCTCCATCGTGACGCCTGCTCTAGCGGGAGCTTCTCCTGCTGGACGGTAGGGGGGCGGTTCGTCAATCCAGGCCAGTCCCACCGCAACGCAGTGTTTGCAGAATAACCCCTCCACTCCCAGCGGACAGGTACAGCGAGACATCAGTTCATCGTCCTGCAGCCAGAGCTGCGTCTGATAGGTTTCCATGCCATACACCTCAGCGACGATGCGTTCGCCATATTGGGCTAAGGAATGCACCAGGCCCCGCTCAAAATAATCAACGCCTCGCTCAAAATAGCGATCGCCTGCTAGCGCCATCAACAGATCTTCGTCAAGAATATCGCTGAGAGTCGCCATCACCCAAAATTCCCTGAAGTGCATATGTATTTATTGTGCCAGCTAGCCGTCTATTGCCCCGGCATAACTTATGGCGTTGCTCATCTGGCAATGAATTAAGTAGGAATTCGAAGCTCTCTAAACTTGAGATAGTGGATCATATAGATCTGCCTTTTTTGGGAAAGGGTTTTGGTTGGATGATTTACTGCTTTACAGATAGTGTCTAGCTGCTTTGATTTGTGAGGTTTTGTAAATGGGTATCATTTGGGTATTGAATTTCCAAAAAAAATCTGAAAAGTACTGGCTAGAGGTGATTCTGGAAGTTTGCTATTTACGTTGACATCGTAGGGGTCACTGGTTCGAGTCCAGTTGTGTCCATCAAGTATTTCAAGGGGTTTGTGTCAAACTAGCCGCTGGCGAATTTTGGCGGAGATAGTGTCAGTTATAGACACTGCAGTGCTCAGAATAATCAAAATGGCGCAGACCTTGCCATATTTGAAAGCGCGGAAGCTTTGATACAGCGAAACGCCGATGCCGCCAGCTCCAACAATGCCCAGGACAGACGCCGCTCTGACGTTCGCCTCGAAGCGATAAAGCGTAAAGGAGGTCCACAGCGGAATCACCTGGGGAATGACGCCGAAGATAATTTCCTGGAGCTTAGAGGCTCCAGTAGCGCGGATGCCCTCAACGGGACCAGGGTCAATGGCTTCAATGGCTTCAGAAAAGAGTTTGCCAAGGGCGCCAGCCGTATGTACAAATAGAGCCAACACCCCGGCAAAGGGACCTAAACCAACTGCGACAACAAAGATTAAGGCGAATACTACCTCATTAATCGCCCGCATGGCGTCCATAAACCGACGAATGATGAATACCATCCAAGGGGGCGCCACATTCTCGGCGGCCATAATAGATAGAGGAACCGCAAAGATAGCCGCCGTCAAGGAGCCCCAAATCCCCATGCCAATAGTTTCGAGAATATCAGAGAGGTAAAACCGCCAGTCGGTGAAGTCGGGCGGAAAATAGCGGCTAATGTACTCGGCCATATTGCCGCCGCCTTGCAGGAGTTCCACAAAGCTGAGGTCGCTTTTTTGTCCGGCGTAGCAAAGCACTGCGATCGCAACGCCCGCCCAAACAATCCTTATCGCCGTAATCGGCTTTTTCTCCTGCGCCAGTAGGCTCAGAACCTGGGGGGAAATGACGCTATTGGATGAATTCAAGTTGGCGTTGGATGTTGTTGGGGTCGGCTTAGGCATGATAACAACCAGGCGGGGTAAAAAACGTGAATGATCTGGATCTTCTCTAGAGCGTCGGGGGCGGTTTCCTTAAGCCGGTCCAAATTTTCGTTGTTGTTCGTAGCCACATCCACCTGGTTTTCAGCTACAGCTAGGGCGTTTGCTTCATGGCTGCCTGCATAAATGCCCGACAGCATGGACGCCCGCTTGTAGGAATGTTCAAGAATCTCAACCCGTTCCAAAGCAGAGAGGGCTTTAATCTTTTCTACTCTTGAAAAGTTTCGAAGCAGAGAGCGTGTCAGGGAAACACTCGCGAGATTGCCCGCCAAAACATTCTCAAGGGCGGTCAACCGATTAACCAGATTAAACTGCTGAAAAATGAAACCGATCTGACTGCGGAGTCGGCGTACATGGGAGTGATACTTTCCCTCTGACTGCAGGGTATTTCCAAAAATGCACACGGTTCCCCGGTCAGCTTGATGCAAGCCGTTAATGTTTCGCAACAGCGTTGACTTGCCTGAACCAGACGCCCCTACCAGCGCCAGCATTTCGCCGTGTTTAGCGGACATCGTAACGTTTTCAAGAGCCGTTTTACCTCGGAAAGACTTGAATAGATCTTTCACCTCAACGGCAAAAGGGCCAAGCTGAGCATTTGGAAAGTCCTGCATTGCCCTCCCCAGTTTAGGTATAAATTAAATCCACAAGCCTATATGAACCTACAGAGTGAGCATTAAGTAGAAGAGAGGGTTTAGTTAAGTAGACGTTAATCTTTAGTTAAAGAGCGTTTGCAATTGAAACTAAACAATTCCTGCAGGGGAAGGACAATTTCCGAATGGTATGAAATTGGATATAGCTTTATGATTCTCGTAACGGGTGGAACAGGAACAACCGGATATTTTGTTATTTGCGAACTACTACGGCGAGGAATAGCTGTCCGCGCATTTACGCGCCTTTCGTCTGCTAAAAGATTAGAGAATCTAGAGATTGAAATTGCTTTGGGCGATCTCGCCGATATCGATAGCCTGGGTCGAGCGGTAGAGGGGGTGCGAGGCATTATCCATACCGCCTGTACTTTCAAGAATGCTGGAATCGATCAAGCCGCAATGTCGGCGCTACTTGACGCCTGGAAAGAGGGGCCATTTGTCTTTGTCAGTAGTGTTGATGTTTACGGCGCGCCACTGTATTTGCCATTGGACGAGATACACCCGCTGAACAGTACAGGAACAGATTACGGAGACGGTAAGGTTCGTTGCGAAGCCCTGTTAAGGACTAAAGCCGAACAATGTGGCCGAACCGACTGGAGCATCTTACGTCCACCCCATATTTGGGGTCCGCATCACAGTTGCGCCAAAAAGATAGTTCAACAATATCAGAAGATTTGGGCTGGAGAGGCCGTGCCACTAGCAAGTCCGACAGCAAAGCACAAACTCCCGTTAGGTGACGGCTGGATTGATGCTCGTGAGTTAGGATGGGTTGCTGCAGAATGTCTGGAAAGACCCTTGACCGAGGCGGCGAATATTGTTAACAGCCATTTCACCTGGGAAGAGTTGTATCAGGAATTGATTCAATTGACAGGTAGTATGAGCATCATTGAACCGAGTTCAGATGTAACTGGTATTTACGCTGTTGCTTGGCAATATGATGGAAGCCGTTTGGTTGAACATCTGGGATTCCAACCAAAGTATAATTGGCGAGACACTTTAGCCGAGGCAGTCTCCTTGTTAATGTTGAGTTCATAGCATTAGTAAGGTAAGAGTGCTCACATCACCGTTAATGCGTTAGGCTTTTCTGCTTAATCCTCAATGCAGATGTAGTGAGATGTTAGATAGCGTTGGGCGAGACAGATATCTTAACCGTCCTTATGCGTTTCTGTTAAAATTGCTCCAGTTAAGGCGATTTGTTCAATCTGGGCTTGAGTTAAATTTGTTTCAGTTAAATTGGCGCCTCGAAACCTTGTGCCGCCGATGAGTGCAATTGTGGTTGCTGCCGAACGAACCCAGACATTTCTATCGTCTGCATTGAGTTCCCGCCAGCCAATGACGGCATTATTTGTCCCTTGCCGGAGATAAAGGAGGTAACCGCCAGTGGGTGGGATCAAACTCTAAGAGTGAATTCACTATACTGTCAGCCAACTGAAATATGGTGCTATCGCTATCCTTCGCTGGCACTGCCACCACAGCCATCCCGGCTTTTTTAGCGGCGATCACGCCAGCTGGAGAATCTTCAAACACCAAGCAGTTGATGGGATCAGCCCCTAGCCGTTCAGCCGTGACTAAGAAAGTGTCAGGGGCCGGTTTACCGTACTTAATCGCCTCGTCATCCCCGGTCACAATGCAGGCAAATAGCCGCATCCAGCTTTGGTGGCGGATGAACTTTTGATCGAATCGTTGACGGATCGAACTGGTGGCGATCGCTTGAGGAATACCATGGGCGGCGAAATGCTCAGTTAAAATTTTTGCCCCTGGCAAGGGTTGAGCAGTGGGATAAAGGTCGGTGACTAGCTCATAGCGTTGTTGCAAATAGTCGTCGATGGTGATGGGTAAGTCCAGCCGATTGATCAGGATCTGGGCTGAATCAGAGGCGGTGCGACCGATGATTTGGCGATGCACCGTTTCATCAAAGACTTTACCGTAGCGGCTAGCGATGGTTTGGTTAACCTGACGATTAAGACGCTCTGTATCCAGTAACAGACCGTCGCAATCATAGATAATGTGGGTAATCAGACTCATGATTTGGAGACATCATCATTCATTGAAGCTGTGCTTGCGGGGGTGAGTTTCAGGCACGATTGTAAGATGGGAATGAAGTCATCTAAACTTGGCGTCGGCGCCTGGGGCGCCTTAGCTAAATCATCCCAAGTTCTTAATTTTACGGCTTCTTGGGCATAGGGCTTTTGAATAAACTGTTCAGCCTCATCGACTGAAAACGCTCCCCCTTGAAGTTCCAAACTCCGTTGTGAGGCTGGGGATAAGGAGGCCCAATCGATAATTCTCAGGCAATGCGTTTCCCCTCACGAATAACTTCAACAATCTATCGTTGTATGATGTGTCTTGACTAGCTAACTCCCTTATGATTGGTCGAAGTCAGCATTTTGGCGCCGCTACAAAGGAAACCAGGAGGTGCGAAATATGCAACGTCGCAAGTTTCTGCAGATGCTCGGAGGCGGTGTCGTTACCGTGGGGGCTGCAGCGTGGATTGTCCGGCCAAGGAAGAGGCCAACCTGTTATTGATCACGGCAGACGATATGGGGGTAACTGCAGGATGCTATGGCGATACGACAGTTGCGACGCCCAGTCTTGATAAGCTAGCTAAATCGGGCGTGCAGTTCATGCGCGGCTATGTGACGCAGGCGTCGTGCAGTTCTTCCCGAAGCAGTATGTTTACGGGGTTGTATCCGCACCAAAACGGCCAGATTGGTCTAGCTGGTCGTGGATATACAATGCATCGGGGAGTACCGACGCTCCAAGCGCTGCTAAAGCAGAATGGATACCGGACGGGGGTGTTTGGAAAGGTTCACGTAAATCCGGCGTCGGACCTTCCATTCGACTGGAATGTGCATTTGGATCAGGGACTGAACACCCGAGATGTGAAGGCCTGTGTGACCTATGCCGAGCAGTTCCTAAACGAAAGCGGCGATACCCCGTGGTTTCTGCTGGCAAGCTTTAGCGATCCGCACAAGCCCTTCTCCCCTCAGGTAGCGGGACTGCCGGAAAAGCCGATAGGACTTGAAGACGTTAAGCCATTTGCAGTCCATGGCGAGATCGACACCCCAGCAGTGCGGGAAGAGGTCGCGGGCTACTATAATGCGGTTCAGCGTGTTGATCGGGGTGTGGGATTACTCCTAGATCTCCTAGAGCGAACAGATACAATCAAAGATACGCTAGTTGTATTTGTGGGAGACCACGGCCCTCCGTTTTCACGCGGCAAGACCACATGCTATGAATTTGGCGTACATGTCCCGTTCATTGTGGCGGGGAAAGATGTGCGTCCAGATATTCGGTCGGAATTTGTTTCGACGGTGGATATCATGCCGACGTTCCTGCGTGCAGCGAGAATAGACTTCACTCCTCCAGTCGGTAGCCGTGAACTCCAGCCAATCTTACAGGGACATCGGCCAACATGGCGTGAGTCGATCTGTACGGAGTTTACGAGCCATTGGATGGGCTTTGCCCCTCAGCGTGCAATTCGCGACGATCACTACAAACTAATCCACAATTTGCTGCCTGGTCGGCCAAAACCGGGAATTGGCGTGGACGGCTGTAGCATCCAAGCAGCGTTGTCGGATCCGAAGTGGGCTGATACAAAAGTGCAGCGAGCTTTCGCAGCGACGCAGGACCCACCCGAGATTGAACTCTACGATTTAACAAAGGACCCGATTGAATACAATAATCTTGCCGGACACTTTGAAGTCGCGGAGGTTGAGGAACGACTTAAAGCGGAGCTGTTAGCATGGCGTCGGGTGACGAAAGATCCCCTGCTGGACGCCAGTACATTTGACGCCCTGAGGCAATATACCGATCGTTTCAGTGAACAGTATCAGCAGGTCCGGGCTGCAGCAATCTCGATTGGTGAAAAGCCCCCGCCGCCCTACATCGATATGACGCCATTCCAGCGTGACTGGAAGTAGAGACGTCTTTGCGTTAGTCCCTACAGAAGGATGGAGGTGCTCTTATGTTGAGAATATTTTCACAGAAATATCGTTGCTCGCTGATAACTCTATAGAGTTTGGCTAAACGGTTTCGAAATTTGTTGCATCCCCCTTGTATGTTATAATTAATACACATCTGCCAATACCGGAATTTTCCATTTTTGGATGCCCTGAGGTCAAGTCCAAGCTAGCAAGCAACTCACCCTCCATGGAGCGCTTGTCAAGGTTTAGTGTTTCTGGAGAATTAGCAGTCTTCGAAAGTCAAAGTATTGTCATGCGATGATTTAAGGCTGTTGTAATTCAGAACCAGTTCGTGATTCGGTATAAATCTGAATTTAAAGGTATGAAAACTCTCTGAAACCCTGGTCCAGAGAGACGTTTACTCTTGCAAACTTATCAATTCAAATATTTAACAACTGATTAGGAAAATCAGGATGAGCCGTTTAGTTGTGATTAATCTGGGCTCAGGCGACTTGCAACTGGGCTGCCCCAGCATCACTGCCCAGATTTCGCACCCTGAAGAAAGTCGCCGCGCGATGCAATTTCGGGGAAGTTTGCCCCCAGCGCCAGAGATTGAGCACCTCTATGATCTTTGGCAGTTGCTTTATGAAGCGTTTTATCGGATGCGGAGTTTGCGGTCTTCCCCAGACTTCGAAATTATACCCAGTGGGATGATCACTCACTTTTCTGAGGTGGAATTTCGGCAGCTATGCCAGCAGGTGCACACCCAACTCAATGCTTGGCTGACATCGGAGACATTCCTCAACATTGATCAGCAAGTGCGATCTCAGCTTAACCCCACTGAAGAAATTCGCGTCATTATCGAAACCGACGACGACCGCCTGTTGCAATTACCCTGGCATTGCTGGAATTTTTTCAGGGACTACCGCAGAGCGGAACTCGCCTTAAGTCGACCAGAATATAAGCAGCGAGAAGCCTCGCCGTCCAAAATTTCGAGAAAGAAAATCAGAATTTTGGCGATTCTGGGCAGTAGCGAAGGGATTGATCTGAGTGCGGAACAACAGTTTCTAGAAGCGTTGCCGGATAGTGAGACCCAGTTTCTCGTCCAGCCAGACCGCCGAGAATTCAACACCCAACTCTGGGATGAACAGGGCTGGGACATCCTTCTTTTTGCCGGACACAGTTGTGCGGAAGGGGAAGACGGACGGATATACATCAACGAGAAGCCCACTCACAATAGCCTCACCATCGAAGAGTTAGAAGAAGCGCTTGGGGCCGCCATCGACCGGGGGCTGAAGCTGTCGATTTTCAACTCCTGTTCCGGATTGGGATTAGCTAACGCGCTGGCTAAGTTGGACATCCCCCAGGTAATTGTGATGCGGGAGCCCGTGCCGAACCTTGGTGGCGCAGGAATTCTTCAGATACTTTCTGACGGCTTTTGCCGAGCAGCGATCGCCGCTTTATCTGGCGGTGCAGGAAGCCCGTAGAAAGCTGCAGGGGCTGGAGGATGACTATCCGGCGGCCTCTTGGCTGCCCGTGATTTGCCAAAATCCTGCTTTAGAACCGCTGACCTGGCTCCAGTTAGGCGGCGGCGCGCCGTGTCCCTATCGCAGCCTAGAGGCGTTCCGAGAAGAAGACGCCGCCTTTTTTCATGGACGGGAAAGCGTTACCGAGCGATTGGCGGCGGCGGTGAAGAAAAGGCCGTTAGTCTCTATCATTGGGACATCTGGAAGCGGTAAATCCTCGGTGGTGTTCGCCGGATTAATTCCCCGCTTAAGGACCAGTATGGCGGTGCAAATCGCCGCCTTTCGTCCGGGGCAAAATCCCAACTTGATATTACAGGACTACCCTCCAACTCTGCTCCTGGCCATGACGCGGGAGGAATTGGAACAGGCTATTATCCAGCCGGCGGCGGAGATGAATGTACGGTTGGAGGAAGGCTTGACCAATCGATTGATCGATGAAGTTAAGGATCAACCGGGCCGATTGCCCTTGCTGGAATTTACTTTGACCCAGCTATGGTCAAATCGGAAAGATGGCTGGCTGTCGCATCAAGTCTACGAAAAAATTGGCGGTGTGGAGGAAGCGCTGGCCAACCATGCAGAGGGAGAGTACGCCCAACTAGGCGAGACAGATAGGAAGCGGGCGGAGCGAGTGTTTATGCAGTTAGTGTCTCCCGGGGAAGGGACCGAAGACACCCGCCGCCTAGCGACTCGCGAGGAAGTAAAGGAAGAAAACTGGAATTTAGTGACGCATTTGGCCTCTTGTCGCCTGGTGGTGACTAACCGCAACGCCTCCACAGGGATCGAAATGGTGGAGCTGGTCCACGAAGCGCTGATTAAAAGCTGGGGGCGGCTAGAACAGTGGATGCGGGCGGGGGGTGAATTTCGTCGCTGGCAAGAACAACTGAGGGCGGCGATGCGCCAGTGGGAAAGTAATGGCGGTAATTCTGACGGGACGCGGTTCAAACTGATACCTAATCGCTGGGAAAGTAATAGCAAAGAACGCTTAGCCCGATTGCTGGACGCAGCCGAGCATCTAACCGGAGCGCCAGAACTGGTTGTCGAAGTTCTCTCCCCAGGGGAGCAGAACATCCAGCGCGATCGCCAACTCAAACTCAAGCTCTATTCCCAGCAAGGAGTCCAGGAATACTGGATTGTTGATAAAGACCTCCGTCAGGTGCAGGTATATCGTCGAGACAACGCTGTGTTGACTCTGGCGCTCACCCTCCAAGAAACCGACGCTCCAACATCCCCATTGCTGCCAGCGTTTTCCCACCCTCTAACGCGTATCTTTGGGCAAAACCGCAGCCCGTAGGGTGTTTTAGGCGGTTAGATCTCTCGAAATGTATCTGATGTAGGAACTGTAGCGATAGTTCACATCTCGGGGTTCTTGAAGAACCCCGGGATCTCGCCGCGCCACGCGATATATGGGAGCCAAAGACCGAAGTTCTCAGAAAATCTTGATAAATTAGCGCTTAACGTACGCTACCGGACGGAACCGAAAACTCAAACTCCACTGAGGGATTCTCTTCGCTGACCGTCCCAGTAAAGGTCTGCAGTTGCCCCTGAATCAACACATTTAAGGAGAAGTCAACGGACGTTGGAGCCTCTTCCCCGCATGCCTCGTCGAACTCAACCTTGGCAGTATAGTTGCCGGGAGGAGGGGAGCTATTCAATGGCCAGAAAACGTTGTCAACCTGAGTTGTGGTTGGGAATGGATTGGCGCAGTTAGAGAATATCTTTATATCGCGCTTACCACCGTTTGGATCAAACACGGACAGATCCAGATCAACGGGTGCAGACCAGTCTAGGGTGACCTGCACATCGCCAGGAGGGAGAGTACTTACAGAAACTTGTTCAATCACCTCTGGCGTAAATGGGTTTTGCAGATTCTACAGGGTGCTGAGCCAGTTTTGTCGTAGGGATTTAAATTCCTCGGGTAAGAACGGGGCTTGAGGGCTATCGATCCAGTCCACGACAATTTGCAGATCCTGAGCAGCGCCAACCAGATCGTCGATCAGGGCTCTGGCAACGCTGCGAGATTGCCAGAGCCATTTGTTATCCGGCTCCTGGTCAAACCATCGCCTCCGCAAGCATCGACCAAACGGTGATTCTGTGGGATTTGAAGCGCGTTCTAGATCTTGATGAATTACTGGTGTATGGTTGCGATTGGATAAACGACTACTTGAAAACAAATCCCCAGGTTAGTGAGAGCGATCGCGATTTGTGCGAGGGGATTCTTGGGGAGTAGGGAGAGCAGTATTTATGGCTCCTAGCGTTCCACCCCACTATCAACAAATTGCCGATGAGCTTCGCCGCAATATTGAACTGGCGGTCTATCAAGTGGGCGACCAGTTGCCCACCGAGGTGGAGTTGAGTAAGCGATTTGACGTCAATCGTCACACGCTGCGGCGAGCGATTGAGATTTTGCGGCAGGAGGGGCTGGTTCGGGTTGATCGTGGTCGAGGCATGTTTGTGGCGGCTGCGCCCATTTCCCTCACTATTGGCAAACGGGTGCGTTATAACGAAATGCTCAAAGCTCAGGGTTTGTCCCCCACGAAAGAAACGCTCCGCATTGCGAAACTCCCTGCAGATGATCCAGTAGCTAAACGCTTAAAACTAACAGTTGGGGATCCGGTGGTGGTGTTCGAGCGGTTGTGCTTAGCCGATGGGTATGCCCTGAGTCTGGCCAGCAGTTACTTTCCCTGCGCCCTGATGCTGACATTGCAACCCATTGCGAAACCTATCAGTCCATCTCTAAGATGTTGCGCCAATGCTGCGATTTTGACCATATTCGCCAGAGCACTCGCATTTCAGCCCGGGTGGTTCAACCCCGAGACGCTAACTATCTGCAGGTTTCATTGCAGTCGCCAATTTTGTTGACTGAGTCGGTGAATGTGAATCAGTTTGGAGATGTGATCGAATACGGCGTCTCCCGGTTTCGCGCCGATCGCATGGAGTTGGTGTTTGAATAATCAGTCAACAGATTCAGGGGCCGAAACAGGTTCAGAAATGGCTGCAAAAATTTCACCAGACTTATAGGGCAGATTATCAAAACTAGGATTGAGAGAGACTAAGACATTTGGACTCGCTCCAGAAATCACCTTAATTCCCCCTTGCGTTTCTCCTGGGGCAGATTGGGTATCCACGTCAAGCGACAAAGGCGTTTCAGGAGAGAAATCAGGTTCGGTTAAATTTAACGCAGCAACTAAATCCCAGACAGGATTAGGGTCATTATCACTTTGGATAACGGTAATCGCAAAGTCTAAGAATTCGGCTGCCAGTTTACTCTCAGGCGTTCCGGTTTCTATCCAGGCAGCTTGATCCGACCGGGTGAACTGGATCTGGTTTGTTGCATCCAGAGGCGTTAATTGAATCTTTAACCCCTTATTTCCCGCGTCAAACACTTCTTGGGCTGCTAATGGATCAACCCAGATGTTAAATTCAGCCGCTGTGTTGCTTGAAAAAGGCGGGTCAGACAATACAGAAAGATTCCCAGGGACAAAGATAGCGCCCCCCATAATTTGCACCGCAGAAATATTATCCAGAATAGTCGGGTCAAGCCTGAGCGCTTCAGCAATGTTTGTGAGCGGTCCTGTCGCCAGAATAGCCACTGGCGAAGGTGAATGATTGATGGTTTCTACGATTAATTCCGCTGCATTCCGGTGTTGAAACGAAAACGGTTTATCGGGCAAAGTTACAAAGGGGGACCAAAAGGTGTCCGAATTATCCCGAATAAAGGCTGGAAACTGGTTGCTCCCTGCTAACGGATCCGGTCCGCCAATTCCCAGAGGGATATCAGTTATTTCGAGCCGCTTTAACATCCGATCGACATTATCGGCGAAGAGATTGGGGTGAGCGACTCCTTGGGAAAGGGTCAGCGCTTTAACCTCAAATTGAGGATGGGCTAGCATATAAGCCCATGCAGTCATGCCATCTTGGCTGCCGTCATCATCCAGAATAACCGGTGTTTTTTGCACCAGTGGAGCCGAGATCACGATCTGATTCAGAAAGCCAACATTCAGCGCGATCGCACTTGCAAAAAGAATGCTTACGGCTGCAAAGACAAATCTGGAAAAGTTCTTCATAGCCTACTCCGAACTTAGTTCACATTCAATGTAAAAGACAAATTGGAAATAGTTGAATATCGATTACATTTTGATTTAAATCAAAAAGGCTGAATATTTTGATTTAAATCAAAGCAGTGAACTGACTTTTTCCTTTTTGAGGCAATACTATCAGGTTAGAGATTCAAATTCAGAATTGAAATTTGAACACACCGGAGATGTCCAATACTCGGGAAAATTCTCCTGACTTTAATGCAAACATAACATGACTTCTGGGGCGGCGCCTTTCGCGTCATTCCTTTGAAAACCTGAATCAATAGGGGTTTATAGCGCCCTTCTGATGGATTCCCAGCTGTGGGAGGAATGATTTTCATAAATACAAATCTTGATGTTTCCGAGGGATTTGATAGTGAAAAATAAAGCGATCTGGACAATTCCGAACATCTTATCAATTTACCGACTGGTTGTATTTCCTGTACTAATTTTTTTGACTCTTGGGGGGCATGAAACTATCTTCTCCCGTTTATTTTTTATTAGTTTGATAACCGATATTTTGGATGGCTGGATCGCCCGGACGTTTCACATGGAAAGTGAGTTGGGGGCAAAACTGGACACGTGGGCGGATACGGCGACTTACCTCGCCGGTTTCTGGGCGATATTTAGTTTGGAGTGGCGCAGCATTGCGCCCCATATCCTCTGGATTGTTGTTTTTGCGATCGCATGGTTGGCGTCGTATCTAATCAGGATCATCAAGTTTCGCAGCATCGTTGGACTGCATACCTACAACTTCAAAATCACCGCTTACCTTCAGGGGGCCTGCATGATGGGATTGCTGTGGTTTGGTTATTGGGGATGGCTGACCTATTTTGCGATCGCATGGGGGGTGTTCGCCTGTCTGGAGGAAATCTTGATTGTTCTTCTCTTGCCTGAAGCCAAAAGCAACGTCAAAGGCTTGTTTTGGGTGTTGCGGGAAGGTTGGTTGTGGGTGTTGCGGGAGGCGAATTCATGATGGGCTCTACGGTGGTTTATATTGGCCTGTTGCTCCCCTTAGGCGGCCTTGGCATGTATTGGGCCAATCG
>JASJDH010000149.1 GCA_030065175.1 Leptolyngbyaceae cyanobacterium MO_188.B28 | reverse complement strand
CGGGTTAAGCATTAACGCCTCCTGCTTGATGGCTTGTTATAGTTATCTTTATTGGTTTTGTTAGTGCGCCCTTGAGATGGCGCGATCTCGCCGAACTCACGGGTGAGGTGGAGCCAAAATAGAGGCTCGGCCATTTCCCGAACGAACATCCCATCTACCTATCTACTGCCTTTTAGTGGAGCATCTTTGACGCAACTTCCCTAGGACGATTGACAGAACATGAAGCGATCGCTGTTCAGATTTATTGCGCTCCTGATTGGGATCTTCATTCTAATATTCAATGTACGGCTCCATCGCCTAGGCAACGTCCAGGTCGTACTCTCTCAACTCAAATACCTTGAGAATGCTATGTCCAACGGTGCAGGCGAGAAGATGCAAGCCTATTTTCCTGAGGGTTATGTATTCACCTGGGCTCTCTATGGACTGGCGTCGGCGCGGGTAGTTGGTCAGTTGGAACCCGATGATGTTCGTCGGACACACCAGCTAGCGGAAGCATGGAGAGCGGTGGAAGCGCTCCGCTCTAACCAAGCGAGATCGACTTTCATACAGGAGATGTCTCCTAATTGGGGGGTGTTCTACTCCTCGTGGTCTCTTTATGTGCTTGCAGAGTACGTCCGGGCCGCTGGTTCGGAGAACGTCAGCAATGATGTACTTCAGCTATTTATGCAGGAGGCGGACTTGCTTGCTCAAGCCATCGAGAGCAACGAGAGCCCATTTTTAGAAGCCTATCCACATCTGGCATGGCCTGCGGACACCTGTGTCGGTATCGCCGCGCTAGGAATTTATGACGAGGCAGTCGAACCTCGGTATGAGAAAATCGTGCGCAATTGGACGCTCAAAGCCCGACGATTACTTGATGATGAACTTGGAGCTCTCAGTCATGCTGCTGATCCCATCACTGGCTCACCCATAGGCGGAGTGCGAGGAGGAAGCCTCGCACTCATGAGTCGAGTACTCGTTGATGCAGACCCAGAATTAGCTCGAGAACAGTATGCTATTCTTCGAAACAATTTTGTGGACTATCGATTGGGCGTACCAGGCGTCCGCGAGTATCCCCACGGCGTCAGAGGGAACGGTGATATTGACTCAGGGCCGGTTATCCTCGGATTCGCTGGACCCGCTGTTGTTGTTGGCGCCGCGGCGGCGAGAGCAAATGGCGATATTGATCTGGCGAATACATTGCTAGGGGGAGTTGAGGCAGGAGGTTTACCAATAGAAATCCTAGGGCGACGTCGTTATGCGGGGGGGCTGATACCCGTTGCTGACGCCTTTATTGTATGGGCTCGTACCTCACCAGCTCCATCAGAGCAGGTGTTTGCTGATGGGAGGCGAGTAGTCCCTCGAATGTGGCGCTTACCAATTCATACGGTATCGCTTTTTCTATGTTTAGTCATGTTTTGGCGTGGAAGATAACGGTTCAAGTTAAATAGAGAGAATGAACAACCTAATTTTAATCCGACGGTAAGTCGACGCTCCATTTTTATCCGACAAAAATTATTTCATAGTCTTGCCATACATAGTGAATACACTAGACAAACAAGTATAGTTTAGTTATATTTTATACAGAATCTACCTATATTCCCTGAGTTGACTCTGGTGGTTAACTCAGAAATGTCATCTTAAATCAGTGGAAGTGACTAGAAAAACGCTCTTTATCAGAGAGTCGTAGAAAATCTTCCTGCAAATATCCATACATGTCTTACATCTCGAATTGCCTCCACAGGATAGTTTAAGGCAGGCATAGCGATGTATTGCCAGGTTGCATATTTTGGTCGCCATGAGGCGGTAATCGCTCTGATATTGCGATCAAACTTGTTGTTGATAGTTAGTTCTTTAGGAAATAAGCCCTAAGTGTTTCTAATTTGCTAAATCATCAAAAGTATCATCATGTTTCAAAAGAAATCTATATGTCTAGGACTGTTTAATCGATTTCAATCGGAAAGTACCTACGGCTTCACAGTAATTGAACTTCTCGTTGCAATTTTAATTATTTCTTTCTTGTCCGCGATCGCCTTGCCGTCTCTCCTTGGCCAAGTACACAAGGCCAAAGAAACTGAAGCTAAGACGGCAGTTAGCACGCTTCGAAAGGATCAGTATTATTTTTACTTGGAAAATAATAGTTTTTCACAAGATCTAAAAGATTTGAATTCTCTTAATTATGAAATAAAAAAACATTCGGAGCATGACTACTTTGAGACCGAAAACTATATCTACTTTGTCGCGCCTCACGAAAGTCTTCACGGTAGACTGCATCTAGCGATTTCAAAACGAAAAGGTCTAAGATCTTACGGTTCAGCTGTTTATCTCAAGAATAATCAGCTAGAAGAATGTAGTTTATTCCCCATAGATATTAGTTCAGAGAATTCATCTTCCGAAATAATTAATATTATTCAAGACGCCAGTATAAATCATGAACAATATTGTTCCTAAGTAGCTGATCAATGGGGTTATCACAGATTCAGATCATTGGCTTGATGAGACTTTCCCATTTAAAGCTTGAACTTTTGTCGAGGCCATATTTTGACGATGGTCAAAGTCATGGAGTAAACCCATCAAGGCGGGTACGACGGTAGGCGTCAAGAGCGTCGAGAAAGTAAGCCCGCCCGTGAGAGCAATTCCAAGGCCCTGGTAGAGTTCAGCTCCCTCCCCAGGAATAACAGCTAAAGGCGCCATCCCAAGAACGCTGGTGCTGGCGGACATCAGAATCGGGCGGAGGCGATCGCGCGTCGCCAGATACAGCGAACGATAATACTCTTCTCCCCCTTGCCGCTGTAGCTGCAGGGCGCGGTCCACCAGCAGAATTGCATTGTTCACCACAATGCCCACTAAGATAACGAAGCCCAACCCCGTAATCATATCGAGCGGCACAGTCACCCCAGGAATTAAATTGGCCAGAACAATACTGAGCACTGCGCCGGTTAGCCCGACCGGAACGATGGCCATAATCACCAATGGGTAGAGGAATGAGCGATAGAGCGCAACCAGGAGTAAATAGATAATAAACAATGCGAAGGCGAAGGTAGCGCCCAGTTGATTGAGGGTTTCCGCCAATTTGTCCGCTGACCCCGACAGCTCTAACCGAATCCCCGGGGTCAGTTCTTCCCGAAACGGCGATAAGACTTCTCTTTCCGCTTGTTCTACGAGCTTACCCAGAGGGGCGGTTCGGGAAAGGCTGACTTTGAGGGTGATGGAGCGCTCTAAATTGACGTGGTTAATCCGATCTGACCCGGTGGTTTCCACCACATCCGCCACATCCGCCAGCTGCATCCGTTGTCCATTGGGACTGTACAGAGCTAGTTGCCGCAGGTCCTCCGGATTTTTGACAAAAGCGTCCTGTAGCTTCACCGTCACATCCACTTCTTTAGCGCCTACGACAAAGTCAGACGCTAAGCGTCCCCCCAACGCCGCCTCGACCATAGCCCCAACGTCAGCAGCGTTGAGACCGACTTCTGCTAAACGGGCGCGGTTTGGGACAACCTCGAGTTGCGGAGCGCCCGCTACATAGTCAGAACGAACATTGGCGACGCCAGGTAATCCTCGAAGCTGAGTCGACAGATCTTTCCCCAAATCAGCCAATGTCTCCAGGTTCGGCCCCGTGAGCCGAACTTCAAATTCCTTGCCTGGGTTGCGAAAGATAGACGTACGGGTAGGAAACATGAAGCGATAGCCGGGATAACTGAAGCTTTTGGGGATAAGACGGCTGGCGATCGCGTCCAGACCTCGACCATTGGCGTACTCCGATTTGAGGGCGATGCCCATGGCCTTGAATCGGGGGGAATGGATAAAGAACACCCGCTCCACTTCCGGCTGCGACTGGATAAATTCTCGAGGCTTTTCTGACAGTGCGATCGCTTCCTGCACACTAGTTCCCGGCAGCGTTTCACTCAACCACAGAATCAAATTGCGGTTGCCTTGGGGGAGATAATCAGCGGGAGGCAAGAGCAAAACACCGACAATAAATAAAACGATCGGTAGGGAGAGGGCGAACAGGCGTCTCCGGAGACGCCCCCGCCCCATAGACCAACACGCCGTGTTCAGCAGCGCTCGCTCCACCTTGTCTTGTATCTGGCGAAAGGCGGCGGATGCGCGCACAACCATTTGCTCAAACCAATTCCGACGAACTCCCTCCACCTGTTGCAACCGTTGCATCTCGGTCTGGTTGAGAAATAAACCACAGAGCATGGGGGTCAACGTCAAGGCGGTGAACAGCGAAAACAGCACCGACGCCGCCAGGGTAATGGCCACATCAGTGAACAGTTGTCCGGTTTCCTCTTGCACTAGCACAATGGGCGTAAACACCGCCACCGTCGTCAGAGTAGATCCGAGCATGGCGCTCCCCACTTCTCTGGCGCCGTCAATCGCAGCTCGCATCGGCGGTCGTCCCCGCTGCAAATGGGTGAAGATATTTTCCAGCACCACGATGGCGTTATCCACCACCATCCCCACCGCAAAGCCCAGTCCAGCCAAACTGATGATATTCAGCGATCGCCCCAAGGCATGCATGACAATAAAGACGCTTACCATCGCCGTTGGGATGGTCAAGGCGATCACCGCCACTGAACGAGAGGATCCTAAAAACAACAACAGCACCGCAGTGGCCAGCAGCGCACCGGTAATCAGATTATTGCGCATCAGGGCCACCGACTGGTCAATGTAATCACTTTCGTCGTAGGCAATCCGAAACGTTAGCCCCTCATTCTGTTGATCAAACCGTTCTTGGAGTCTGTTCAGGGTTGTCCGAATCCCTCGAGACACCTCTGGAACATTGGCGCCGACCTGACGGGTGACCCCGATCGCCACTGCTTTCTCGTTATTAAACATCAGGACGCTCTGCTGGAGCTTACGGCCCATTTGAACCTGGGCCACATCCCCCAGAAACACCGTGCCCGCTTGGTCTCGACGCAACACTAATTGTTCCAAGTCCTCGAGGGTCTGAGAGCGACTCACCGTCCGCACCCGATACTCCCGCCGCCCCACCACCAGCGGTCCGCCCCGGATATCCCGGTTATTCCGCCGCAATGTTGTCACCACCTGACCAATCTCGAGATTTCGGTCTGCTAGCGCTTTGGGATCAACCTTAACCTCCACCTCTCGGTCTTGTCCCCCCACCACAAAGAAACTGTCGATTCCCTGAATCCGGCGTAACTCCGGATCGACAATCTGGTTAACTAGATCTCGATAGTGGTTCACATCAGCAATGCGGCCTTCTTTGGGAACCAACATCAACCACATCATCGGACTACTGCTGGTGCTGGCCACCGAAACCCGAGGATCCCCCGCCTCAGACGGGAGATTGCCCACCCGCTGCAGTTGATTGATCACATCAATCAGCCGATCATCTACATCTGTCCCCCAAGTAAACTCCAGATTGATTCGGCTGCTGCCCGCTCGGGAAGCACTGGTAATCTCCTGTACCCCCTCCACTTCTTCCATCACGTCTTCGATGGGCCGGGTAATCAGATCTTCCACTTCAGCCGGACCCGCTCCAATGTAATTTGTCCGAATACTAATTTCTGGGCGATCGCCCCCAGGCTGCAACTCTAACGGCAAGCCTAAAAGGGAGATGATTCCAAATAAAATGATCAAGGCAAACAGCACGAAGGTGCCATGCCGCCAACGAATCGCAGTTTCTATCAAGTTCATAAGTAGAGGGGATCAGCACATTGTTTTAATGAATCAGAATTTAACGTGTATAAAATCTAATATTACGGGGAAAAGTGGGCGTACATTTCAACATGGTTGGTTGAGGAATGCAGAAACAAAGAAGGGTGCAATTCGTTGTTCTTCTCTTCGCATTGATAGTTTTAGCGATTGTTATAAATTTTGCGGAGCCTATAGCAGCTTGGCTAGACAATTGGGCATTCATCAATATCCTTGATGCGATGAGTAAATTGGGAGTACTGATTGCGGTAATTGCTTTTCTGATGGAAATTCCTAAACGAGAAGAGAGGGCTAAAGCTGAGAAGCAACGAACACAATTTGAGTATTGGCAAGTAATTGATGCAGCTGCATCTGCTGGAACTTCAACCAGTTATGCTCGCAAAATTGCCTTAGAGAATCTGACAAAAGAAGGGGTGTCACTACGAAATATAGATGCTTCTAAAGCAGAACTCCGACAAATAAACTTGGAAGGAGCGGATTTGGTCGGCGCCAATTTGAGAGAAGCAGATTTGACGAACGCCAGACTAGATCGAGCGGATTTATCTAAAGCGTCTCTTGATCGAGTCCGATTGTATGGCTCCAGCTTGTTAGATGCAATGCTAGACAGCACAGATTTGAGAGAAGCGCTGTACGATGACAAAACGTCTTTCCCTCAAGGTTTTCAGCCAGAAAAGATTGGAGCCTATCGGATAGCGCCCGGAACTTCTTTACCAAGAGTTAAGCTATCAAATGCAATTTTATGGAGTGTCAATCTTCAAGGTGCAAACCTACAAGATGCAAACTTCTCTGAAGCCAGATTTCATGGGTCCTTATTGCAGAATGCGAATTTCCAAGGAGCAAATCTGCAAGGCGCAAAATTTCGGAGTGCAAATTTAGAGGGGGCTAATCTGAGACACGCCAACATTAAGGAAGCAAATTTCTGGGATGTAAAGGGATTAACGATTGAGCAGGTTAAATCAGCCCAAAATTGGGAGGAGGCGACTTATAGTCCCAGGTTATGTATTGAGTTAGGACTGAACAATCGTAAAGAATGATTTTCTTCTCATTCATTTACTACCTTCACCATTGCGCCATCCGCCAAAGCATCGCCGCCTTTGAGAACTATTGATTGCCCTGGCCGAAGATTTTCCGAGGCAATGAGGACGGTCTCCCCCATATCGGTGATCAGGTTAACTGCGATTTGTTGGACCGTATCTTGATTGACTAGGAAAACCCACCATTGCTGATCGCGTCGGGTAAGGGCGTCACGGGGGACGATAAAGCCTTCGGTAGGGTTAGGGATTTCAAGGGCGGCTTGAATGGCGATACCGGGAACGAGTTCGGCGGGGGGATTATTCAAGCGGATACGGACGGTTTGACGACGGGAGGCGGTGTCGGCGATTGGAACGACTCCAGCGATGGTTGCCTGAGTCCGCCAATTGGGTAAGGCGCGGGCGGTCAATTCTACAGAGAAGCCGGGAGCTACTTGACCGGTGAGGGATTCTGGGATCTCGAGGAAAATGTCGACCACTTCGCTATCGATCAGGGTGACAATCGGGTCGGCGCTGTCCACATAGTCGCCGACGCTGACTTGCCGCGATCGCACCACCCCATCCGAAACGGCTTTAATTTGGGTGCGCTGTAACGACAAGCGGGCTTGTTCAACGGCGGCTTGAGCGGCGGCGACGCTAGCTCTCTGAGCCGCAAGTTCCTCAGCGGTGGAACCGGCTTGCGCTTCGGCCAATTCAGCCGCCGCTTCTAAGCGTTCGCCCGTGGCGATGTCAGCAGTGGTCTGGCTTTCCACCAGCGCGCGACGAGACAAAGCGCCCTGTTCCACCAGTTCCTGGGTCCGTTCCAAATTGTCCAGCGCTTGCATTTCCTGAGCCTGAGCCGACTGCAAGGCCGCTGCTAATTGAGCGACCACCTCTGGTCGGGTTCCGCGCTCCAGTTCCGCCAGTTGACTCTGGGACTGGGCGAGTTGAGCCTGGGCTTGAGATAGGGCCAGCTGCTGGTCGATGGAATCCAGGATAGCGATGACGTCTCCGGCGTTGACGCGATCGCCCTCACTCACCCCAATTTGCTGCACTACGCCAGACGTCTGACTTCGAATCGTGGCGCTTTCCCCCGCCTCCACCTGCCCCAGTAATTGAACCCGTTGGACGCCTCGACCCGCTTCAAGCGGAATGGCGATAACGGGACGGGGACGCGCGGTTCGCTCAGTTTTTGGCGCTTGGGATGGCCCTTGAGCGATCGCAACCCATCGCCAAATACCAACGCCGCCAACCGTCAAAATCAGAATCCCGAACAGCGCCCATAGCCATGAACGCTTTGGCGGATAAGGGTCGGGACTCCTTTGCTCTGACTCAGAAGGTGGTTCTAAAACCGGAGCTTGAGAGTGGGTAGATTTCATCCTTCCAGGCAATCCTTCCAAGCAAATGACATGAAGTATGTCCTTAAACCTTACCAAGATGGCGGTTTTTTTTCTGTTCTGGGAATTGGTGCGGAGATCGGCGGTTCCGAAAGACTTTTAGTTGGGAGGTAGATGGTAGACAGGTTTTATACTAAGTTAGAAACCTTGCTCAAACGCCATCCTCGTTTCCATGGGAACGGTTTTGAAAAAATCCTTGGAAAAATTTGGCCGCGCTAATGCTCGGGTTAGTTCTGCGGCGTTAGTGGGAATTGGCGCAGTGTGTTGCGATAGTGTGCGTCAGCAGTCGCAGGGGAAGTACTACGAGTTTTTTGCAGGCGGCGGGATGGCTCGGGCTGGGCTGGGTCAGGAATGGACTTGCCTATTCGCCAATGATATTGACCCCAAGAAAGGGGCGAGCTATGCAGCGAACTGGGGTGACGACGTCCTCAGGATTGAAGATATTGGAAAGCTGACGGCAAGGGATTTGCCTGGACAGGTGGATTTGGCCTGGGCCTCCTTCCCCTGCCAGGATTTGTCGCTGGCGGGTTCGGGGGCGGGCTTGAAAGGCGATCGCTCCGGTAATTTCTGGCCGTTTTGCCATCTGCTGCAGGCGCTGGCGGATGAAGGCAGGATGCCGCCTTTAGTGGTGCTCGAAAATGTCTGCGGTGCGCTGACTTCCCATAACGGCAGGGACTTTGCGGCGATTGGGCGGGCGCTGACTAAGACGGGCTACCAGTTTGGAGCCCTGGTGATCAATGCAGTGCATTTTGTCCCGCAATCGCGTCCTCGGCTGTTTATCGTCTGCGCCAAAGCTGAATTGACGCTTCCACCAGCCCTTGTCTTAAGCGAACCGGATCCGGTCTGGCGCACCCGCGCACTGGTCAATGCTCATCAAAAACTGCCGCCAGAGGTCCAAGGCAATTGGATATGGTGGCGGCTGCCCGTTCCTCCTGACCGGCAAGGGGGCTTATTTGATTTAATCGAGCATCAGCCCCAAGGCGTTACCTGGAATACGCAAGCGGAAACGGATTACCTGATGAGTCTGATGAGTCCAGTCAACTTGCAAAAGGTAGAAGCGGCCCAAAAAACCGGACGACCTATGGTTGGCACGATTTACCGCCGCACACGACGAGATGAAACTGGTCGGCGGGTGCAGCGGGCGGAAATTCGCTTTGACGAGGTTGCCGGTTGTCTGCGTACCCCTATGGGGGGGTCGAGCCGCCAGTCAATCATGCTGGTGGATGGCCAGAGGGTGCGATCGCGGCTGCTTTCCCCCAGAGAAACCGCCCGCTTGATGGGCCTACCGGACTCTTACCAACTCCCAGATGCCTATAATCAGGCTTATCACCTGACAGGAGACGGCCTCGTCGTCCCCGTTGTCCGGTTTCTGGCGGAGAATATTTTGGATCCTTTACTCGTTGCTATCCGAGCGCAGTCTAGGAGGCAGGGTGATTGAAAATGCGCCTGATCGGCTGCAGGACGTCTTACAGGCTTTTGTGACGACGAAGAAATTTAAGGGTAAAGGGCCGCTCTGCGTCGCCATCGTTGTCACCCAACACGCTCGGAATATGGGCCTGCCGCTAGATCATTCAAAACTCATCACTGCTGGGGGCGGACAAGTTTTGGGACTTGGTAAAGGGGCCGTGCAAACGGTCCTGAACCAACATGGTATTACTCGTGTTCTGGCGGCGGAAGGAGGCCGTACAAGTCGGGGAAGTTTAGGCAATATGCGGGAATATGTCGCCTTCTTGAATGATCTTGACACGCAGGGGGTGATCGACCTGGAGATCATCGAAGGCTTTTGGATTGATCGGGTGCGCCAGTTCTTTGCAGGTAAACCGTTCAAAATTAAACTCGATGCGTCGCGGAGTTTGCGCACTGTCATTCGAGATGTGTTGGAACAAGCTCAAGACAGGCAAAAGAACGCCCCGGGCGTATACTATGCTGGCGCAGTTATGCAGCACCTGGTAGGAGCCAAACTAGACTGTGCGTTGGGCTTAGGGAAAGTTGCGCATAACAGTTTCTCCACGGCAGATACGCCGGGAGGACGGGCGGGGGATTTCGTGCTGGAAGATGTGGCGATCCACGTGACGACTTCCCCCGGGGAAGCCCTGATTGCAAAGTGTCGGGATAATCTCAATGATGGCCTGCGGCCTATTCTGGTGACATTGCAAAAAGGGATAACCGTGGCGGAAGGTCTGGCGGAAAACGCGAGTATTGCCGATAGAATTGACCTTTTTGAAATTGAACAATTTATCGCCCTACACCTTTATCGGATGAGTCAGTTTAAGGCGAATCGTAAGCTGGCGGTGACGAATTTGGTTGAACGATATAATGCGATCGTCCAAACTGTCGAAACCGATCCATCCCTCATGATCGAAATTCGATAACGATGGACAAGAGTTTTTCACTAGCTATAATTTTTTCTGCTTAGCATGAATACTCCGCATGTGCTTCTTTACCGTATTAGGCGTAATATTTAACTCCACTGCGATTTCTTTATAGGTATTGTTGCTGCGATGAAGTAACCATACCTCTTTTTCACGCGGGGTTAAATCATATTTTTCCGCCTCCTCATTAACAATGTTATGAATCGCCTGATGGCGATCAGCGATCGTCAGTAATAGGCAAGGATCGTCAATGGTTTCTAAATGCAGCCATCGCGCCTTCACTCGAAACATAGCCGAATCTTCAATAAAAATGTTTGATTGAACAAACCAATGTTGATTCGGGAATAACCTGCGACTACGAATCAAGGATTGACAAATATGCCAAATTTCATCAGGAACGGAACTAGAGCCTGAATTGACAGCCAGATCCTTTACAGTCAATTGTTCTAAAATCTTATGGGCTCTAGCGTTCGCATAAATAAGTTGTTTTTGATCCGTCAAAATAATCACGCCGTCAATCAAATTCTGAATCAGTTCCGCTTTCAGACCTGAAGGTTCAAGATATTGAGACAAGGGAGGGAAGAGAGACACAATCTGTGGGCTAACCGCTTCTCCGGTCTGGAGGGCGTCTGTCAAATTCGAAGTTGATACAACCATTATGATTAAACTGTTTGTCTAAATTACTTGCAGCATAGGGGTTTCAAAATAGCCTGGAGTTGCCCGTATCCCCTGTAAAGTCGCCAGCACCCGTAGGCGGTATATTCCTGGTAACAAAGTTGTTCCAGGAAAAGTAGCAATGTAAGAATGTTGGTTCACCGCAAACGTATTCGGCGGTATGTCGCCTAAAGATGTAGTGGAGCCGGTAGAATAATTTCGGAAATAGGCTTGTACTTGATAGGTAATATGTTGTAGTCGGACGTCTTCCGCAGTCTGCCCCGTCTGCCGAAACAAGATCTCTAACACAAAGGGTTCATTACTTCTGATCACGCCTGGGAAAGACCGCCCCGCCTGCTGAAGCACAATAGGCGCACCGTTAGAAGGAGGTTGAAACGCCCACAGTCGAACAATTTCTAGCTTGACCGGGGAAACATCAGTCCGTCTATCTAATTCAAACGCAGGTTCTTCTCCTTGACTGACTTGAGCCAGCATCCATTGCCGGATTTGTTCAGTTTCTAGGGCAGACCATGTTCGACTGTGTTCCCCTTCTGGATCATACGCGACAATTCGTTTCTCAATTTGATCTGCAATCTGCCGCGTCTGAAATTTAATGGTGAACCTGGCAAGTGACCTCCAAAGCATTTCCTCGACAGGAAAAATATGAGGCCTCTCAACGGTATCCTCTTCTGGACTGACTGACAATGGAGGGATTGCCGCAGCGATACTGTTGTTCTCAGTCGTATCCTCATTGGAGGCTGTAGGGAGAGGAGCAGCGGCGTTCGACTCAGCGACGCGAGATGAGTTTTGTTCTCGTAATTCTAGAAAGTTCTCATATTCTGCTTGCATCATGGCGCGAAAAGAGGGATAGCGATCGGCCCCCGGCAGCCAATCCCCAAAAAACCAGGCTTCCCACTCGCCATCATCGGCCACCACTTGGGGATTCAGAAGATAAATTGCAGACTCCCCAACATCACTAATTTCCAGGGCCGCCTGGAGATACTCCACACGCAGTTTGCTACAGTCTTGCTCTTCTCCATAGACCAAATATTCTTCATCTGAGACTGACGGGGCCGTTAGGTGGGTATTAGCGTCTAAGTGGTTTTCTGAAACCGGGGAATATCTTTCTTGATTTTGTTCTAAAAAAGCATCAATCCAATCTTGATGCCGACTCGCAAACCATTCGATTTCCTCAGTGGACCAAAGCCGATCGATCAACGGCGTTGTCTGACGCCATCCATTAGTGACTTTCAAAAATGCTCGGTAGGACGGAGGCAGGATCATGCCTAAATGCGCTTCCGCCTGATTAATTTGCTCCTCTGTAGCGCCCGGATAGCCTAACCAACCCGATTCAAGCGCCTCAGGCGGAAGATCGGCTTGCTCATCTCCCATTGCCCGGATTAATTCCTGACTCCAGCGCCTGAGGAAACTTTCCCAATCAAACGTACTCATGGTTAAAAAGTTTTCTTAAACGACTTGCAGCACTAGAGCATCGAAGAAAGTGGGTAATGCAGCAATTCCCCGGAGGAACAAGAGTATCTGCAGACGATATATTCCCGCCTGAAGCGATGCTTCAGGCAAACGAATTGTATAGAATGATTGCCCCGCATTAACACGCTGAGGCTCGGTATCGCCTAAAGCAATGATTTCATGGGGTGGAGCCAGGTTCTTTGCATCCCATTGAATACAGTAGGCGGTTTGTGTTGCGGCGATATCAGCCAGACTCTCCCCACTCAAACTAAAGGTAACCTCAAGCGAGAAGGGTTCATTTTGTCTAACCGAGTTAGACACCATACGCTCGGACTGTACACCCAACATGGGCATTCTCGTTTCAGGAGGTTGCAATAAGCGCAACTGCTTAATCTCAGACACAACAGGGTCCATCATCGTCGGCTGGTGGGTCACAGGCCCTGGCGGTCTGGCTTGGGTCACCTGACTCAACATCCACTGTTGAAAGTGTTCACCCTCAATGCTTGACCATGATTCAACGGTGTCAGTTTCAACATGCCGAACTAAGATTCGCTGATCGGTGAGATTCTCAACCTGTCGACCTTGAAACTCAACTGCAAATGATGCAAACGTGCTCCATTTAGCGGCTTCAGGTGAAGTATTCACCAGAGTTTTAGTGTTGAGCACTGGTTCTAAACCTGGCTCAGTCGGTTCTAAACCTGGCTCAGTTGGTTCTGAAATTGGCTCAGTTAGATCCAGCGTTTCTGAAACATCAGCAACAGTGGTTTCCGCATCTGTATTCGGTTGTGCAGCCGCCTCCAGGGATTGGGAAGATTCACTCTCCTCCGAGGTAGATTTTGGGGAGTGCTTTGAATTGTTTGCAGCAGACTCTGGCTCCCCTTGGCGGGAAGCCTTATCAACAAGTTTTTGCGCCTGTGCAATCCACTTTTTTTCAATTTCATTGCGACCTGTCACATGTCCTTCTGTTTTGAGCCGCGACTCTAGATAATCCGGTGACGCACAGGCCAAATCATGGATTGTGACAATCCCAATGGACTTCAGCCACTGGGCTTTGGCCTCCCCAATTCCCTCAATCCTGGTTAAGTCATCGCGTTGTTTACCATTCCCATTTTTTGGGCCTTCACCCTTTGGCGATCCAGCCATCTTTAACCTCTCCCTTTGCTGCCTAAAGCTACTCCAGCCCCCTCAGCATTAATAATAATTTTGCACAGTTTTCCACAGACAATCGCCCAGTACGCGTGCGGGTGTAACTGGGGATTGGCTAGTTTTAAGATTGTTTACCAAACGACTTGGCCTTTTGGTCTCTTCCCCCCATTCTGTTGGTTCGAGGAAACTGGCAGGCGCTAGCAACCTGCAAGTCTAGGGCTGCCCTCTTGGGCGTCTTAAGAGTGGATTGCAGCCAAGGTAAAGGGGGGGAAGGATTAGATAAGCCCTACACAAGGGCTTAACCTTAGTGCTTGGGCAGGGGATAATCGGGTTGATCAGCAATCTGGACCCGCACCTCACCAATATAGCCATATCCGAAGACATATTTACCACATTTATGGGTAAGGGGGCCTACTTCGACTGTAGCCGCTACCTGGTAGAAACCGGGGGTTAGATCCAGCTCTTGTGGCTGGATTTTGGTTCCAATCCAATAATTAAATCGGTTTTCCTCGGTGATTATTTTTACCGGCAGGTCCACTTCAGCCGTTTTCTTTCCAAACCCTTCAAAGCTGAAGCAAACGTGAATAGGAGTTCCTAGACACATCAGTAGTTTGGTCAGAGGGCTTTGATCAAAGTACATGTGGAGACCCACCCACATTTCTTCATTGGTGTCAATGATGTAGGGCGACTGGTAAGGCGCAACTTTCCAGGGCGGGGGAGGATTCCCTTTAGTCCCTGTAACTGAGAGTCCACATAGCTCAAATGAACTTTGACCTAGAACTTGTTTACTATAGGTTTCAGTGCTGGTGTATTGCGGTTGTTCTTGTGCGGGTTTCTTCCGATAATAAGCAGCAATTTCTTCAAGGGCGCTTTCTGCTACCATCTCTGAAGCTCTTTCTACTTCGGCTGCCATAACTTTATCCTCTTTTCTTTTGGGTTATTGAGGCAGTAAACAAGCATGCTTGAGTGAATCTGCGCTGAAAAGGCTCATTGCTGACTCAGCTTGCCTCGGCTTGCTTACCTATTCGAATCATGGCAGAACTGCTCGAAGGTGGAAATTACCCTGGTGGTATACCCCCTTGGATCTGACTCTAAATTCCAAATAGTGAGCATCCCGTCTAGATTCTTCACGTAAGCGTTCGGCCGCTGCATACCAACTGGTTTGATTTTCAACACAGAATTCATCTCGTTTTGCAATCATCCTTAAGGGTAATAGTTGAGTGAAATCCTATGCCCCATAATGGTTAAGGAAATCCCAGGCAGCAAAGTGTTGATTGTCAAGATAGGTATAACTGACGCCTAAGTTAGGGCGCCCAATGGGTTATGAAATGAGTAATTTTACTTAATTTTTAAGATGCACTAGTTAGGAAAATTCAGGTTGCGAGTCATCTCGAAAGCCTGGTTTTGGAGTGCAAAGAGAGGCAATATGGGAGTATAGCCGAAATCTGAGAATTTATGACCTAACGCACTTTTGAAAGAATCACTAACGAAGAAACGCCTGAACACTAGATTCTATTGCTATGTGTCCTCCATGGAAATTCGAGTTGGCGTGCATCTATCAACTCATCTGGAATTTCTTAAGGGAAGTTGTGAAATTCATAGGAATCCCTGATATGAATACCATGAATAACATAAGAAATTTTGCCGTACTCCCCAGAAAAGAATTTCTCCAGACTCAACCTTTAGAGAGAAAGCTTTCCGACCAAGAGTTACCGCCTACTATCTTGAAGGAAATTTTCGAAAATCTAATGAATGGGGTTTTGCTCCTCACCGAAAAAGTTGAACCCATTTATATTGATGATATTGCTCGAAAAATCCTGAGGAAATTAGCCAAAAATAGGCAGCAAACCAGAATTAAAGAGTCCCTTATTAAACAGTCTTTTCATCGCCATCAGGAATCAGACCTCGATTATCAAGACTCTGATCCGGCTGTTATTGCCGCCCCTGAGCGCTTCATACAAACGTCTTCCGAATTCCCAGCGGGAGAACAAAGTTTCTGGAGTTCGCTCATTCCAGAAGAGATCCATCACATTTGTCAATCTTTAATTGACAGCCGTAGCTTGTTTCCCCATGAAAATTGGTTAATCGAGTCCAAAATTTTTATTGATCCGTCCAATGCCTTCAATATCAAAGCTCGCTGGATTAAGTTAGAAACGATTGACTTTCCTTGCCTACTCTTGGTGATGGAAGACCAACATCAGTTTGTTAGAGATATCGCAATTGAGGAATCAAAAAAGTTTGGTTTAACCCCAAGGGAACAAGAGGTATGGCTGCTCCATCGAGCTAATTATACCTATCGGGAAATTGCATCGAAGTTGCAAATTACTTCAAACACAATCAAAAAACACATGAAAAGTATCTTCACTAAGCAGAAAAACAGCGTAAGAAGTTAGTCTTTATGGCTAATGCTTCACAGTGAAATTGTGCTTTAAAGGTGGATATAGACGCCAATCGTAGACCTCACCCCCTATCCCACTCTAAGGCTGCATCATTGAGGGTTAAAGGAAAATCCAGCTACAAGTCCCTTGCTTTTTTAGCGGCGTTTAACATGCTCAAATAGCAGTTTTTTTTACACATCTGTAGTACCCTCGTGGGGTACTTGTAGATACCCTAGGGGGATACCCTCCTATTCTCGAAACGCTCAATTTCTGTCAGTTTTTTATCATTTCGTCATATTGATTAGAAAATGAATACAGACGCATTGCATGTAATGCACGTTTTGAAGCGTGAAATTTAGTTTATTTGTACTATTTGATCGCCCGACTCGATGCACAAACACATTGCCAAAGATGTAATCAAAAATTTTGACGAATAGATCGATTGTCCCCAGATGTCTAAAGTTGACCTGTAAACCACTGCAGCTTCAGTCTGGCGAGATCGCATCGACCAAACTAGAAGCTTAATCCAATACGATCGCACCTTCGCCATAATCTGGGTCGAGTGTGTGAGATGAAATCCCCTACATTGAAAGGATCTATATAAATCTACATAAATAATTGCAAGGAAGATGGAAGTAAGTTCTAGGGTTTCCTTTGTCAAATCAGCCTAATAATGAGTTGCGATCGCGCCTAAAGCATGACAATTGGTCGGCAAGAAAATGGACAGGCTGCACTATATATTATTTCTAAATAAAAAGTATTCCAAAGGGTAGTATTAGCTCCTAATAGGAATTTATTACTATAGAGGGTGGAGGACTAAGTTGGGAAATTCAGTAGATTGGTACTTTAAGTACAGTCCAGCGTTCAATCTACCAGAGTCTTCCGACTTAATTTGATAGCGCCTAATTGATCTGCGTTTAGGAAGGCAGCTGGGTTTGGTCAAGCATTGACAGGAGGCCAGAGGAGGAATTATGGCCTTAGATGTACGAAAGTTTTTTCAAGCCACTAATCCAAGCAGAACCCTGGCTGTGGAGAATGAAGAGGATCGCAAATATTACATCGACTTCTCCTCAGTGCGGGGTGGGCGAATTATTGAAGAACTGAAGGAGAATATCGCCTTATGGTTACCCGATGAGCCCACCTGTGATCTCTTTACAGGTCATATTGGCTGCGGTAAGTCAACGGAGTTGCTGCGGTTAAAGGCCGACTTAGAAAAGGAAGGGTTTCATGTGGTCTATTTCGAGTCTAGTGAGGACTTGGAGATGGGCAATGTGGATGTAGGCGATATTTTGTTGGCGATCGCCCGTCGTGTGAGCGAAAGTCTGGAAGAGATTGGCATTAGCTTCAAATCAGGATACTTTCAAAATCTCTTCAACGAAGTTAAAGAGGTTTTACAAACGCCGATAGAGCTATCAACGCTATCCACTGATGTGACGTTCTCTGTCGGGATTGCGTCCATCACGGCTCAAGCCAAGGCGAGTCCAAAGCAACGGGAAAAGTTGCAGGGCTTTCTGGAGCCGCGCACCAATGGGATTATCGACGCCATTAATCAGGAATTGCTAGAGCCTGCGATCTCGAAACTGAAACATCAGGGCAAAAATGGATTGGTGGTGATTGTGGATAATCTCGACCGGGTGGACTCTTCTCAAAAGCCATGGGGTCGTCTGCAGCCAGAATACCTGTTTGTGGACAGGGG
>JASJDH010000148.1 GCA_030065175.1 Leptolyngbyaceae cyanobacterium MO_188.B28 | reverse complement strand
AGAAAGTCTTCAACAGGCAATTTCAGATAACTTTTATTGAGCTATCACAAATGAACTTAGCCTAAAACAGTTGAATAAATTACGCTAAGCCTGAAGACAAAAAGAGAGCCATTAAAAATAAGCAAAAATGAACTAAATCCCACCTCAAATAAATTACTACTCTCTTAATCACCTTAGCGATTGACTCTTTATCTCTATGGGAGAATCCATAAACCCATATCTCCAAAAAAAGCTTATGGAAGCTTCACAATAGTCAAGAAAAAATATAGTCGTCCTAAAGGATAGATTAGTGTACATCAAAAAAGGTGACAAACTCGTGACAAAAAAATCAAAATCACACTTATATTTTAGTTTAAATTTCCAAGTCTCTTGAGTTTTACAGCTTAATAAAACTGTCACATTTTGCCAACTTAAAGCGGTAAACTCTCCGTCAGCAGAAAGAAAATACAGACGAAACAGATCGCCTTTCTTCAATGCTTTTTAATTCCATTAGTATCAAGATTTATTGACCTAAACTTCCTCATTTTTGGCGTGCAATTCATATCGGAATAGTTCTGTATAGAGGGAATAAAGAATCAAGAAGTAAGAAACCATAAAGGCACTAAATTCTGTCTCCTGTATTCCGCCCTAGGGCAATTTTCTCGGTTTAACTTGATAGCCCTACTTTCATAAAGTAGGGCTATCAATAAACTGGGGCCCCTTGCCGAGTCTCTTAAGGCTGTTCTTGCGTCTAAGAGAACATTCACCCCATCAGCACGCAGGATCGCACTTAAACTTGAGCCGAATTTCTTTAAAATTTTCGCTTCAACTCAGTTAAGCCTCGGCCATGATCTCTAAGTTGTGATAGTTTTTACGCTGGAATTCCCTATTTTTTTCTAATTTTTAAGGTGTACGGTCAATACCTTACTTCTGCTGACTGTACAGGATAGCGCTCAAGGGGGAACACTCGCTGGAGACATTAGCTATGACAGATCCAAAACTCGCTCCCTATGGTTCCTGGAAATCACCAATCACCCCAAAACTAATTGCAGCCGCAACCATTCGTCTCGGCAGCGTCCGGCTAGATGGACAAGACATCTACTGGAAAGAGCTGCGACCGATGGAGAAAGGACGGAGCGTGGTGGTGCGTAAGCCCGCCAAAGGCAAACCGCTTGATGTCACGTCAGTAGACTATAACGTCCGCACACGAGTGCATGAGTATGGCGGCGGCGACTTTATCGTGGCTAACGGAACCCTATATTTTTCGAATTTTAGGGATCAGCGGCTCTACTATCAGCGTGCAGGAAACGCCGCTCAACCGCTGACGCCTGAGGAAAACTATCGCTATGCCGATTGTGTATTGGATCAGTCGCAAAATCGCTTAATTTGTGTGCGGGAAGACCATACAGCCGCCGACCAGGAAGCCGTCAACACCTTAGTTGGGATTGGGCTGAATGCAAGCACTCCGGCGCCAAACAGCAGCGAGGTATTAGCCGCAGGGCATGATTTTTACGCCTCGCCCCGGCTCAGTCCGGAGGGATCGCAGCTTGCCTGGCTGAGCTGGAATCATCCGAATATGCCTTGGGATAGCGCGGAATTGTGGGTGGCGCCCATCAAGGCCGATGGGACGCTTGGGGAGCATCAGCGGATTGCAGGGGGCGGCTCAGAATCCATTTTTCAACCGGAGTGGTCGCCGGATGGCCGCCTGTACTTCATCAGCGATCGCACCAACTGGTGGAATCTTTACTGCTGGGATGGGGCCCAAATCCACCCCCTATGCCCAAAAGAAGCCGAATTCGGAGCGCCCCAGTGGGGATTCGCCATGTCGACCTATGGGTTTGAGTCCAGCCATGCCCTCATCTGCACCTATAGCGAGCATGGACGTCAACAATTAGCGCGTCTGGACACTAAAACCCAGTCCCTATCCCCCATCGAAACTCCCTATTCAAGTATCAGCGGGTTAAAGGTGGGTGCTGGATACGCTGTCTTTATGGGCGGCTCACCACAAGTGTGTAGCGAGATCGCCTGTCTAAATCTAGCCACAAACCGGATGGAGGTGTTGCGTCGCGCCAGCGAAATCAACCTCGATCCGGGATATCTTTCCAGCCCTGAACCCATCGAATTTCCCACCGCCAATGGACTCACCGCCCACGCCTTCTACTACCCGCCCCACAACCGAGATTATCAAGCCCCCAGCAAGGAACGACCGCCTCTATTGGTGAAAAGTCATGGAGGACCGACAGCGGCGACGTCCACCATTTTGAATCTCGGCATACAGTACTGGACCAGTCGCGGCATCGCCGTGCTAGATGTCAACTATGGCGGCAGTACTGGCTACGGCCGCGCCTATCGACAGCGGCTTCAAGGACAATGGGGGATCGTCGATGTCGAAGACTGCATCAATGGCGCTCAATACCTGGTTAACCAAGATAAAGTCGATGGCGATCGTCTGGCCATCAGCGGCGGCAGCGCTGGCGGCTATACCACTCTGGCGGCGCTGACATTTCACGATGTCTTCAAGGCAGGCGCCAGTTACTATGGCGTCAGTGATCTGGAAGCCCTAACCCGAGACACCCATAAATTTGAATCCCGCTACCTCGACAGCTTAATTGGGCCATACCCAGACCAGCAACCTCTCTATCAAGCCCGCTCGCCGATTAACCACCTGGACCAACTGGCCTGTCCGATCATTTTCTTCCAGGGGGATGGCGACAAAGTGGTGCCCCCCAACCAAGCAGAAAAGATGGTTGAAGCCCTAAAATCCAAACAGCTCCCAGTTGCCTACCTATTATTTGAAGGAGAACAGCACGGCTTTCGACAAGCCGAAAATATTAAACGCGCTCTAGAAGCAGAACTTTATTTCTATGCTCAGGTCTTTGGGTTCGCCATCGCTGACCCCATTGCGCCTGTCGCCATTGCCAACCTATCCTGAGTAGGCGGTATGCCAGACCAATCTCCCCGCCTACTGCCTACCGTATACTGTCTCCCCTCACCCCAGCCCCAAACAGCAGATCTCTAATATCGGTTCATGACGCCTCTCGCTGACTCAGCTTGAGCAAAATTGATTGGTGAACATCCCGGCTAATGGGATAAAACACCGCCGCAACCACCCCCATCGCCAGAATTAAACCCGGCACAGGACCCATCAGCCATCGAATCGCCCACAAGGCGGACTCAGGTTGAGGGGTAGGCGCTTGCCCCGCAACACTGGAGACAAATCCAGCCCAGTCTAAGGTTTTACCCACCAAAAAAATTGATAGCGCGGTTCCTAGCTTTTGCACTTGAATTAAAAAACCGCAGAAAATACCCTCCCGCCGCTGACTGGTGTTTAACTCGTCTAAATCAATCACATCGGGCAGCATGGACCAGGGGACCAGGTACGCAGTTGACAACCCCATGCCAACCATCACCCCTAACCCATACATCAGTAAAATTTGCCCAGGCTGTAGGAGAAAGAAGCCCACCAACGCCACAAGGGTAACGGGAATCCCCAGACAGTAGATCGCCCGTTTACCGATTCTTTGACCCAGATACCCCCAAAACAGCATCATGGTTAGGGCGGTTCCTTGAACGGCGAGCGCCATTTGGGTGAAGTGGTTCTCCGCCAGCGCCATCACATTCACCACAAAGTACGGCAAGATAGCCGCCGACACTTGTAGGCCTACCCAAGAAAATAGATAAATCCCCACCAAATACACAAATGGTCGATTACTAAAGGCAATTTGAATCTGTCGCCAGATGGATAACGACGGATCCGGCGGCGAGGCTTGGCGAATTGCATGCATCCGCCAGTAACGTTGGTGAGTGCCCCAGACACAGAGCCCCACCGAGATAATGCAGAGGGCGCCGATCACGCCGCCCAAAATCAAATATTGCCGTTGATCATCGGCAATCAACGCAAAAATGAATTGCGCCAGAACTAAGCCTAAAATACTGCTGCCAATGCTAAATGAAGATTTGAAACTCGCCAAGTTGGTTCGTTCGTCATAGCCCTGAGTCAGTTCCGCCGCCAAGGCGGCGTGCGGAATCGCCACCGCCGTTAAAGCCGTAAATAGTAAAATCGCCATCAGGCTGTAATAGCCAAACAAAGCCCAAGGGTGCGGGGTTGGCGGAACCCACCATTGCAGACAAAAACAAAGCCCCAGAGGGACCGCCCCAAACAGCATCCAGGGATACCGTCTGCCCCAGCGAGAATGGGTGCGATCGCTCAGCCAACCAATCATCGGATCGCTAATGGCGTCCCAGATCCGGCCCACCATCAAAACGCCGCCAGCTAAAGCAGGGTTTAAGCCAGCGACATTCGTCAGGAAAAACAGTATATAGAAAACGAGAATGCTGCCGGGCATCTCCTTGCCCAGTTCTCCGGAGCCAAAAGCAAGCTTTGTCTTGATATTGAGCGGTTGAACGGAGTTTTCCGATAAATCCTGAAGCGGGGAGCGAGCCATCGAACATACCCTGGGATAGCTAGCAATAATAAGTAGAATGTCTATCTCAAGCCCATCGCCTGAATCCCTTTTTCATCCTCCGCAAAGTTAGCCCGAGAGAGCAAATGCAAATCTTGCGGGTTAGCAAACATAGAAACGGCGCAATGGGGTAAGGTTCGCTTAATCTCCCGCTTTAACCTGAGAATTAGCTGAGCTTTGGCGTCTTCTATATTTGGAATACTGGGATCCACTACAAAATCCCAAACTGTCGCGTTAAATACGCCGTCGCCGCTGACCCTGACAAATCCCACCAATGTGTGATCGCCAATCAAGCGAGCGGTGACACAGAGAAATGAATGCTGCAGCGCTATTTTAAGTTTATCTAGATTGCGGAGGGGTTGCCCCACTCGGACAAATAACTGATTGAGCTCTTCAGGGACAACTTCCCGCTTATTAGCACTGGTAAAAATTCGAGGCGCTTTGGCGGCAGACGACTGAAAAGAACGAGAGATATTGGCAGTCATAATGAACAAAATCCACAGGCAGTGTATGACTTAATACCCACCAGTTTTAGCAGGTAGCCATTATTCACATTGGTAATCAGAATAACATCCTAAGCGATCTCAAATCTGATTGTCCCCACCCTCCTTTGCTTAGGTCCAGTCTTCCCAAATCTATCTACAACTCGGTCTTCCCGCTTCGTTTCCGATTAGATTGACTCGATTAAATTGATAGATTCCTATCCATAGAACTATAGATAGATCAATCAAAGAGGCCCCACAATATCCATCGTATGCGCTTTAATATAAAGTAATTAGGCGACATACTATCAGCCAGTCAACTAGTTCAGGCCTTATTTTTAATCTTTCCCCTTTTCAAACCATTCCAGGTTTGACTGTCTCCCAGTCCATTCCCACCTCGGGATTTCCCTGCGAAGTGGGTTGATCCGTCAAAACTATGATTTGTTTTTTTGCCCGAGATGACGAGTGAGGTCAAAGCATCAGCTAAGCCCCGCCCCTGATTTACTTCTAATCGGATCTTCATGTTTTTAACGATGCAAAAGTAATGGAAGCTCCCGAATCTCAAGCGACCGTTGTCAGTCAGTCATCTGATAGCTTGCCGCAATCCTCTCAACAAAACTCCTGGATTTGGACAATGTTTGCGCTGCTCCTCCTCGCTGGCGGCGGCGCTTTAATCTGGCGTCAATTTAATTCCGGCGGCCCGCCTCAAGGGTTTGGGCCGCCCCAAAGCGTCCCGGTCAAGATTCAACGCATAGAAACCGTTGAGGTTAAAGATAGTTCTGAATATGTAGCCACCCTAGAAGCGCAAGAAAGGGTTTCCCTCAGGCCTGAGGCGACCGGTCGAGTGACGCAAATATTCGTGACGTCTGGCGAGACAGTCCAACCAGGCGATCAGATTGTGCAGCTCAGCGCCGAGCGCAGTCAGGCGGAATTGAGCGCTGCTCTGGCTAACATCAACGCCGCTAGAGCCGCTCGGGACAGCGCCCAAGCTGAACTGAGAACGGCAGAAGCGGAGAGGGCTCGGGCGGCGGCGGAAGTCAATCTCCAGAATGAAGAAATCGAACGCTCCAAATATTTAGTTGAGCGAGGGGCCCAGTCCCAGCAAACGTTAGATCTGATTATTCGGGATCGAGACACTGCGATCGCCAACCTGCAAGCCGATAAAGAACGGATTCAAGCCGCTCAAGCCAGCTTAGCCCAAGCCAACGCCGCCTTGACTCAGGCAGAAGCAGACTCCGCCGCCATTCGTGAAGACTTACTCGATAAGACCGTGGTGGCCCCCATCGCCGGTATGGTTGGCGATATCCCCGTCAAACTCGGCGATTACGTCACTGAAGCCGATATCCTCACCACCATTACCCAAAACCAAACCCTAGAGCTTGAACTCCCAGTATCGGAAGGAGACATCAATCAAATGGAGGTCGGGCTGCCGGTAGAACTCGCCCAATTTGGCGAAGAGACTCCGCTTGCAACGGGGCGAATTAGTTTTATCTCGCCTCAAACCAACGCCGATAGTCAAGCCACTTTAGTCAAGGCCCTATTCGCCAATCCCAACGCCCGTCTGCGGGACGCCCAAAAAGTAGAAGCCAGCATTATCTGGAGCCAACAGCCAGGCATCTTGATTCCCACCGAAGCCGTATCCCGGCTGGCTGGCCAGACCTTCGTCTTTGTGGTTGAATCAGAAACCCAAGCCGAATCCGGCGAAACTCAACAAGTGGCGCGACAAAAACCTGTCCAGTTGGGGGACATACACGGCAATTCCTATCAAGTCATCGAAGGACTCGAACCGGGCGAACAGTTAATTGTCACGGGCATTCTCAATCTAACCGACGGCATACCCATCACCCCCGAGACAGCCCAGTCCCCAGCCACTCCTTAAAATTTTCACTTCCCCTACACGCTCCCTCTCTCCCAAAGAATTTCGGATTTTTGTCACTTGCCATTGGTCATTGGTCATTGGTTAAGGAACCGCAGCAAAATCGCATCCCATCCACCCATCCACCCATCCACCCATCCACTGCCCCCGCCCCCCATCTTCTTCTTCCCACTGTCCCCTCTACTCCCCTACCCCTTAATCCCCAAACTCTATGTTTGTTGATTTCTTCATCAAGCGTCCTGTTCTAACCACAGTGTGCGCTCTGATTGTTCTTCTGGTGGGTGTTATCAGCATTCCCACCCTCCCGATCGCCCAATACCCCGATATCAGCCCCACCCAAGTCACCGTCGCCGCCAACTACACGGGGGCGGATGCTGAAACCGTTGAAAATGGCGTCACGACAATCCTTGAACAGGAAATCAACGGGATCGAGGGCATGCGGTATATGACCTCTAGCAGCAGTAATACTGGCGCCAGCTCGATTACGATCACCTTCGACGCCTCCCGGGACAAAGATATCGCCGCAGTAGACGTCCAAAACCGCGTCTCGTTAGCCGAACCCCGTTTACCTGAGTCAGTTCGGCAATTAGGGGTAACGGTCAGCAAAGAGAACGCCAATTTTTTGCTGGCCATGAGTTTGTACTCGGAAGATGGAACCTATGACAATGTTTTCCTGAGTAACTATGCCGATTTGTACATGGTCGACGCCCTCCGGCGGGTGAACGGCGTAGGGAATGTGCAAATCTTTGGCGAACGAACCTATGCTATGCGTCTGTGGTTGGATCCCAGCCGGTTAGCTAGCCGCAATTTGACGGCTCAAGATGTAGTCGACGCCTTAGAAGAACAGAATATCCAGATCGGCGCGGGACAAATTGGACAACCGCCGACGGGGGCGGATAACCGGTATCAAATTGATTTGCGAGCCGTCAGCCGATTCACCGATCTTTCTGAATTCGAAGAGCTAGTATTAGCCACGACTGAGGATGGCGCCTTGATCAAGCTCAAAGACGTGGGGCGGGCGGAACTGGGCGCTGAAAATTATGGCACTTTCTTACGATACCGGGGAAATGAATCGATTGGACTCGGCATTACCCAATTGCCGGGCAGCAATGCGCTGGAAACTGCTCGCGGCGTTAAAGACGCGATGGCCCAGATGGCGGAAGAATTTCCTCCAGGTATGGAATACGGCATTGGCTTTGACACCACGGAGTTTGTCGAACAGTCATTGGCGGAAGTGCTTCAGACCCTAATCCAAGCGGTGGGATTAGTGGTTCTGGTGATTTTTATCTTCCTCCAGGACTGGCGAACTACTTTAATTCCCGCCATCACAATTCCCGTCGCATTGATCGGCACATTTGCCTTTGTTAGACTCTTCGGCTTTTCCATTAATAGCTTGACCCTATTTGGCCTGACCTTAGCCACAGGGATGGTGGTGGATGACGCCATCGTCGTGGTCGAAGACATTACCAGCAAAATTCAGAATGAAGGCATGAAGGCCCGTCGCGCCGCCATTGAATCGATGCACGAATTATTTGGGGCGGTGATCGCCACCTCTTTAGTGCTAATGGCGGTGTTTGTCCCGGTGGCCTTCTTCCCAGGCACCACAGGCGCGCTTTATCGGCAGTTTGCGCTGACGATTGCATTTGCGATCGCCGTTTCCACCTTCAATGCGCTTACCCTCACCCCTGCCCTATCCGCCCTACTGCTGCGTCAGAAGCCCCAGCGTCGAGGCTGGTTAGGGTCGGGATTTAACGCCTTTAATCGATTTCTGGATTGGCTGCGCCAAAGCTACAGAAAAGCCTTAGGGTTTTTGAACCGCATCAAGCTGCTTGTTTTGGCTGTCTTTGCAGCGCTTTTGACCTTAACCTTTTGGCTATATACCTCCGTCCCCTCCGCTTTTCTCCCAGATGAAGACCAGGGCTATTTCATCACCATTGTCCAAGGACCTGAAGGGGTTTCCCTTAATTACACCAGTGACGTTATGCGTCAGGTGGAAGAAGAAATCTTGAAAATAGACGAAGTCAGGGCGACCTTTGCGGTAGGAGGATTTGGCTTTAGTGGAAACACCGCCAATAGCGGTGTCATCTTCACTACCCTCAAACCCTGGCAAGAGCGGAGCGGCTCCGGTCAATCGGCCCAAGCTATTATTGGTCGTTTATTTCCCATCGTCTCCCAAATTACCGAATCCAGGATCTTCCCCGTCAACCCGCCCGCCATTCAGGGATTAGGCAGTTTTGGCGGCTTCCAGTTCCAATTGCAAGACCGTCGCGGCAATCTGGATCTCGATACACTTCTGCAAACAATGGGCCAACTGCTTGGGGCGGCCAATACCCATCCCAACTTACAAGCCGTGTTTAGCACTTACGCCGCCAATACACCCCAACTTGAAATTGAGGTGGACCGCAACAAAGCCAAGTCTCTGCAGGTGGATGTCGATGAAATTTTCAACACCCTGCAAACCTATCTGGGATCCCGTTATGTCAACGACTTTACTTTAGAGCGACGCACCTATCGGGTCTATGTTCAGGCAGATGAACAGTTCCGTTCTAATCCGGACGACATCAAAAAACTCTATGTCCGATCTGAATTAGGCGAAATGATTCAACTGGGCAATTTAGTCACCGTGACGCCTAAAGTCGGCGCTCAAACCATTAACCACTACAACCTGTATCGATCGATTGAGATCAATGGAGCCCCTTCCCCAGGGTCCAGTTCTGGGGACGCCCTTCAAGCAATGGAGCAAGTTGCTGAGCAGGTCTTGCCAAACGGCGTTGGCTTCGAGTGGTCAGGAACCGCCTTGGAAGAGATTGAATCCGGCGCTCAGGCCCCGATCATCTTCGGCTTAGGTCTGGTCTTCGTTTTCCTGGTTCTGGCCGCCCAGTATGAAAGCTATGTCGACCCAGCCATCATCATGTTTGCAGTTCCGTTGGCGATCTGCGGCGCACTATTTGCTCAGTCATTACGCGGGTTACCCAACGATGTCTACTGCCAAATTGGATTAGTGATGCTGATTGGGTTAGCCAGCAAGAACTCGATTTTGATTGTTGAGTTCGCTAATCAACTGCGTGAACAAGGGTTATCAATTACCCAAGCGGCTCTGGAAGCTGCTCAGCAGCGGTTGCGGCCGATTCTGATGACCGCCATCTCAACCCTCAGCAGTATTTTTCCCTTAGTCATCGCCACCGGAGCCGGCTCAGGCAGCCGCCAATCTCTCGGGACAGCGGTATTTGGCGGGATGTTTATCGCCACATTCCTGAGTCTCTTCGTGGTTCCCATCCTATACATTGTGATTAAATCCCTCAGCGATCGCTTCCTGACGGGCAACGGTCGTCAGCCCAGACAAGCGAAAGAAATCACCGACGAAAGCGTAAAAGTTCCTCTCTCCTCAGGCATGAAATAGGTATGGACAGTCTTGATAAAAGCCTTGATATGGGACAGGCCTCCCAATTGATCCAGCAGTTAGCAGGCATTCAGACCCAACTGAGTCAATTGAGCGATCGCTTGGCAAAAATTGAAGACCAGTTAGACCAACAAACCGCTTTAGCGGAACGCATCGCTCAGTTAGAAAGCAATCAACTATTGGTTGCAGACACCCATCGATACAAACCACTCCAAGCCTATTTAGCCGCAGGGAACTGGTTTGACGCAGATAAAGAGACTATTAAACTCATCCAGGATGTCGCGGAACAGCCAGATTTGGAAGAACTTAGACCCGACGACATCAAAAAATTCCCCTGTAACGCCCTAACCGTCATAGACCAACTTTGGTTACAAAGCAGCCAGGGCCGCTTTGGCTTCAGCGTCCAAGTTCAAATCTATCAAGAGCTTGGCGGCGACATGAATTCCACAGTCGCAAAAGATCAAGCCCTCATCGAAAAGTGGGGGGAACGCTTAGGCTGGCGGGCAAACAACCAATGGCTCCCCTGCAATAAACTGGATTACAGCTTGAACGCCCCCATTGGCTGCCATCCTTCCCGCTGGTGGAATTCCCCCTACGGATCAAGAATGACGAATAATTTCCTAGCAAAATTATTAACCTGTGAACTTTAGAAAAAAGGTATGACCTGAAGGCGGAATGTTCTAGGGGAGCAAGCAGTCAGAAGTCAGAAGTCAGAAGTCAGGAGTCAGCTAGAGACGGGATGCTGAATCCTTGCCCGGTGATCATTACCCACTTTGGGCTGGAGCCCTAAAAGACTCTCGATCTGTAAACTCTCCCCCTGTCCCCTATCCCCAATCGATTCCTAGCGAGTTGTTAAAAAATCTGACATCAGCCCGTCAGATATCGCCAGGTCTGAAATAGTTAATAAATAGGGGTCGTTTGGGGACAAGAAGGGAGTACAAACATATGAATATGCGCAGCGTTCTTTTTTGTGGACTCATTACCTGCATTCTGGGTTCAGTGCTGGGGTTAGCTCTGGCGGAAATTAACAGAGGCGATCGCAATCCAAACTCCCACTTACACTACGCAATTGTGGGAGCCGCTATCGGTTTGTTCATAGGATCCGCGCAAGAAGGAATTCGACAGAAAGCCAGAGAAGTCCTAGATGAAGAAGAAACCCTGACCTCTTATAAGCATTAATCGGGCGTCATGCAAAAATTACATCAGAGCGCAGCCAGGATCGAATCTGCTCCATAGCCTTGCTAGGATTGAGCGATTTACACTGATTAAAGAGGTTTACAGTGATTACGAACGTCCAATGAGTAGAGTCCGTTCATCTACCCACTCTTCCAAGTGATGCTGGATCACAGTATGGTCAGTCAGACTGCTTGAAGAAAATTTCAAAGGCCAAGGAAATAGACCATAACTCTATTTCTTGCTAAACAGGAATGCGCTTATTCTCTCCCCTGCATCCCCCAGGCAGGCATCACACGCCCAATAAACCGCCATTGATTTTCAATCGCCATTGGTTTGGCGTCTTTTGCAAGTCATTTACGCGATGTCTGCATTCTGGTCACGTCGAATCGTTCAATAGCCACTGCGTTATTACTCTAAATGGCGAATAAGACAGTTTCATTCCGACTCCCCTCTGAGCTGATTGAAGCGATCGAGGCTGAAGCTCAAGCCACCGGACAAAGCAAAACCAATGTTGTCATCACAGCATTAACTCGGTCCTACGGATGCTCTCATTCTTTCCCTCAATCAGCCACCACCGAACAGTTACAACAACAACTCGATGACCTGAAACAGGAAATCGTCATCATATCGAACGCAAATCAACTCTATCAGCTAATAATTGGGGCGGATACGCCCATTCAACCTAGTTCGGCAGTCAATGCCATACTGAGTTCGATATCCCCCGAACAGCGCCTAAAGTGGATTCATGACACCCTGCACGCAGCCGCACAAAAAGAGCGATTGCTACAAACACTAGAACCAAAGTTCAACGAAGAGTGTTATCTACCGCTTGGATCCCAAAGCCATGGTAGATTCAATCCTGATGTAACCCATTGAACCACTGCCCCGGCCTACTTAGAATAACATCCGGGAGAGTACGGGTTGAGGCTTGCTCGCCTTGATGCCCAATGAAAGACTCCATCCATATCTGAGTCTCATGCTGGATAACGTTGATGAGTCAGGTGGATAGCCGAGTGGACAGCCCTCTTAATCCAGCAGGTTCTACCAAATGGCTAACCAGGAGATAGTAGTGTCAATCGATACGATTCATCGAAACTAAAACAGGATTCAAAGTGTTTAGAACAGTCTTCTTACCGTTATTCCTATACCAGCAGGATCCGCAAAGGTCTCACTCAACCTGTGATACCTCACCGAGGATAGCGTTCCGTTTGCATGGGAACGCCCCCAAAGCGCTCTAATGAGGCAACCAAAAACCAAACGCCTTTTGTGTACTTTTGTAATAATTTGCATATATGTGAAGGTGCTCTCCTGAATTAATGTCTAGAGATACCTATTAATCAGAATGTCATTCAAACTAAACAAGTCTGTTAACCGCGAAATCAAGCAGTCAGTCGCCACAAGCAGTCAGTCGCCAATGAAACGCCTTGAAACGTGAGATCATCTCAGCCGAAATTCAATTCGGAAATTTCATCCAAGGGTCTCTTAAAAACATAGTTTGCAGTAGCAGTTATTGAGTTAAACAGTTCAATCTAATGGCTCATGTATTGGTGGTTGATGATTCTCACGTAGAACGCCGTATCGTCTCGAAAATCTTGCAACAGAACGGGCTTCATCTCATTGAAGCGGATGATGGCGTTAACGCCTTAGCTGCGGTTAAGACTACCATCCCTAGTCTAGTCACCCTTGATGTTGAAATGCCTAGAATGGATGGATACGAAGTGTGCCGCCAGCTCAAAAGTAATGTGAGAACCCAGCACATCCCCATCATTATGTGCACAAGTCGAGGCCCTGATTTAGATCCTTACTTTGGCACAGACCAAGGGGCTGACGCTTATCTCAAAAAGCCCTATAGTCGAGCCGATCTTCTTGAAACAATCAAGCAATTACTATCCGGCAATAGCGTCAACCCCCCAACATCTAAACCGAATTAATCACTCACTAAAATCACTCACTAAAATCAAAAATGAATTATTAAGCGAGGCAACAGTCAACCCCCTCTCAATCGCACAAGGCTGCCCCCTCCTCAACGGGGTATTACCCTCAACCCGTTCTTGTCGCTGAGATCAACGGTACACTCGCCACAAAATCTACTTATGATCTCAATAGCTGTTTCCTCCAATCTTCATGAGTTTCAATACTATTCTGATTCAGCTTGTCGGGCTTTCATGCCTGTTAATCATACTCAGAGCTGTCTCGATACCCCGCGGCTGGGTCATCGTATCTGGACTCATCTTGAGCGTATTGGCGGGCAGCTATTGGTTAGCGCCTGATTGGGCGGGACTGATCAGCGGTGGACTCTGGGGGTTATTTATCATCATTCCTTGTCTTGGCTTGGCCTGGATAAATCGCTTAGTCGCCCAAGAAAAATTTAGTCAAGCCCGTAAACTGGCAACCTGCTTGCGTTGGCTACACCCAGCAGATGGCCTACTTGATTATCCCGACTTCCTCCATGCGCTAGAGGTAGGGCATCAAGGCCATACCGAAGAGGCGCAGAAGATCTTCAGACGTTGCCGTAAAACCCTCTCAAGCAGTCGACTCGCCACAGCGCTAATTTATCGGCTGGAAGGTCGGTGGGATGACTTATTGAAATGGATTCAGGATAATTTTTCAGAAAAAACAATATTGAATCATTCCTCTCTGGGAATCCACTACTTACGGGCCCTAGGAGAAACAGGAGATCTCAATGGCTTGCTTCAAATGTTAGATCACTTTAGAGGTAACGCTGAGCGGCAATTTAATCAGACTTCGATAAATCTCGTCCGCCTGTTTGCACTGGCGTTTTGCGGCCAAGTTGAGTCAGTTCGAAGATTATGCAAAGGCCCCCTGGCGAGCTACTCACCCGCCATTCATGAGTTTTGGCTAGCAACGGCTGAACTCGCGGCAGGCAATGAAGCCGCCGCCCAAAAAAAATTATTGGCGTTACGTGAGCATGTCGACGCCGCTCGAAGACACGCTATCGACTGGCGGTTATCCCATCGACAGGTCAATCCAGAACCAAGCCTCACCCACGAGTCACAGGAAATTCTCCATCGGCTGAAAAGAACGATCCAACAGGAGGCTCAATATGATTTAAGTCAGGGAATTTGGTCTAGAAAAGTCTTCGCCGTCTGGGGATTAATTGGCGTTAATGTTTTGGTGTTTATTCTGCAAGTCTTTTCTAGCGGTAGTCAGGATCTAGACAATCTAGACAATTTATATCGACTTGGCGGCCTCGCTCCATCAGCCGTTTTACGGGGAGAGTGGTGGCGGTTATTGAGTTCCACCTTCCTGCACGCCGGATTTTTACATCTGTTGCTGAACATGCTAGCCCTTTACTTCCTTGGCGCATTTTTAGAAACGACATTAGGCGCGCGTCGATTACTCCTTGCCTACTTTTTTAGTGGGGTGAGTTCGATGCTGACGATTACCATTCTGGCGTTTGTTATGCAGGCCCCAAATCAACTGGTGGTGGGGGCCTCTGGCGCTATTATGGGATTGCTGGGCGTGGTGGGAGCCTTGCTGTTAGACGGTTGGCGCCGGGAAAAATCTCGCATTGCAATTCGGCGGTTACAATTTATTGTCTGGGTTGTTGGCTTTCAAGTTGTTTTCGACCTCGCCACGCCAGAAGTCAGCTTTTTAGGCCACATTACCGGCTTGATTTGGGGATTCTTGCTAGGCGGATTCCTGACCAATCAACGATATGCAAGAGGCTCAAAACAATTAGGCCATAAATCGATCAAGCGGCCCTAAAGACTCAACGGCGAGATTGGACAATCTGCACATTTAGAATATTGAGATCCGAGTTATGCGCCGAAACCCAGATAATTCATGAAGCGCTGACATATCTCACCTAGATATGTGCAAAAAGTGGACAATCTGCACAGTTCATCTGAAATAGTGGATAAGATCGCCCCACTTCACCACAAGTGGAGAACTCTTGGCGGCATTATTCTCCTCTCGTAGGGCGATCGCTTGCAAAAGCACGTTCTCCCCGCCAGCAAGCAGCCAACAAATTAGTGGAATGCACATGGGTTCGTCTGGAAAGACCACCCTTTGGAACCGGCATAATACGGTGAAATCACATATGCACTCAAGTGCAGCGATTGAATGAGCGATTTGGCTGAAGGATTTCTCACGGGAAACTCTTAGTATTGGAATGTACGGAACATAAGCAGTTCCTGGGTGCGATGCCTGAGTCACTATGACAACCGTCTTCACTCAGTATCCATAGCTCCAAATGCAAAGAGATTACATTCATTATACCAGACGCACGATCCGTCAACCCCTGCGCCTGCAAGCATCTCCAATTCTCTATCTAGGTAGATAAGGAAACTTTAATACTTCAGGAATCAGAAGTGCATACTTTCAAAGGATAAAAAGTGCTCGAAGAGGTCTCCATAACTTGAACGATCTCTAGAACCATACAGGCATTACAGCTATTCAGAAAGCAACCCATCTAATCATGCCCTGCGAGACTTGATATTCATAGTTTCAGCCGCCTTATCGCTACGATAGCAGATTTGTATATATCTCTACTCAGAGATGAGTAGTCAACTATCTTACGGAGCATCTGTCAAACCCGCATTCCATAACTTTCATAGGGATTTAAGGGTCCTGTGAAGACAGGATTTTGATATCGACTCAGGCAGCTTATCTGCAAAAAATAATACAAGCACTGCAAAAACGAATCAGGCATTGGCCGCTCTAATCCTGAGGGAAGTCATTATTCTCCCGGGTGGATTTTGATGCGTCCAAGTGACCGAGACCGTTGATGCAAATCATTCCGTCCTTCAGCCATTGCAACCAGCGTCACTATGAAAACAGTATTGATCAGACTCTCCATCTCGCGCCGTAGCTTTTCAATGATTCTCAGCTTATCTTTGCTCAGCTTGGCTCTCCTCCATGCACCAGGCTTCAGCATGACGGAGACAGGAGATGAACGAGACGAACGTCCAGTGGGAAGTGATCAAGGAGGCGGAACATACTTGGTGCTTTGAACTCTAAAACCTGAAACTTTCGGTTAAGTCTCTCGGTTAAGTGTTGAGGCTTCACTTTAACACAAGCAAGAAGACCTTTGCCAGATCCTAAGCAGCAGGAGTCAGGAGCCAGACAGGAACAGGCTTCTGACTTCTCATTGCTAGCATCTACAGAAAGATATTCTGCGCCAAGAGCATTCCTTTCCGTCTGAAATTTCTTGGCTGCAATGCCACGGAACGCCCAGTGGCTGGGTTGAGATAGCATGGGTATAAAGAATTTCAAAGACAAGGCGCATAGCCATTCAAAGCTGCAGTTTTTGGTCCATTCTGTCCAAAATTGGGCAAACTGAAGAGAGTACGTATTGGCCATTTTTCCTCCTCTGCCTGGAGAATAATTGAACGATTTTTGCACTCACCCTATCACTAATGTCTTAAGATCAAGTTTTTTCTTCTCTGAAGTCATGGTGAAAAAGTTTGGACACGAACCTTAGGATTTAAAGACGCCAGCTTGGATTAACACGTGTTAGAGATTTTTGCTTATCTTATTCAGATGCTCCGTATGTAGCCATTCAATTATGCAGTTTTGGGCCTATCTCAGCAAGCACTGGATTAACGGATTGGCTGAACGGATAGCCCTGAGGTTCTCGGTTGGGGGACGCTCAATTTTATTTGCAAGTCTTTTAACGACAAGTCTTCTCACCGGGGCCAAAAAACTTGAGGTGCTCGAAGCGCTAGAACTTTTTATCTTTGACCATTTAATCCGCTCACAAGAAATCAATCCTACCTCTGACCCACGGCTGTTGATTGTGGGAATAACAGAGCAAGATATTCAGCAAGCTGTCTGGCCCCTTTCAGAACAGAAGTTAGCAAAATTGCTGCAAACACTGCAACGCCACGACCCAAAAGTCATTGGCCTCAACCTATATCGATTATCTGCAACCTCTGAACTGGCGACCCAATTGAAGGCTGATAATCTGATTGCAATCATGAATCTGGGCAACGGTCCCAAACTGGGAGAGGTTCCCCCCCCAAAAATGGTGCCCTGGGAAAGAATTGGGTTTGATAATTTAGTTTTCGATCCCGATGGAGTGCTGCGGCGTAACCTGCTGCTTGTTGGCCCATCAGATAAGCCCTCTTACTCCTTTGCCCTAAGGGTAGCGCTGGCCTATCTATCACCGACGCCCCCCATTGCCTATGATGACAAGTCGATATTTATCGGCAACGTCAAAGTTCCTATACTGAATCCGGGATCTGGTGGTTACCAATCAGCCGACGCCAGCGGCTACCAGATATTATTGCGATATCGAACCAGTCAGACACCAGCCCGCCAGTTAACCGTTAGT
>JASJDH010000147.1 GCA_030065175.1 Leptolyngbyaceae cyanobacterium MO_188.B28 | reverse complement strand
CGGGATTAAATTGAGTCTTGTTCAGTTCCGCCTGGTTCACCGCCAGCATGTCGCTCACCAGGTTAGACATGTGTTTGGCCTTCTGTTCAACAATTTGCAGAAAGTGTTGTTGAGTGGACTCGTTTAATTCGTCGCCATGGTTGGAAAGCGTAGACGCCGCAGCCAGGATTGCCGCCAACGGTGATTGATACTCATGGGAAACCGTGGCGATAATCTGCGACTTGAAGTTGTTGAGTTCCTTTTGCTTTTCCAGGGCGGTTTGGGTTTGCGCCAACAGTTCCGCTTGTTGAATCGCAATCGCAAGCTGGACCGACAACGCATCCAGGATTTCGATTTCATCCGCTTGCCAACGGCGCGTACTGGAACATTGGTGAGCGGCCAGCATGCCCCAAAGTTTAGGCGGCGCCCCGCCAATGCCGCTCAACGTAATCGGCGCCGACAGGTTTGCTTTGACTTCAAAATGGGTGAGCAGATCCACATGTCCCTGACTCAACCCCGCCTGATAGATATTGTGAATCGTTTTTTTACTTTCCTCCGAATTGTCTTCAGGTTCTCCCAACTGAAAGTCAAGATCAGAGATTAAATAGCCCAATATCGGCGGCCAATTCGGCGCCACCGACTCAGCTACAATTTTACCGGTCAGGTTAGGAGTCAACTGATAGACGACGACGCGATCGCACTTCAGCAGTTGTCGCACCTCCGCAACCGCCGTATCCAAAGTCTGCTGCAAATCAAGGGATTGGCGGATGCGAAGAGCGATGGTGGCGATTAAACGCTGATGCTCCTGGGTTTTACCGAGCCGTCTCTGCAAACGATTCTGCTTAATCACATTGCGGACAGCTAACTGCAACACTTCTGGCTTCAGGTGATGCTTAACCAAATAATCCTGGGCTCCCCGCTTCATTGCCTGGACGGCCACCTCTTCATCCCCATGGGCCGTCAACATAATTACGGGGGTTTCCGCATGGCTCCCCTTCAGTCTGTCCAGAAACTCCAAGCCATCCATATCTGGCAGCTGAAAATCAAGCAAGATAGCATCACATAGGGATTCCTGGCTCAGATTAAGACCGTCCTCCGCATCATCCGCTTCGATAATTTGATAGGACTGGTGAGAATCCTTCAGCAAATAACGACGATAGGCCTCGCGATCCTCCGCGCAATCATCTACGATGAGTAGCATTGAGGCATTTTGCATAAGATCTTCCCTACAAGCGATCGCTCCGACTTTAGTGGCCCTACGCCTGGATAACGTTTGTTATCGGGAGACTGCAGTAAAGCAGAATACAAACGAGACTTCAGAATTAACCCTCTTCAAAGTCTAGCTCAAACACCCTAATTGTAAAGGAAATATTAAATTTAACAAAATTTTAAAAATAATAGAAGTTCAGACCGCAAACAGAAACAGGGTTTCAGCTTCAAACGAGAAATTTTCACTGGGATAGAAGACTATCCAGTAGAGAAGGAACACAGAATTCAAAAGTCAGTCAAGAACTGGATTCTGATTTCTGACTCCTGTCTCCTGACTTCTGACCCCGTCAGACAGTTCCGGCTTAAGTCGCCCCCCGAAACAGTCATCCTAAGCTCGGCAATGTGTTCACTTCAAGCCAATAGTCTACAAAGGCTTGAACGGTTCTCTGCAATTCGATGGAGTTAACGGGTTTGACTAGATAGCCATTTGCCCCGTTTTGATAGCAGAATTCTACATCCTTAGGATTAGACGACGTGGTAAAAATAACTACTGGAATTTCCCTGAAATCGCCATCCTGCTTTAGCTGTTCCAGCACCTCCCGACCATCTGTCCCCGGCAAATTGAGATCCAGTAAAATAATCGACGGCTTTGGAGTCGACTCTTGCCCGATCTCGTCCCCAGATTGATAAAGGAAGTCTAAAACTTCGTCGCCATCTGTACAGCGATGAATTGGATTCTGAACCGCCATTTGCTTCATTAACCGTTGCAGAACGGCGAAATCTTCGTCACTGTCTTCTGCTACCAGCAGCAGGGGATCGTAAAATTTCGTAGGCATTGAGGCTTACTAAAGCAGACTAAGAGATCGGACATTTATTAAACATTCAGGTGAATCTAGCCTAAAAGCAAATGTTCAGAAATCTTAACTTCTTTATATTTTTGTTATGTCTGTGACGGACAATCTAATGTGAAGTAAAAAGTTGTTCCCTCACCGTAAATGGATTCAACCCAAATCTGACCATCATGGCGCTCCACAATTTTCTTGGCGATGGTCAGCCCTGCCCCCGTTCCGCCGCCGTATTTCTTCTGGGAATGGAGCCGCTTGAATAAGCGAAAGATATTCTCTAAGTGGCGCTCTCGAATCCCGATGCCGTTATCTTTGACATAGAAAACGGTTGTGGTCGACAGGGGTTGGCTTGGGGAAAACAGGCCCCGATCCGCTTGCTCATCAGAAGTCAAATAACCGATCTCCACCCACTTTTCAGCGCTGTCGTTATATTTGAGGGCATTGCCGACTAAATTGCTGAAGACTTCGCCAATCAAAATTGGATCGCAATCTATGGTCGGCAGTGATCTAGGAATTCGAATATCCAGCGAATCCTCTTCTCGGCTAATGCGAAAAACGTCTATAACTCGCTTGAGTACGTGGTTGAGGTCCGTCGACTTTAAATTGAGTTTTGCCTGTCCCAGTCGAGAGAACTTCAATAGGACGTCAATCAACGCCTCCATCCGACGACTGAGTTTAATTAAGGTATTGAGGCGATCAACCCCCCCCTCATCCAGGATTTCGGCATAGTCTTCCAGCAAAAACGTTGAATAGTTATGAATCCCCCGCAGGGGCTCCTTCAAATCATGGGACGCAGCGTAGGCGAAGGACGCCAGCTCCTGATTGCTGCGCTCTAGCTCCAAATTAATCTTGGCTAATTCATCTGCCTTACTCAGGACAACGCCCACGATCGCATTTCTTAAATCTATGGCGCTGTCCACTTCACAGGGCTTCCAGGGGTGTGACGTCAACCGCACCGTCTGCCGCCATTGTTCAAAGGAGGCTCGGGGACAGAGGGCGCGGCCATCGGGGCTAAGTTGAACCGCATCATTGGGATCGCCTGCCCAGTCAATGGTTTGCAGCACTTCAGGGCGGAACCACAGGACATAGTAGCGCCGCACCTTAGAAATCTTCAGTAATAGAAGGCCGCTGGCGGTATCTTTGAAGGCGGCGGCGGGGGGATAGCATTTGGACAGGGAATCTGTGCAAAACAGGCTGTCGCTGACCTGACTATCGGCCCATTGCATCAACGCCTGGATGTCCTCAATCGCAGGCGTCGCCCCAATCAGGGTGATTTCGCCCCCCAGACAAAGCGCCGCTCCGTCTGCGCCCACTAACTCCAATAAGCGCGGTTCGGGCTTAATCAGCGCCTCTTTAAGGGTGTCTGACGCAGCCACTGAGACCATCACCTCGGCCCGTAGAGACTGTAGTTTGGCCTTGTAGTCGAATTCTTCCTGAACCAGTTTGTTGGCCAATTCTAGCGACACCATTTGACCCAAGAATTCGCAGGTCGTCCTCACCGGATAAGGGAGAAATTTTGGGGAGGAATGATGGGCGGAAATCAGTCCCCAAAGTTGCTGATCCTGAATTAGCGGGATCACCAGGAGCGCCTTTACGCCCATATTGGTGTGGTATTCAATGCAACAAGGATCAACACTCCTGAGGATGGATAAGCTTAGGTTGAGGGGGTGTTGAGTGGCCGGATTCTGAACCGGAATCAGCTGAGCAGGGGGAGCTGTCAAATCAGGAATAAATCTAAGCGGGCAGCGTAGATACAGGTCTCTGACCAATTTGGGAATGTCTGTAGCGGGATAATGTAGTCCCAAATAAGAGGATTGTTCTGGTTGTTTTACCTCAGCGATGACAGCCCCGTCCCCCTGCGGTCCAAACCGATACGCCATAACCCGATCAAAGCCAGTGATTTTTTGAACTTCAATAACCATATGCTGCAAAAAATCAGTTAGGCTTGACGCCCGTTGCATTTTAGCGATCTCCCTTTTCCCTAAGGCGTGAAAGCCCAAACCATTTGCATTGTCAGGAGAGTCGTTCGGTTCTAGCTCCAAAATAACCGCGCCGTCTGTCAGATGAACGCCCCCCTCAAACGGCTTGATTCCAATAGCAGTGTTTACGGCCAGCTGTAAGGGAAGGACGCCGTCAAAGGGTTCGGATAGAGACTGTTCAACCGTCCCTAGTTGCTGAGGACTGAAGAGTGTGCTGAGGGGCTGATTGAGCAAGTCCTGAGGTTCAATCCCCAGGTAATCTTGAGTGTTATCGCTAACTTGCAGAATGGTTAGATCAGATTGACTCAACGCCAACAGTACACCGTGAGGCTGAATCGACCCGGGTGTATTGAGGGAAACGAGATCGTCGTGGTCAATAATGCTCTTCGTCCTCCGTTTGGATATGCGCCAGCGGTGTGCCCTCAACGCAGGTCCCCTGCAGCATGGCCCCGTCCCAAATGGCGTGTTCGATTTGAGCGCAGAGAAGATTGGCGCCGGTTAAGTTTGCGCCCCGCAGAATAGCGCCGCTTAGATTGGCTTCTTCTAAATCAGCTTGGGAGAGGTCGGCGCCGGATAAGTTGGCGTTGCTGAAGTCGGCTTGTTGCAAAATTGTTCGAGTCAGATTAGCGCCGCGTAAATCGGCGCCGCGAAAGTCAAGGGCGCTCAAGTCCAACCGGTTCAGGGTCACCCCCGCCAGAAATGCGCCCGCAAAGCTAGCCTGCCCTAGATTGGCGTCCAAGAGGGAGGCGCCCCGCAGGTCTGCATTCCGACAATCGGCCTGCTGCAGGTCAGCGCCCTCCAAATTAGCCCCCTGGAGATTGGCCCGCAGAATCGCCCGCTGCAAATCCGCCCCCGTTAAGATGGCGCCCCGTAGCGTCGCCTGGGATAAATCAACATCCGCTAGTTGGGCGCCTTCTAAATTCACTCCGGCGAGTTGGGCATGGGCTAGCGACTTGACTTGACCACTGTGGATCGCCGCTAGGTCCAGGGCAGGCGAATTACTCATTAAACTACCCCCGACCTCGATTCATTGGTCTCCCCCGATCCGTCCAGCCAGACGGTGGGCAATTGACTGGGCTTCTGGGGTAATTTCGTCAGGCCAATTTCCGCCAGACGAACCACCGTACCCAGCGACTCAACCAAGGCTGGCTCGAAACGGGCGCCGCTGAGTTCTTGGCATTTTTCCAGAGCCGTCCCCAGGCTTAACGCCGGGCGATCGCCCCGGGCTTGCGTTAGCTCTTGAAAATATGCCACAAGCCCTAAAATCCTAGACTCTAGGGGAATTTCCTCCCCCTTCAATCCATCGGGCATACCACTGCCGTCCCAATGCTCAAGGTGACTTGAAACTATTTCGCTAACCCCCGCCAGCTCCCGCATTGAGGATAGGAGTTGAGCCCCCAGCAAAGCGCGATCGCGCCAGAACACCAGACTGACTTTATCCAGTTGCTCTGACGTTTGGGTAAACACCTCAATGGGCGCTTCCGCTAAGCCAATCCGGAATAGCAGTCCGGCTAACCGCAGCCGCCTCAGTTTCAAAGTAGGTAAGTCCAGAATTTGCCCCAGTGTTTCCGCCAAGGCTGATACTTGAAGCGAGGCGACCGGATTTGCCTTATCCCGTTCATCGATCCGCTGGGCCATACGCAGAAACGCCTGCAGCTTATTGGCGGCCAAGTTCCGATTCAGCCGCAAAGCTTGGCCTTCCAACTCTCGCAGTTCACGGGTTTGACGGCTGACGGTGACGATCTGTTGCTGGCTGCTTTGGAGGTAATTCACAATCCGAGACACCACGCCGCTCAAATCCGCTGGTACAGGGCTAAGTTCAGAGCTAATTTGTCGATGGCGCTGCAGCAACTGGTTGGCTAGCGGCTCGTTGTAGGGCGCTAAGCGCTGAATCAAAATTTCCGCCGTTTTCTCCACCAGCGGGCGATCAAAGGTCCAGAGGCCATAAAATTTTCGCTCAACGTCCGTCGTTGGCCTGCTGTCTGCATGGTAGTCGTCGTCAGAAAGTTCATGACACAGCACCATTGCGGCATAGTTAGGCGCGAGGATAATCAGGTTCCATTCTTCAACTAAACTATCATCGCTGTCCAAATTAATCAGCGATACGTTGCCTAACTGCCCTGTTTTGTGGTCCGCGAAACCGCTCTCTGGCATCGCAGCGATCGCCACATGACTACAACATTGAGCCAGGTCAAAATAGCGGTCCGCTTCCTGCAAATACCATTTACCTCGCTGGAAGGTCACTAGCGCCAGCGGGCGCAGCGCCTCAGACTCATGTGAAGTTTGTAAGATGTGATCCTCTAAGGCATGGCAAAGCGCAACCAGCGTATTTTTGAAATAGACGCCATAGCTGGAGGGAAGCTGGCCGCTGGGCAACGCCGCCTTGAGCTGATTAAGGGTGGACTCCAATTGCATGTGAGATGGATTACAGTTCTCTAGTTAATCCATAATTTCATATTTTTTTGGGTTCGGGGGCTGATCGAAGCATGACTGTAATAATCTGTCCGGGCGTTCATGGGCCAGAATTAACTGAAAGCTGCTTGCAATCCCTAACCCAGTACTTTCCAAATCTGGCTCAAGCGTTGGTCTTTCCCAGTCATTCTCAACCCGCCTTTTCCCCATTTCATCTGCTGCAGTTTTTACAACAGCAGACCCTCTCCCCAAATCACTCAACCCCTGCAACGGATCTTCCCTTAACCTTCCTTAGCTTTAGCGCTGGGGTGGCGGGGGCAATTGGAGCCGCTTCGGTCTGGCGGCGATGGGGCGGTCAAATTACCGCTTTCATCGCTTTGGATGGATGGGGCGTCCCCTTGATCGGCGATTTCCCCATCCATCGCGCCAGCCATGACGAATTCACCCACTGGAGCTCCGCCTTATTGGGCTCCGGAGAAGATAGCTTCTACGCCGACCCGCCAGTCCCCCATCTAGACCTGTGGCGATCGCCCCATTCAGTTGCCGGATGGCGAATCCACAAAACCGCCCACGGCCGCGAAATCCGCACGTCAACCACCGCCGCCGCCTTTATCGCTACCCTTTTGAGGCGATATGAGATTGGATAGTTGGATCCTTCTGACCAATCGTGCTTCACTATTAAGGAGAACCGGGTACACAATGCAGATAAAAGACTATGTCGCTTTTTTCCTTCTCCGGAACTCGACCGACAAACTTGGGCGTTAAGGACGGTAAGTTTCCGCCCTGTCCCAGCACCCCAAATTGCGTTTGTAGTCAAGACCCCGATGAGGCGCACTATATTGCTCCGTTAGCCTACAGTGGAACGCCTGAGGCTGCGATCGCGAAACTCAAAGAGATCATCCAAAATCTGGAACGGGCTCAAATCATCACCGAGTCCAATGACTACCTATATGCTGAATTTTCCAGCAAGATGATGGGATTTGTTGATGATGTGGAGTTCTATGTGGACGCCGCCGCCCAGGTGATTCATGTCCGATCTGCGGCCCGTCTTGGAAAATCCGATTTAGGCGTTAACCGCAAACGACTGGAGACTATTCGTAACGCGCTGACTCAATAGTGTGTTCAGGTCGGCACACGCCTACTTACTTCTGGGTGCGATCGCTCATATTGGATTGAGGAGGCATTTGGGTTACATCATCTTGTTGACGCCAGAGTTTCTGAAATTGTTGTCGGTGTAGCTCTATCCGATAATCCTTTTGCCAACACTGTTCCAAAAGTTCAACCCGGTGGAGAAATAAGAACCTAAAGGGATTAATAACAAGCTTGTGCTTAGAAGTAAATACTTTCTGAGTGAGATAGAGCCAAAGCACTGAGCGGGTTTTCATCGAACTCCTTGATTTATTCATTCTTCATATATCTCCAAAAGCTTGCGAGAGCTAATTTAATGTGCCCATAAGCCTAGATAGAGCAATTACGGGCTTCCACTTAAAGCGGGAAATTAATCCTATGAATAAAATTGGGTATTAGCTTCAGTCGGGACATTCTAACGGGGCAAGAATTCAGGAGTCAGGAGTCAGAAACTGGATTCTGACTCCTGACTCCTGTATTCTGTATTTCTTCTCTACTGGATTGTCCCGATTTAAGTAGTTACCCAAAATTCCTCATAGCTTGGCGCCATCCTCCATTAGAATTGACGTCCCCTTACCGGATAGGTGAATCACATCTGCTAAGACTGAACTCACTAATAGCACAACTACCGACAACATAAGTAGCTTAGAAAAAATAACTTGAACATTTTCCACCTCAAAACCTTGTCAGGAAGACATTCCGTAGAAAGTGAGTCCAACCTATTACTGCTAGATTCCTAAGTACATAGGACGTTTTCAAAATCTTTCGCCAGAAAAGTCCTGCATAAACAGTCACAGCGCCACCATATAGTCCATACATTACTAGTTTGGGTACGCCTGCCAATAGGCCAAAATCCACTTAATTTGAAAGGTGTCATCCTACTGGAGCAGGCTTAGCAACACCGCTGAAAATAGCAGATATTAACAGGTCTGACGGAATTCATCTAGCTGCCTCACTAAGCTATAGCTGAACCAAAAGGTGATTGTTGCTCCACACCAGAAAATTTCAGAAATATCTGACAGCAGACCAAGTAGGATTCGGTAGGTAAGAAGCTTTCTGCAAACAATTTGCTAAGAACCTCGACCTGGACGTGATGCTGAGACGTACCAAATATCCCTGTAAATTTGATGTAAGTTCGCGATCGCGAGCAATAAGCCTATGACAACTCCATTAGGCAACAGCATTCACTACTGGGGTATGAACTTAGCAGAACCATTGGAGCAAAGAATTCTCCATCGATTTCATCCGCTTTTCTCTCTTTCAGCTTTTCCGATTCTATCTAGCGTGAGTTTGTTGGATATTTTGGGTACGCTATGGAAAATCTACTGATTGATTAATAATGAGCACGTGTTTTTGTCTTCACTTGTCCAGACAATAACTAAATTTAATCTGCTTAGTAATAAAAATTTCTCGAATCGGAACAAATTTACTGTTGCAAGTTCAGGCATATTGACTGCATGGCAATAGCTTGAACTACGTTTGCATTTTGACACACAATTCAATCTTTCAATCATCATCTAATTACTCATCTCAGAAATGAGAATATAGCATTTCTCAGACGGACAAAATAAGTACGTTGAGAAGCTTTCTATGTCTGTATTACTGACGCTCTACTGTACCTGGTACGAGTGAAAACTGCTATGGGAATAGAGCTAAAGATCCCTATTTACTGTGCGTTTAATTTTCATGAATAATCAAGACTCTTCTATCAAGACTCCATTCGTTTCAGTTATTATCCCTTGTTACAAACAGGCCCATTTTCTTGAGCAATCTGTTAAAAGCGTACTACAACAAACCCATAGTAATCTTGAATGCTTGATTGTAGATGATGGTTCACCAGATAATACTCGTCAAGTTAGTGAAGACTTAATGAGTCGAGACAACCGGGTCAAATATCTCTATAAAGAAAATGGAGGATTAGCATCTGCTCGGAATTTTGGCGTCAAGCACGCTAAAGGCGCGTGGATTCAGTTTCTGGATTCGGATGATTGGCTACACCCAGATAAAATTAAATTTCAACTCAGCTATCTTCAAACAATAGACTCTGAAATAATAGACGCGGGGAATATTCTATTTTATTCGGATCAAGAAAACTTCTTCGAAGATAGTGATCAACGTATCCTTAAATTTCTAGGCCCCATGGAGCGTGACCAACTGATTAGTCGCGCACTCATTCCTTGGAGTATTCAATCAGCTTGTCTTCTCATCAATAAATCAATTTTTGAGAAAGTGAAATATGACGAAATTAGATTTAAGAAGGCGATGCAAGATGTCAAATTTATAGTAGATCTATTAATGAATAATACAAATTTTATATACGTCCCAATTGTTGGCGTTTTCTATAGAAGACACTCGTCTAATGTGACCCGTTCCTATGATTTACTCAAGGATGTGGCCACCAATCTCTTAAAGGTTGTCCAAGAAGATTACACCGAGCTTGAAGAAATATCTCAGTCAAGCGTTGCTTATCACCTGATGCAAGCAATAGAAGACAAAAATGCAGAGAGATTAGATAAGTTGCTCGAATTGACGAAAATCCCTGTTTGTCTTTATGGAATTCCATTTCGCAACAAATCTCAAGTCAAATTCCTCTATAGAATGAGATTATTAGTTCCCTTTGTCAGGACTGTTCTTTCACCTTACCGAGAACGTCGGTTGCTTAACCGAAAACCCTTTTTGGCAGAAATTGTATTAGAAAAAACATCTGCAAGTTATACAGTGGAAGAAGTCAAGTTGGTCTTAACTTGGCTGATTAATCCTTCTGGAGACTGCCCGATCAAGAAATTCGGTAAAATTATGAAGTATCCAACCTTTACGCTTGGAGGGTAATTGCTATTTGTTATAGCGATAGAAATACAGTTGGCGGCAGATTCTTTTCAGAATCAAAAAAGCATGGCGCTATATGGATTGCAGAGAGGCCTGAGTTTAGCTTGCCTGAGGTTAGCTTATGTAAAACTTCCTCAGGAGTAGGCTTTCAGCTTTAGATTTGGCTCACCTCCTGAAACACATATTGGGTCAAAATCATATGTTTCGCGGGTTATAAAATTAGTCCAAATTTGAGTCAGTTCCTATTAAATCACTCTGTGAATCACATATTATTGAATTATTATTATTAAATGTTTTATCAAAAGTGATATTTAACAATATACAGCTATCCTAATATAGGAAGTAAAAATATGGGAAGTAACGAGTTAGAAGGCAACCCGAATCATATATTGTGGATAGTGGAAAGTTAATATGCAATCTATTCAAGCTGTAGCTCGATACTTCCCAGAGAAGTGCGGCGGCATTCAGGTACATCTGAATGAACTTCTCCCGGAGTTGAAACGACATAGCATAGACAGCAAGATAGCAGCCTCCCAAGATCAAAGTGAGCCAGAAACTTATGAATATAACGGGATAGAGGTTTTTCGCTACCCTGTCTTTCCAACTCCTAAGGCTGAACCTAATCACGGTCAATTTCCCCATGGTGGTTTCAAGGATTTTGCAAATTGGCTAAAGACACAAAAAGCAGACATTTACCATCAACATCAATGGACGCCTAAATGCGGCTTACCTCATTTACGTCTCGCCAAAGAGCTGGGGATGGCCACTGTAGTGACAATTCACTTGCCCCAGCCAATTTGTCAGCGTCAAACACTGATGTTACAGGGTCAAACTGCCTGTGACGGAAAAATCAACATTGTGCGCTGCAGTCGTTGCTGCGATTCCATTTCCAGAAGCGCGCCGGATAATTTTCTCAAGTTAGCGAGCTATACCCCCACGTCCGTCCTAAGCCGAGTTCCTCTCCCAGCTAGCTGCTACTTACCTACGCAGGTTCACGGCGCTATGGGCTCCTTTGTACGCCCTTTCACCACGCCTGCTTATGTTTCAGCCCGGTTGAGAAGTTTAAGGGACATGAGCAAGTTTGCAGATAAGATTATTGCGGTTTGTTCATGGCTTTACGACTCGCTACTGAGCAATGAACTGCCTGAGGAAAAACTGGCCTTGTGTCGATACGGGATTATTAGCTTGGATTCAAAGACACCGCCAGTTTCTGAAAAAAAAGTTGAGCGTTCTCTAAAGATTGGGTTTATCGGTCGTTGGAACCGAGCTAAAGGCATTCACATCTTGGTGGAAGCGATCAAAGCGCTGCCTGAAAATGTTGACATTCAACTATTCATACATGCCATTGCCAACGATGCGCTCTATGAACAAGAAGTAAGGCAACGAATCGGTGATGATCAACGCATTCACGTTGGTCGGCAATTGGGGCGCGAGGAGCTTTCTTCAGCATTGACCGCCTATGACGCCTTAGCCGTTCCTTCCCAGTGGCTGGAAACAGGGCCTTTAGTCGTGTTGGAAGCCTATTCCCTGGGCTTGCCTGTTCTTGGCTCTAATTTAGGAGGCATTGCTGAACTGGTTAAGCACGGTGTAGATGGATTGCTAGTCCCGCCTGATAATGTTAGGGCTTGGTCTGAGGCAATGCTGCGCTTGGCTACAGAACCCAACGTACTCAACCAACTCCAACAAGGCATTAAGCCAGTTCGCACTGTCGGCATGGAAGTCGCCGATTTAGTCGCCCTTTATCAAAGTCTGCGATAAGGAGTCATGGCGGAAATATGGCATGACTGCCTCAGCGTCGACTCATATCAGTCTTCGAATGGGATCTAGGGTTGAATCGGGCGCTGGCTTAGATGAGGGGAAGAATCGCTTTCGTAATCTGCAATATTTGTTAAGTAGCCGCTCTTGAATGCGAAGGCTCTCGCGAAACCACTGTTTACGATATTTCGGTTGACGACACCAGTCAAAGTAGGCGGGAATCGCTACGTCAGTCAAAAAAGTTTGCCAACAAGCAACGATTGACTCTATTGAAGTTGAGCGCGATCGCTGCCGCCCATTCTCTATCATCGCGGCTCGCAAAGCCGGGTTATCTCGCAGCCGCTTCAGCGCAGCCAGGACTTCTTCGTACGAGGTCGCCTCAATATAGTCCAACTCACTCTGTCGCTCCGCCCGAAATGCAGAGTCTGGGCCTAGTATAGCCGGGACGCCCGCATGCCAGGCATTGATTAGTTTGGCCGCCGGTTTATACAAATATCGTCCTTTATAGTCAAAACTTCTTACGGAAAGAATGGCGTCAACGTCACTATAGTCATGCCAGCTGTCTGGACTCACGATTTCCCAATCTAGGCCAAGATCTGAAATTTCGCGGCTCCATTCAGGCGTCTGTAGTTCTGGCGCTAATGTAATCGGCAAACCCATGTGAACAATGCGCTTAAACCGCTCTCCCGCTAGCTCAGAACGTGGGATCAGATCAGGCTGCGGCCAATTCTTTATGTGATAGTTGCGCCTGCGCAAAGAACTCTGACACAAAGGCTTTGAATGTTTAGAGTCGTCCTGAGGGTTTTGAACAATGTGGAACTGGGCATAGGGGTATTTAGGCCGGTCAGCTTGGATACAAACAAATAACACCTCATCACCCGGCGCAAAGTAACGAGGAACAAAATCCCTATGGGTCAACACAATCCCTTTTTTGGGAATAGCACCAACCAGCTGGCAGCTGACACCCGCTTCGCTGAGATGAAGATATGCCTGCAATGTCCAATTGTAGCGGCCTACACGAAAAGCGCCAGCTTGAGAGTTTTGCCAATGCCAAAACCCTTTCGCTTTTGTCGGCAATTCAGGCGGCCAACTTTTTTTGGGGATATAAAAAAAGATCTCGGGATTGATCTGCATTATTTCAACAAGTCTTTAGCGAGGTAAGGCGCTAAATCGCAAGGTTTCATCAAGAATGCATCCGCCAATCCCAAACTCCCAGGGCAGTTACACGTATTCCATATAAATAACAACTCAAAATACAAGTATTTATACACTTGAAATAAAAATCAGTAAGCTTGTTCCCAGTTCGAGGAAAGTTCACAAAAATTGGAGTTGACCGTAACAGATGTCCAAAACCCTTATCTCAAAAGATTTTATACACCTTTTCACTCTCTTTTTTCCTGTCTATTGTCAAGGGAAATGATGATGCAGCTTGAGGCGGCAAAGCGCCCAATTGAAACAGATCATATTAAAAATCACCAAATCACTGATAAAGGTGATCTTCTTTGCACAGGCAAAATACTCCCCTCAGCAAATTGACAATCCCCTGACTGGGGACGCAAATAACATGGGGATAGAAAACGAAGCCGTATTCGCAGTAATGATGAACCTGAGGATTACTCGCTTCTGAAGCGTATATCGCTCAATTCACCTAAACGAGGATCAGCTATACAGAACAGCGCTCTCAAAGGACCATAAACAAAGAACTTGAAGACACGCAATTTAAGTCAGAAAAATTCAGCAGAAAAAGATGACAAATATGAGGAGTGAGTCAGCAAGCCCTTTTCAGAAAGGGAACGTATAAATTTAACCAGCTATGTAGATTCAAACAAGATCGAAATAAAACTTGGATTAACATTACAGACAGAATAATCTACTAGCAGTCTTTTCAAATACCTCAAACCCAAAAATGTCAAAACAAGATTCACCCATCAATGCTTCAATTTGCTTCTTTCATAGAAGAAGCCACTAAGCAGAAAATATAGGCAACCTTAATGTCTGTGTATTTACTCTATTTTTATCCACAAAAAGGCATTTACAATCTTCCAAAATATAAAACCCTTGATTATACTTTTCATCCATTTCAGAAGCAAGCTGGAAAGAGGTTTCAAAATGGAAACTTCATCTTCATGTATTTCAGGTTGATATATTTACAAATATCTTTCGAAGATCTTCTCCGTCGGCCAACCAAAGCAATTATCGTAAACGTTTGGGTAGCCTTGGAAAAAGACCGCACAAGCAAATCGATTGGATGAATTCAGTTGAGATAGTCATCTTTTATACCTTTAAAGAGGGGCTATATGAGAGGTAATATCAGAAATATTGAGAGTATTGATACTAAACTAATTAGTTTCTGGGGTCAGCAATTATGACAGTCAAAACGACTGAGGGGAGAGACCCCAAGAAAAGTTTCAATGGGGAGCCCCAAAAAGAATATAGACATCTATTTTGGCTGGCCTTTGCATTACTTGTTATCAGCATAGTCAGCGTCGCAGCCATTTTCTGGATTTTTGCTCACCCCTACGGGGTTAATTGGGATGAAGCCCACTACATCAACCGACTCTATCGAGACGTCAATAAATTTCAGACTGGCGGCTGGACTGAGCTGATTCGAATCCTCTTCCAAGAAGATGTCGCTCGTCCCCCTGCGCTGCGGCTATTCGTCTTACCCCTCACCCTACCCCTAGGGGTTACGCCTTTCTTTGCAAGGCTAATTTCTCTGGGCTTTCTAGGCATTACCTTAGGCGTTATCTTTCAAGCGACCCAACAAATCAGCGATCACAGCGCAGGCGCCTTTGCCGCCATCTGTCTCGGCGTCAGTCCCATCATCGTCGCGGTCAGCATGCGTTTTTACATGGAATACGCCTTGTATTTCTGTGTCGCAGTCATGATGTACTTCCTATTCCGAGACTGGGGTCAGCCGAAAACATCGACCTTAAGCTGGATAGGCCTTGGAGTGGCCATGGGGTTTGGGATGCTCACGAAGGTTTCCTTCGCTTTTGTCGCCGCTCCTGTTTGGTTCGGAGCCTGTTTTTTCAGCTGGCGCAAGCAGGCGAGCCTGAATCTAGACGCTCTGGTGAAAGCAGCAGTGGTTGCATTGGTTGTGTTGACGCCCTGGTGGGCGGTCAACTTTCGAGCCGCGCTTTCCTATGCTCTGTTTGCTGGGAGCTATGTCGATCATTCACTAGGCCCGTTAAATTCTCCCCTAACTTGGGGTAAGTGGCTCACTGTCTTCTATCAGACAGTGACTGGGCCCGCCCTATTTTGGTTAATTGCTGCGATCTTAGGCACTGCCCTGGTCAAACGATTTCGCCAGCAATTATCGCTCTCGCCAGCCCAACAAACCGCCCTGTGGCTTTGCTGGATAGGGGCGCTGGCGTCGCCGACCTTATCTTTTTTTGGCAGTAATCATAATCCTAGACTCATTACCCCGTCGCTGCTGCCGTTTGCGATCGCAGTGGGGGTGCTGGCTAGCGTTACAGGGTGGACCCGGCAGCGATGGCTGAGTGCGATCGCTGCCGGGTCCATAACCTTTCAGTGTCTTGTATTAGTCTCGCCATCCCCGGGCGCGCCGCTTTATAAAGTCGGCGATCACGCTTCAAAAAACTTGCTTTGGGGCAACCCGACTTCTGTTATGCGCCGACAAGATCTTTGGGATTGGTCCCAGTTAAAATCCCTATGCGATACCCATGGGCTAACTAACCCGAACATTGCCTATCTGGGGGATGGCGGCGAGCTATCCCCCACCCAAATCCAATTCCCCTGGGTGATCGCTGGAAAGGCCATTAAAGTGGAGGCGCTCTGGCGATCAGCGAGCCGCTCTATCAGCGTGGAGGACCTGATCCGGTCAGCCGCCGACAAAGACGTGATTATCACAGCGCCAGACTGGGAGCAGGGTAAAAACCCTTACAATAGTGAATTTGCCAGGGTCGCCCCTCAATTGCTGAGTGATTGGACAGAGACTGAATTGATCCTAGGCGATATTAAGCCAACCCGAATTCTGGTGCTTCTACATGTAAAAAATGCCTGACTTCAAGCCTGACTTCAATATCATTCAACCGTTATAGGTCTTAAATATGGCGTCGCCGATCTATTCGTTCGTTGTCCCGATATACAACGAAGAGCAAACTATTCAAGAACTCTATCGTCGACTCAGCGTTGTCATGGATGAAATGGATGGCCCCGTAGAGTTGGTTTTAGTGAACGACGGCAGTCGCGACACCTCCCTATCCCAAATGCGGAACCTCGCCCAGGAAGACAAACGGGTCTGCTATTTAAGTCTAGCCCGCAACTTTGGACACCAAGTGGCCGTCACAGCAGGCCTAAATTTTGCTCGCGGTGAAGCGATTGTCGTACTGGACGCCGACCTGCAAGATCCGCCAGAACTCATTCCTGAGATGGTCAAACAATGGCGCCAGGGCTACCACGTCATTTATGCACAGCGAGTACGACGACGCCAGGAAAGCTGGTTTAAGCGATCGTGCGCCTTCATATTTTATCGTCTGCTCAATCGTCTCACAGATGTCAAAATCCCCAACGACACAGGGGACTTCTGCTTGATGGACCGCCAAATTGTCGATCTACTTAATCGGCTTCCCGAGCGCAATCGCTATATCCGGGGACTGCGCGCATGGCTGGGTTTTCGTCAAACCGCAATTCCCTTTGAACGCGATCCTCGATTTGCCGGAGACGTCAAATACACCTTCCACAAATCTTTGGCATTGGCCATAGATAGCTTGGTTTCTTTCTCAAAAGTTCCGTTGCGCATCGCAATTTATCTTGGACTATTCTCTGCGCTGATCGCCCTGGTGATGGCTCTCCTAGTTCTCTACTGGCGCATCGCTCAACCCAACTCTCCTGTAACTGGATTTGCAACGATTCTGATTGCTATCTTTTTCTTAGGGGCTGTACAACTCGTGAGTATCGGCATTTTAGGGGAATATACCGGTCGAATTTACGAAGAAGTCAAGAATCGCCCCTTATATACTCTGTCAGAAGTGGGCGGGTTTTCAACACGGCCCGCGGAGCGCCGCTCCCAAGACTACATGAATATACAATCAGCAGAGTCTAATTGAGATGCCGCCTCTAATTTCTGTTGTCATTCCAGTTTATAACGGTCAATCAACCATTCAGGAAACCGTTGATTCTGTGCTCAAACAGACCTTGACTGATTTTGAACTGATCGTCATCAACGACGGGTCAACAGACAAAACGCTCGAGATTTTAGAAGCCAACCCGGATCCAAGGATAAAAATCTTCTCTTATCCCAACAAAGGTTTATCCGCCAGTCGAAACCGGGGTATTCGCCACGCCGCCAGTGATTTAATTACCTTTTTAGATGCAGATGATCTTTGGAGCCCTGATAAATTAGAAGCCCAGCGCCGCGCCCTCCAAGCGCATCCCAATGCTGACGTCGCCTACAGTTGGACTGATTACATTGACGGGGATAGTCAATTTCTACAGGCAGGCATGCATATCACAGCCAACGGCAATGTCCTGGCGAAATTGCTGACGGTAAACTTTATTGAAAGCGGCTCCAACGTTTTAATTCGTCAATCCGCTTTAAAGTCAGTGGGTTTTTTTGATGAATCTTTGCCA
>JASJDH010000146.1 GCA_030065175.1 Leptolyngbyaceae cyanobacterium MO_188.B28 | reverse complement strand
GGGGATTTATAACCCATGCTAGGACACGGTTGTGAGCCCATAAGTCCTTCTGTACATAGCTTTCAATCCCCTCCAGACTTTTCTGCACCACTAAGGAAAGGCGATAGCACTCTATTTGCAAAGGAAGTACAATAACTCCATCAGATATTCTTGAACTCAATCTATTTAAACTATGCAAAATCTAGGTTAAACTCTGTAGAATGAATTTTTGAAACTACTTGAGTTTATTTTCAAATATCTCCAGACTTTTGAATAAATTGATGGCCGATTGATAGGCCTCTTCAGTTAACTCAATCTGATCTTTAGAGGAATTTTCAGCTCCAATTTCATCAGCCAATAATGTCAAGCAACCAATTACTGAGTTCAAAGAATTTCGAGCTTGATAAGAAACATTATTGAAAGCATCCTCATGATTTTTTGAATGAGTCAGATTTTGAGAAGTCTGGACAGATTTTTCTGAAGATAAGCTGTTGGCAAACTGCATTGAATAGAGTTGGTTATAATATCCATTTTTATCCAATAATTCATTGTGAGTACCTATTTCTATAACACGGCCTTGATCTAGAACTGCAATTTGATCGGCGTTCTGAACTGTTGAAAGGCGGTGGGCAATTAATAGGGTTGTGCGATCGCGACTTAACTCTTCAATGGCTTCTTGTACAAATCGTTCTGAAACTGTATCCAGGGCGCTGGTTGCTTCATCCAAAATGAGAATATCTGGATCTTTTAGCAAAGCTCGTGCAATGGCGAGACGCTGACGCTGACCACCGGAGAGCATAACACCCCGATCTCCGATTTCAGTATTCCACCCCTTAGGTAAATCCATTATAAAGTTATAAGCATTTGCTCGCTTAGCCGCTTCAATTAGCTGATCATCTGTGGCGTCTGGTCGAGAGTACAGCAAATTGTTTCGAACAGAGTCGTTGAATAAATATGTACTTTGGCTAACAATACCCATTGCCTTTCTGAGACTCTTATAGTCAAATTGACGTAGGTCAACTCCGTCAATGCTAATACATCCAGATGTTGGATCGTAAAACCTTGGAAGCAGATCTGCAAAAGTCGATTTACCAGCTCCAGAAGTCCCAACTAATGCTAAGGTTTTTCCACGAGGAAGATATAAATCGATTTCTTTGAGAACCATCTTTTTATGCCCTGGGTAGGAAAAAGATAGTCGATTGAAATGAATGCCTTCCCTTATCCTATTGAAAGGTAAAGTACCATTTGCCATGAATGGTTTATTACTGCGCGTCAGTAGATCATTAGCAAAATTTATGCTGGCAGATGCATTTGCTAACCGAGTACGAACGCCATTCAGTTGGGAGACAAAAGGCAGTAGTCGAAATAGAGCAAATAGGTAGGTTAGCAAGACCGCTGAGAGCGCATCGATTGTATCGGAAAATAAAGCTCGTCCTAATAGGCTAATTGCAATGATTGCAGTAATGCCAGTCGTCTCACTAATTGGCGCCACTGCAGCTATGTTCATCTGCGATTTTAATTGAACTTGTTCAAGCTCGCGCATTAGCTTGCTTATGTGCTGGAACTCTTTTTCCTCATTAGTTGTTGCTTTAACTAGCCGAATGCCTCCAAGCGCCTCTAGTACACTTACTGAATATGCCTTGTGCATCAATGTCACTTGTGCGCCAAAAATTTTTGACTGTTTTACGCAATGCTGGTTTACTAAAGCTACGAATGCTAATAAGACAGATGAGATCAGAGTCAGTTTCCAGGAAATTGAAAGTAAAATACCCACAAAAAGTAGAATAGTTATAGATACAATAAGTAGCCTTATAAATGTGGTGACGGCAGTTGCCGATCGAGAGATATCTCCATTTAAGCGAGTTGCCAATTCCCCAATTTTAGATTTTGAATAGAATTCTAAATCTGTTTCTAACAGCACTTTTAATGCTTCTTCTCGTAAATCATTTGTCAAACTTCTCTGGAGGGAAAATGAAACAAAACTACTGAGGTAGTTTGTTATGTTCTTCAATAAAATAGTCGTTAAAACCACCCCTAACATTGCCAATAATCGATATTGCGCAGAAATCCCCTCAAAGGGATAAAAGAGAGCTTTGATAATCGGCGGACCTTGTTCAAGGGTAACTTCTTGTCCGAGCAGCTGTAAAACTACAGGTACGATTAAGGCGGTACTGACGCCATTGAATATGGCTCCTGAAAACCCCATAATAATATTCAATGAAATTCGCGCAGGATATCTACGAACAAAGCTTGTGAGTAGTCTTCGAAAAGACATCAGGCATTCCCTCAAAAAACATCACATCAGTGTAGTTTTAACATTCTTCATTAGTGAAATATAGATTTTGTGACAAGTCGTCCTTAGATACTTTTTTCATATCGTTTTATCTGGCAATTACCATAGAGTTGAGATACATCGAAAACTTTAATGGCTATATACTTAATTTTCTATTCACTATGGCGCAGAAAAACCTATGGCGCAGAAAAACGAAGCACCGATTCTTGCACTGGCTCTTGTCCTCACCCTTGGGTTGATTGGCGGTGGATTATGGGTCTTCCAGGAGCCGCTTCGCAACCTTCTAGGCCAATCTTCGAGGGCTGCTCCTGCGACGTCGTCAAATAACAACTCCCTGAATTCTACTCAAACTAATAGCGCTTCAACCGCCCCTCAGACGCCACTTTCAACCAATAGCGCCGCGGTGGATTATTCCGCTATTGCCTAAACTGAAGGAGTTCCCGCCGGGTTATTTAACTATGGCGGCAGCACCACATGGGCGCCGATTCGGGGAGAGATAGACCCTATGATTCAGACGGTTTGGCCGACATTTAATTTGCGCTATACCGATCCTATTTCGGGGGCTCCCGGTTCAGGCGGCGGTATCCGCATGCTACTAGAGAACCAACTGGATCAACAAGCGGGAGAGGCTTATGCTCAAATGGTCCTGACGTCTCAGGGTCAGGAACTGATTCCTCAGGTTGGATTTGTGAGTATCCGTTAGTCCATGGACAGGATCCCAGGAAGTAAAACAAAGGCCCAGGTTTGGGTGATGGAGAATGGGCGGGCGCGATCGCGCACCGATCAGTTGGCGACGGAAGAACCGCTAGAAATCAGACTCGCCTCACCGCCGCAAACCCTAGCCGTAACCATGCGCACCCCCGGCGCCGACTTTGACCTGACGGCTGGTTTTCTGTATGGCGAGGGCGTGATTCGCCAACGGGACGATATTTGCCGCATGAGCTACTGTGTCGATCCAGATTTGGATGGCGCACAACAACAAAATATCGTTAATGTGACGCTTCGGGCTGACTTACGCCCAGATCTTAAGCCTCTGGAACGTCACTTTTTCACCAGCAGCGCTTGTGGCGTTTGCGGTAAAGCCAGCATTGAAGCCTTACAACTGCGAGATTGCCCACAACTTCCTAAGGATCTGCAGATTGCGCCAGAAGTGATTTATAGTCTGCCCGATAAACTCCAGGCGGCTCAGGGGGTGTTCAAAGCCACCGGCGGATTACACGCCGCCGCCCTGTTTGACTTAGACGGAAATCTCTTGCGATTGCGAGAAGACATCGGCAGACATAACGCCCTGGATAAGCTGATTGGTTCCGCTTTCCTGGCGGGCGAATTCCCCTTAAGTCGCCACATTGTGATGGTCAGTGGACGCTCTAGCTACGAAATTTTGCAAAAGTGTCTGGTTGCAGGCGTCCCCGTAATCTGCGCCGTCTCCGCCCCCAGCAGTTTGGCGATGGCGATCGCCCGAGAATTTGGCGTTACCCTGATCGGCTTTTTACGGGGACGACGGTTCAATCTATATTCAGGAATCGAAAGAATTCTGCAGCCTTAATGAAATTCTAATAATAGTTATTCTTTAGGGTGTGCGGATCAAACGCCAGCTCGCTACTCATTCACGGGGATTTTCTGTCCCAGGATCCCGCGAAGAAATAATCTCGTCATTTCATTGTAACGACAAGAATAAGGGTAAAGGTCTTGAGTTATAGATGAGGCTAAAACTTAAGACCTCTGTGGGCTAAAACTGTTCCCTTTCCAAGCCTATCTTTAAAGAAGGAGACTTTCTTTGGGTATTTTGTGAAGTTCAAAATTCCGGAGAGTTTCAGTATGTCAACTCCCCTATTGAAAAGCCCAAAAATCTTTTTCTACAAAGATCGTACAATCAAGAGTCAACTATTTTAAGATTTTGTCGGTCAGTTTTTTAACATTGGTTTGTCTGGCTTCGAGACACTCCCTAAGTGTAGGGTGAAAAATATGGCATTCCTATTTGATTGATGAGAATCTTCGAGGGTGTAAACACTGGTTGATAAGGAGTTGGGCCTGAGTATAGGTAGAAAAACTCGAACTGGAGGACTATCAAACCAAAAGCTGTTGATCTTTAGTAAATGTATGAAGCCCTGTCTGCAAGTAATGAGAATCAGTCGATTCGCCCTGAACGCCTAGCTTGTACCATGAGCTTCTCTCCTAAGTTAGGAAGGAAATGCTTAGCGCCGAACAACCTGAATTGGCGCCAAACTATACACCAATATCAGCTGCTCAAAGTTGTAACTTAATTAATAATCGACCTAAATTTCGCTGTTGCTTGAGGTGTTCAATAACGATGCCTTGGAGATGTAATGGGGTAACGATAGACGGTAATGCTGACCACAAACATGATGAAATCGACGTCAACACAATTTTTTGCCCTCAATGCGGGCTAGCGCAAGAGCAAATTGCCCCCCCCCCTAGCCCCCCCCCTTTTCAGTTAAAATGCCCTGTAAAGATTCCTCAATTGATAATATCGTGCGCTTTGCTGGTTGGCGGACTTGTTGGCGGTGGGCTAATTTTTCAGCAGTTTCAATTCTCTGACGCGTCAACTGAGGGAACCGCTGTACCTTCTGTTGAAAGACCTGTTTTTGCAAATGAAAATGAGTCAAGCCCCGCAGTTGAAAAACCTGGATTTTATAAAGATGTTCGATATGGGGTGAGCATTTACTATCCAGAAGTATGGGAGCTTAGAAAGCCTAGTCGAAACTACCCCCCTGATGTTTTAGCTGCGACTAAAGACTTATTTCAACTGATTATTTCAAATCAAGATGACAGTTATGTGGAGAATATTTTAGTTAAGATCGAGCAGGTTACCGACGATAGTTTATATGTAGGTGAATATGCAAATCTGCAAGTTGAAAGAATTCGTCAGATTGGCACATTCAACATTGATGGCGATCGAGTCATTGACCTAAATGGTCAACCTGCGCGGGAGATCATCTACTCTGGGCACGATGGAGAATATGCCATAAAGCGCAAACGCATAATAGCAGGTCCGGCGTTACCAGGCGACTACTTTTTTCTAATCACTTATACGGCTGATCAGAATGATTACGATAAATATCTGTCGGATGTTGAGCACGTATTCAGCTCCATATCATTGCTAAAATAAATGGAAAATATCGATCGATTTAATCGATATTTTTGACTCTAACTATAAGCCTTTAGATTCAGTTTAAGTCCGTAAAACTTAACAGATTTAGGTTATAAAGAAGATGAAAATAAAAGTCCCCCATCTTGCCCTATTCTTAATGGCCTCTTCTCTGATAAGCTTTGGCTTTTCCAACTTAAAGGCGGTTGGCCAAACGGGGCAGGTTAAAAACAGAGGAATTTTATATCAGAGTGAGACTTATTTTTGTGATGAGGATGCTGTACATCCCACATTGGTTTTTCGTTCAGACTTAGGCAATGCCCGTTTGGTCGAGTTTCAGTATTCAGGCTTTGGCGAAAAATGGCAGCCCTTAGAGCGTTGTAGAGAGCTTGCTAGGCGCTTTTCAGAATTTCATGGATTAGGCATTATCAGTTACTTGACGGATGAAGTCTTAGAAGATGGGACAAAAGTTATTTGTATTTCCAGTATTGATGCAGACCATCTCCAATTACTTGAAATCAATCCCAATTTCGTGCGGCTATTAATCACACTTAAACCAGAAGATGACCCGAAAAAAGTATTAGATGAGATCAGGGGAATTTCTTCATTATCGAGTAACGGCGAGCCAATTATTCAATAGTCTCATCCCCTATGATGTCTAAATCTAGAGGTTCTTACTATGCTAGCATCCTAGCTTTTGCAACATTGTTGTTGGCCAGCTGTACTAAATCTCCAAAATCACCGCCTAAAATGGTCGATTCTTCAAAATTACAGCCCGTTGATTCCAGCAAAGAGATTTTGTATCAAGGCGAGGCATATTTCTGTAACGAAGAGATAGAGAATCCAACGGTTGTCGCCCGGTCAGATTTAGGGAATGTCTCGATTATAAAATTTATGGAAGATCTCTATGGAGTATCTCCTTTAGAGCGCTGCCAGCAAGTTGCAGAACGGTTGATAAAATTTCACACTGAGAGAAATATTGGGTACTTATCCTGGGCGCGTAGCTTGAATGGACGGCGAGTCATTAATATCTCAAAACATGAAGGTAATATTCATAGTGAATCTGAGGAATACGTTGATCTTCTGTTGACACTACACCCAGACGATCAGGTTCACGAGATTCTTGAAGAACTTCACGGTATTTTATCTTCATATGGTGATAAGCCGATCTGGAATTGACCAGACTGCATTCATCACGAATGAGAACCGCTGGAAACGGTACACAGGAGTGATGTGTGATAAAAATCATAACTACGCCTGACAAAGATCACAAATTCTGGAGCGGAATTCTGTTGCTTTTTTGGGAACTACTCAGTATGGAGAGGTCGAGAGAGACAACAAAAGTAACGAGGTTAATGTGATGACTCCCGAATTAAGCAGTATCCTTCAAGTCTTGATTATTGCAGTTGTAGCCAGCATTGGCTTGTGTTCCTGTATTTACTGGACATCGTCCAAAGCGACAAAAATCTAATTGGTTCGATTAAACGTAGCTTGCCCACTCAGTATTTATATTGAGTGGGTTAGTTTTATTAAAAACGCGCTTCTACTTTGACTTGTCAATGGGTAAGTCGTTTGCTCGCCAAGCAGACATATCCCCTTCTAGATGAATGATGGATTCAAACCCTGCTGTTTGCAGCGTTCGTTCAGCAACATTGGCCCGGACGCCTCTTTCGCAATACACAACAATTTCTCGACCGCCCAAAGCTCGCACTTCATCAAGGCGCTCAGGCAATTCTCGGTAATCTATACTGATCGCCCCAGGAATATGTCCCTCCAAATACTCTTCAGCTGTTCGAACATCTAAAATAATTGGCGCTGTCTTGGTTTCAAGGCGAGCGACTAAATCCGTTTGGGAAATCAAGGCGCTCGCCTCAACTCCTCGAATACAGGCGGTAGACCCTGCAATTAAGCTCACCGAAAGGAGGATCAATAAGCCGCGACGAACAATCCATTGAAACTTACTCATAGAAATTCACTCATAGTTTTAAGGACTGCTGCTGCTGGGAGCAGGGGGACAGAGGATGAACGTATGTATTGGTACTGACCCAATTTATTGCGTTAGGGGGAGATAAGGGAGACTGGGGCAGGGGAATCAGGGGGAGAAATGCAGAGACGAGACATGTCGCGTCTCAGGGATATTAGGGATATAAGGGATGGAGGAGATGGAGACGTTGGTGAGTAAGGGAGTGAATCCAAAATCTAAAATCTAAAATCCAAAATCCCTGGAATATGGTGAGGATCACTGAATAAAGGAGGAAGGGGTGAGAGATGAAAGGTGCGGACGAGTGCGATCGCCGTATTTCAGTGTAATTACTGGGCAGTTGAGCGAGCAATCGTTATCCTTAAAATTTGGTGTCGTCTACTGGGTTGCATACATAGAATTGGCTTTGGGCTGAAGGAAAATGAGTAAATACCCAGATTTTGGATGTCATCACTATCAAGTTAGACGAGAATTAGGAAAAAATCATGCTGGCGGGCGCGTTACTTACCTAGCGATTCATACTAAGACACAGCAGCCAGTCGTCATCAAGCAATTTGAGTTTGCGCGATCAGGTAGTGGCTGGAAGAATCACTCGGCCTATGAGCGGGAGCTTCAAGTCTTAGAAATACTTAATCACCCCAGTATTCCTCACTATCTTAATAGCTTTGAAACCCCAACCGGTTTCTCTATTGTTCAAGAATATAAAAAAGCGGCTTCTTTAGCGCAACCGCGACACTTCAGGCCAGAGGAAATCAAGCAGATCGCAGTGGCGATCCTAAAGGTTCTCGTATACTTACAATCACAAAATCCTCCGATCATTCATCGGGATATTAAACCTGAAAACGTATTAGTTGATAGGTCCAAACGCTTAAGGGCGTACTTAGTTGATTTTGGATTTGCTCATCTATGCCACAGAGATGTGGCCGTCAGCAGCGTGGTGAAAGGGACTTTGGGGTTTATGCCGCCCGAACAAGTCTACAACCGTCAGCTTACGGAAGCTTCCGACTTGTATAGTCTAGGCGCCACTTTAATTTGTTTATTGACCAAGCGAAAATCAACCGAAGTGGGTGAGTTGATAGACGAAAGCGGTCGCATTAATTTGCACTCACTCCCCTTGGATTTGAATCCCAAGTTTGTCGATTGGCTAGCCAAAATGACGGCCCCCAACGTCAAAGATCGGTACGATGATGCTGCAGAAGCCTTATCCGTCTTGAGGCCATTGGAGATTGTCGGTCGTGCTCAACCCTTGGTGAAGGTTTTCCGTTCTCTTCGGTCTCAGCATAAAACCCTAGCCGCAGGAGGGTTTATTACCGTAGGAGGAGTAGCCCTCTTGTCATTGATTGGCTTTATGCCGAAGGGGGGAGAAACTGTCGAGGCGGCTATGTGCGGCAAGCTAAAAAAGACTAAAGTCGCTGAACAGGCAATTGAACATTTGTTGGCTACAGGCAAATGTATCAGATGCGATCTCACCGGGGCCAATTTGGCCGGACTCAATCTCAAGCGAGTTAATTTAGCTGGGGCCAGATTAGTGGATGTCCAAATGGAACGGACTGATTTAGAAGACGCCAATCTGGAATGCGCCGAGCTAAGCGGCAACCTGAGGCAGATTGACTTGGAAGGCGCCAATCTAGAGTGGGCCAGCCTTGCCTGGAGTGATTTGCAAAAGGCCGATCTACGGAATACAAACCTAAATGAAGCGGATCTGAAGGCTTCCAACCTGGAGGGCGTCAACTTTGAAGGGGCCAACCTGGAAAATGCCAACCTGGAAAACGTCATTCTGAATGGAGCCCAATTGCAGGGCGCCAATCTGGAAAACGCGGACCTCGATCAGGCCTTAATGTGGGGGGTTAAGCTAGAAGGCTCCCAGCTTGCAACTGTCCAGCGGTTGGAAGGTATTCAATTGGGTGAAGTGAACCTGGATGGCCTTAACCTGCAAGAGATAGATTTAGAGGGGGCCAACCTAAATCGTTCCAGTCTCAGAGAGGCTGACTTAGCAGACGCTAATCTGAAAGCCATCTCTCTGATGAACTCTAATTTGGAGAATGCCAATTTAGAGAATGCGAATTTGGAAAACGCCAACCTGACCAATACTGATTTCGAAGGCTCCAATCTCCAAGGCGCCACGCTGAAGGGAGCAAAATCTGAGGGGATCAACCTCAGAGGCGCAACCCTCTGCAACACAACCATGCCGGATGGGACAGTCGTGAATCAAGATTGTTAAGGGCGTTAATTGTAACTAAATATTTCTCTAGGGCAGAAGACAAAAGTCCGAATCTGATGCTTTCAACATAAAGCTGGAGTTCCCCCATAGGCGGAATATAGGAGTCAAGAGCATAGAATTGAGTTCCTGTCTGACCGGTGACTTCTGTCTGACTTATTATCTAATCAATCAGGCGTGCAATATAGGTCGGCACAATCCAGTGGAGAAGAAATGCAGAAGTCAGAAGTCAGAAGTCAGTCAGGAACTGGATTCTGCCTCCTGTCTCCTGTATTCTGCCCCATCAATAATTTCCCGCTTAATCGCTATCATTCTATCCAGCCAATTTAACTATCTTTTGCTTTACTTTCCTGACCCAGGGGTTAGCGGCTTCCTGATAGGAGGATGAATTAAATAGAGGTTGCTCAACTTCCACCACAAGGTTTACAAACTTTCTGGCGTATGGAGTAAGAGAACGAACACTGACCCCGTGAAGCGAAGCAATGCTATTCATAAACACGACGAGTGTATTGCTGCTATAGGGAACAGTTTCAATCAATTCTAGGTAGTCATCATGAATAGATAGGTCTTTTTTGAAGCCATAAGGATTCTTAGTGCGAAACTTATATATCTCAAAGTTTCCACCTTCCGAATTATCTTGGGGATCCCGCATATAGAATAATCCTGAAAATAACTTGTCAGGTAGGTCTAAATGCCCTTTTCTGACTGATGTCGCCTTGGCGACTACGGGAGTATTGGCGCTAATTAGTGCATCCATCATGACATCACAACTTGAATATGTATCTTCATTTCTTACACCTGAAATGAGTCTATCTTTGCTTTGAAAAAGGTGTGGATAGGCTTCTATCACAGCAGAAGAGAAGATATTTATAAGTTGATCTAAAAAATTCTGAGAAGTGTGAAGGGCGATAAATTCTTTCCACAGAGGAGTAATACATGGCGAAGACTTTACTTCTGTGGAAGACATATCCAACCTCTTATTATTCCCTAAGTTCTTTTTGTCTGATAAGGTGTCTATCTGAGGGAATTCAGCCGTAAGATTGTCATACAAATCCTCAGGCAAGGCGTTTTTGATTACCAAGTATGGGAACGGTTTGGTTTTAAGTGTGAGGTTGCAAGTATTCTCTAATAGAGTCTTCATGGCTTCCAGAAAATGGGTATAAAAAGACTGGAATGTATTACTTTGCTTGGTTTAGACTTCCAATTTTTAGACCTGATTCTCAGTAAAAAAATACTGGTAGGACTAAAGTTATGACAAGTACTATTTCTAAGCAAAATTTACAATCACCCAGCAATCTAACCCAGTATCTGTGACAAAGTCGGGGCAAGTTATTGGTGATGCAGAAAACTTTTGTGAGTCGCCCAATAAGACAGCTTGAATTCTGATTGCTTGACAAAAACTTTGGGATGCCCCCTTCTCCTGAAGGATTTGTATCGCCTAAGAAGCATCAAAGAAAAGCGCAAGCATAATACATTGAAACCATTGCAAACATATTGGGTTTCATGACTTCAACCCAACCTAAACGATAGATACTTCAGCTCCAGGTATTAAGCTGTTAATAATCTTTGTTATTAATTAAAGGCCTAATATCTGTTCGGGTTCGCTCAAAATTTCTTGAAAATACTTAAAGAATTCACCCATATGAAATCCATCTATCAATGCATGGTTGACTTCAACTGATACTGGCATCTTCATTGATTGACCATCTTTGTAATATTTTCCAAAGACAATTTTTGGAATAGAATCCTTTTTGCTATTTCGTTTGAGATTTGTAAAGCTCTTGAAGCTGATCCAAGGGATGACCGAATAATAGATAACATCACTTCTATGACTTCCTGACGCCAACTGCTGTTTAACTTCTCGATTCAGCCTCAATATTCTTTCAGAAGATTCATTGAATTCTGAAAAGGATTTAGTGTACTTGAAATAACAAAAACTGAATGTTTTGTTATCATTTAACACTGTTGAACTGGGATGAACTCGTTCGTGGATTAGAATGTCATCATCCTGAATCCGATATCTGAACTCCTTAACCCTATTTGCAACAGCTATGGATAGATAGAGTGACGCCAGAAAAAAAGATAACTGATGTTGCTTTACATAATTCAAGGTTTGTGTGATATCTACGTCAGCACAGATCGTGAAAAAAGGATTCTCGAAATCTCTGAAGAAATAATAATGCTCTCGTCTTTCCCATTCTTTGATATCTAAGTGGCTGGCCATTTTGATATTAGGTATCTCTAAATAGCGCCCCTAAATTACTCAGACAGCCTGGTTCAGAATCGTTTCACAGATCAGTGGTTTGCGAGCGCTGATATACGATCTGACAGCAGTTTGCTCCTCCTGACTTAGAGAGAGGCGGCTATTAATATGACTGAACAGGCTTCTTATCAAAACCTCATCAGGAAGTTCAGAAACTATATCCGGTGGGATTTCCAAAACTACAGACCAGAGCAGTCGCAAAGTTTCAACAGTCATGCCACATATCCTTGATTTGCTAGGGATGAAATAAACTTCGCTTATCTACTACTTTTTCCGCAAAATTAATACTTATTTACAGTCGCATTCACGTGTCATTGGTTGCGTTTCTATCAACTTGCTCCTATCTCAAAGAGAATTATCGGTAGAACGGCTAGACAGTAACAGCAAAATAGCTTGCAACACAAAAAACGTTATTTAACTTGACAAAACACTTTTTAAGATAATTAAATCAAACGAAAAAAATACGCATGGAGAGAATACCCAATTTCAGGGTTCATGAATAATCTACGACTTAAGTCAAATTGTAACCCGCTTAGTTTTGCAGAGTAGCGGCCGTATTCGATAACTGTTTCTCTTCGATGCGAGGGCTGCATTCTCTAATTGTAATAACCAGATATCCAATCGCTTCAATACGGGCTCTGAAAGGTTTTTCTAGCTGGAAAGCAGCGTTGTTGTATTCTGAAACTGGATTACAATTTCCATTGAATATTATCGCTTTGTAAAGTGAATGCCCTCTACTGTCCACCGAAAATTTAAAGCTTTATCTATACATTAAATAACTGGGCGTCGAAAGTGAAATTTTAAAGAGAATGGGTTGAATTGTTGCAATTGAAACAACAACAGCATCCAGAACGGTTTATCTGAGTGACTTCCTCAAAACTAGCAAAACTCTCTGGAGGTAATCTAATAGATGATGCCGTTTACTCAGGGGAAATATCGGTTCATCTACTAGATCCTTAACTCCCCATTAACAAGAAGAGGAAATATCAAAAACCTGTTTGGATGCTGTCGGAATCAAATGAAAATCTTCTACGTCGGAATGGATACTAACCTCCTAAACAATGTAGATTGAACTATTCATTTGAGCAGAAGCCTTTTTGCTTCTTTTATTAGAGTACCTCTGATTTATTAAGTCGCTGCTGAATGAAAAGAAAATTCATGCATGTTTGGCGATCTTTAAGAGTTGAACCGCATATGAGGAACTTAGGAGCGGACAAGGCTGCTAAACCATCAATTTACAGATTATTTCCATAAAAATGAGGAGCTATCGCCTGTGACTATAGCCGGTAAAACCTGGCGAGGAAAGAAGGCGGAAGGCAAACATCAGAGGGGAGTTGCCTTCCGCCTTTTGCCTTCTGCCCTTTCCCGCGTCAAATTAATGGCCAATTCGCCAACATTGCCTGCATGGGTGATGTATAGCCCGTTTTTCCGCAATGCCTGTCACTGTGGATGAATGGCGATCGCGGATTAGGGGTAGAAAGTCATCAACGAAACCAAATTTTTTGAACCCTAGTCAGTAAACTAAGAATATCCATAATTACATAAGGTTCGATCAATGTTCCTAATTGACGCACTTCTCAACGTCACCCTCTTTGGCGGCCTGTTTTACATCGCTGCTACAGCGGTCATGTTTGCTATGAATTGGACAAATAGCCGAATTGGCGTCCATCAGACAGTGGCTGAAACTCAGTCTCCTGGCCTGATGGCGAAACGGACATCTGCTTCTGTCAAGTCCTATACCCGTTCAACCGTTCAACCCGGCGGCAGTCTGCTGAACCCGGCTGACACTGAATTAGTGCCCGCTTAGGCGTTGATTGCGCTAGCTTGTCGATGAACTGGAAACTTAAAGTGCGTTCTAATGACTAGTCTCAGAGGACATCACATCTAACACCACCATCAACACCAGTAATCCAATACAGAGTGTGGCTATGAGGTATGTGACGCCGTTGGGAACTAGATATGAGACATAGTTGGGGATTAATACTTCGCCCATCACGTGTTCCTCCTCTGTAGCGTTTTATCCTGTAGGTTTTTTTCAAAGAGATGTCGTTCTGCTGGGTCCGTTGGGCTAACTAATGGATAATCGAGCAGACCTATTGGAGGCGGTCGGCCATGATTTGAGGGGGGATTATCTGTCGGAACGCCTCTCATTTATCTCTCTATCTTTATTTTCGCACTTCTTTTGGGTAGCTCGGGATTGTTTTAGGTGTTTGAGTATGTCAAAGAACTTCACTTGTCCCAACTGCGGAGCAGATGTGCCAGTCAAGGCCCGGGCTTGCCCTGAGTGTGGTTCTGATGAGGAAACGGGTTGGTCTGACGCTGCACAGTACATCCATCTGCTGCCAACGACCGCCGATTCAGAAATCGACGCTTCACCTGCTAAGATCTGGCGGAAGTCTTTTACGGCTGCGATCGCACTCTTCCTAGTCGTCACTTTCCTATCCCTCCAGGGGCTGACCTGGGCAATGTATGCGCTCCCCTTTATTGTCTTAATCGGCGGGATCATCTATTTCGCCAATAAAGGGGCGGCTTTAGGGAATTGGGGTTCTTTGGGGCATTGGGGGATGGAAAGGCGGCTATATCAACAACTCCTGAGTAGAACCAGGCGGGATCGAAAACTGGCGCAAAGGCTAATTGAGTATGAGCGGCGCCGCAACCCTGAGTCAAATAAACTGCAATTGCTACAAAATGCTATTTATCGCTGGGACCGCGATCGCAAAATTTAATGCAAAGTTTAAATCACATTTAGATCTTAAAGGCATGTAATTTAAGCCGAGAAAGTTCGGTATAGAGGGAATACAGAATACAGACGTTAGAAGCTAGTCAGGAACTGAGTTCTGTCTCCTGACTCCTGTATTACTGACTAGAGAAAATTTCCCACATTAATTTGATGGTCGTCTTCTACGTGGATAGGTAGTTGTTGCTTTTTAGTCAGGGACATTGCAATTCCCTTTTCATAATAAGCCGCTTCATTAATAAAAATGGGATGGGTTGTTGAGGCGTCTTCATAGGAGATAACCGTTCCGTCGAATGACAAAAACATTGGATCGTCAGGATGGAGAGGATGATAGTCTCTAAATTGAAGATGAGGGTGAATCATGGCTTGAATTTCACCCGATTTATTTCTGGGATAATCGATTGTTTTTACATAGCGATAGACAGTTAGTTCCTGATTAAAAAAGAGTACTTCTCCTTGATTGAATTTTTCTAAAAAATTCAAAATTTCGTGTATTAAAGCTTCAGTTTTTAGAAAAAGTTCCGCCTTTAGCACCCCTTGGGAAATGGGGCCGACTTCAACCGCCACCCCAAGTTTACCTAGGGATCTAAAAGAATCTTCACTTCGACCTGAATCGCCAGAGTGATATATCTTAATGGATGGATTCACTGAACTTAAATAAGCCGCAAGCTGAAGTGTGAAGGCGTCATCTCGATCGATGATCAAGGTCAATCCCATATTGGCGGTTGAGCTATGTAAATCCACGACGACATCGGCTGGGGTTTCGCCAGAAGAGCCGAATTGCTGGTGTATTTCCCTGGCTCGTATATCCTCATAGGCAATTAAGTCTTCTTCTTCAGAGAAGTGTTGAGCAAAACATCGATTCAAATCTTTATCGATATATCTCATATTTGCTTTGAACGCCTTTGGATTTCCCAGTAGGGTCTGAGTTTCAAAACTCGATCTGGCAATTAAATGGGGAAATTGCTGGAATTTTTTGATCAAAAAAATTCCAATGAACTCGTTCCCGTGGGTTCCTCCTACAAGTAAGACACGATTAAGTTTTTTCGTTTCTCCCATTGCTCCCTTCCGATGGTGAAGTAAACCACGTCCAATTTGAAATCTGATAATTTTTCTCTATAGGAAATGCAAATCCTAAATCCCTTTCTTGTCTTCTCGCTTTGCCTTCTTTGCAAACGACGGCTCCCAATATAGATGAGGTTTGGTCGCCAAGGATCAAAATCCACTAGTCAGCATTATTTTCTGCTCAGCTATCGCCTTAAAACGGGGGATTTTTCTTGGGGCGGAATGCAGGGGGCGCCATACCTTGTGATAGGCTATCCGCAATAAAATTCCAGCAGATCAATGGTCAGTATTAGGAGGGATGGGCGATGGCGAAAATGAGGGTTGGGCTACTGTTTGGCGGCTGTTCGGGAGAGCATGAGGTGTCTATTCGGTCGGCCCAAGCGATCGCAACCGCCCTGACTACAGGCTCCAATGCCGAAAAGTATCAGGTTTTGCCGATCCACATTCGTAAAGATGGCGTCTGGCTAAAGGGGGAGACCGCTCAACAGGTATTGGCCTCAGGCGTCCCCCTACAAGCGCCAGCTATGGAAGGAGAAGGACAATCCGCCCAATCATCCAGCGATTCTCCTACTGATCAGGCGGCGCCTGCTGACTCATCCACTGGGCTGCTGGTTTCAGCAAACTCCGCCATGCTCAATCGACTGCCCGTATTTAGTCAGGTCTCAGATGTCGATATTTGGTTTCCCATTCTTCATGGCCCCAATGGGGAAGATGGCGCGGTTCAGGGGCTGTTGCAATTAATGCAAATGCCCTATGTCGGCTCTGGCATTCTGGGATCGGCATTGGGGATGGATAAGATTGCTATGAAAATGGCCTTCACCCAGGCGGGCTTGCCCCAAGTGAAGTATTTGGCGGTGAATCGGTCTGAAGTCTGGTCCAACCCATGTATATTTCCCAAGCTGTGCGATCGCATTGAAGACGAGCTGGACTATCCTTGCTTCGTGAAGCCCGCTAACTTAGGGTCTTCTGTCGGCATCTCGAAAGTGCGATCGCGCAGCGAACTGGAAGCCGCCCTCGACAACGCCGCCAGCTACGATCGTCGTCTGGTAGTCGAAGCTGGCGTCAACGCCCGGGAGGTCGAATGCGCGGTGTTAGGAAACGACAATCCCAAGGCGTCAGTTGTCGGGGAAATCTCCTTCAACAGCGATTTCTACGACTACGAAACCAAATACACCGAAGGCCTCGCCAACCTAACCATCCCCGCCGCTATCCCTGACGAAGCCTCCAGGAGAATTCAAGAAATGGCGATCAAAGCCTTTCAAGCCGTAGATGCTGCAGGTATCGCCCGGGTCGACTTCTTCTACGTCGAAGCCACCGGCGAAGTCCTGATCAACGAAATCAACACCATGCCCGGTTTCACCGTCACCAGTATGTACCCCATGTTGTGGCAAGCCAGCGGCGTTTCATTTGCAGATTTGGTCGATAAGTTAATTCAACTCGGCCTGGAACGGACAGCTTAGGACGGATTGTAACTACTTCACTGCCTGGCTCTTCTCAACCTTCTCAACCTTCGGCTCCGGCTCCGTTTCAACCTTCGGCTCCGGCTCTGTCGCCTCAACCACTGGCGTTGGCGGAGTCTGGCGGAACTCAATGGGGATCTCCTCTTCATAGGAGAGTCCTAAGACTTCGCTATAGAGCTTGATGTAATCCAGAGCTGACCGGGTCCAACTGAAATTCTCGGACATGCCGCGTTGTTGTAGGGCTTTCCATGCATCTTTGTAGTGGAAGCCTTCCCAAGCTCTGACCATACAGGTATAGAGATCGAGGGGTTCATAGCGGTCAAAACAGTAGCCGGTGCCTGCGCCTTCGGTGGGGTCGTGGTGTTCGACGGTGTCGACTAGCCCGCCGGTGCGGCGGACGATGGGGATGGACCCGTAACGCAGCGCCAGCATCTGGCTGATGCCGCAGGGTTCGAAACTCGA
>JASJDH010000145.1 GCA_030065175.1 Leptolyngbyaceae cyanobacterium MO_188.B28 | reverse complement strand
GAGTCAGCCCATCCCTGAGCCGCTTGTAATGCTTGCCCCCGCAACAAGCGAGAGTCATCTTGACGATCGGACTGCACCCAGGCGTCTAAGGTCTCGGCGTAGGGGCGGATTTGCTCAAATTGCCGATCGAGCCAGCCCTGGTCAAATACAGCTTGATAAATTTGGTTGAGCACTGTTAGACGCCCGCCTCGTTTGACCACTAATCCTGACAGGAGCAGCTCAACTTGTTCTGCACTATCATTTGCGGTCGTTACTCCCTGTTGCAAGATCTTTTGATAAACGCCTAGCAGTCGTCCCACCCGATTTGGGTTCTTCAGCAGGCGATCGCGGATGGTTTTAAGATGCTCTGGGTTATCCTGCGATTCCCAGTTATCAATAATCTGTGACTGGACTATCCCTTGAATCCAAGCCGTTAATTGATCGGGCTCGCCTAAATCTATTGATGGGGGAATCAGCTTATCGTCATCCGTCTTGACCACAATCTGACATAACTTTTGGGTTAGAAATGGCTGTCCGCCAGTCCATCTCAAAATCTCAGCCAGGATTTTTTCCGGCTGCTCGAACCGACCTGCAAATCCCTGGAGTAGGGGTTTTGCCTCCTCCATTTGAAATCCCGTGAGTTCAATTGCTTTGCCAATATTGAATGGAGTTCGATTGCGGTCTTGAATTAAATCTGAAGGCGTCGCCACCCCAAACAGCGCAAACGTTAAACGACGATATTTAGGATCATGGGAGCGTTGATTGTAAAAGAATCGAATCAGAGCAAAGAAATCATCTAAAGAGAAATCGGCGCTGAGGATGCTATCGACTTCATCAATAAAGATATAAACTCTCTCGTCGTCAATCTGAGTCAGGAGAATCTGGTCAATAAATCGACTCAATTGTTGAATCGGGGATAACCCAACCTGCTCCTCCCACCAAGCCTTAAAGTTTACCTTTCCCAGTAAGCTAAATCCTCGCAATAGCTCAGAGGCGACCCCTTTATACCACTGTTGCGGCGTGACTCGTTCACTGCCAATATTGGTGACATCAATGGAGGCGCAGGCAAAACCAGCGAGCTTCAATCGATGTTTCATCCGCACCCGCAAACTGGATTTCCCTGTCTGTCGGGCATTAAACACATAACAAAATTGGCCTTCCAGGAGAGCATCGTAGAGTTCTTGGTCAGCTTGGCGCTCAACATAGCTGGGGGCCCCAACACTGAGACTCCCCCCAACATGGAATCTGTAGGGCGAACAAGTATCTAGCAGCATGTCACCATAGACTTGACATCAAGGATTAGCCAGAGGTTGAGAATTCGACACCCTGTATACAAACGAGAGCATAAAGAAAGGCGATCGCCGCAATCAAGGCTTATATTAAGGATAGGGTTTTGGAGAATCGCCTCGTTGACGTTGAAAACCCAGATTCCCATACTCTCAATTTATACCGAAAATTCATCCAATAAGACGAGTCTGTCTGAACTTCCACTCAGTCTAAGGCTATCTCTAAGCTAAAACTTGAGGCATATTGTTATAATCCGGAACAATCTTTAGGAGAAGGAATACAGAATACAGAAGTCAGGCAGGAACTGAATTCTGACTCCTGTATCTCCTCTTAGGAAGAGTTTCCCGCTTTAAGTTGTAAGCCAAACTTGATTTTTCTTCAATCTAAGCTCTGTCGCTTGAATTCTTGTATCAATGAAAACCAATAAAAAAAGGAGCCTTACCCGTAAAAAGTTACTGGGTAAGACATCCTTGGCAATCATCACTATGAAATCCTGGGTTATTTCCCCAGTCCAATTTCATACATTTCAATATACATCCTTCAGAGAATTTTTTGAATCTGAGAGGACGTTGACATAAAGCAGTTAATCTTTTGCAATTTGCGCCGGTGTTTCCGAGTTATGAAGTCCTCAATGATCTTCTAAGGAGTCACGATGCGAACTTGATGGACTTCAATTTCAATCTCCTCCGGGTGAGCTTCTTGTTGAGTCGAATCTTCAGCCTCTAAGTAGACCTCTCCTGTAATTTCAAACAGTGTGTCCGGAGTAAAACTAAAGTTGTCATCGTGAATTTCAATCGCAATTTGATCCGTCCCATCAGTGAAGATGTAGTCTTCTGCATCATCTCCGGCCTGTAGAACACGACCTTGCAAAGTAACCTGCATGCCATCCGTCGGTTCAGCCAAGATCGATTGTATGGTCAGTGTGTTATTTTGCGCCAAATATCCAGAGAATTGGGGGTCTTCAGCCGAACTGGCCGCTGTAAAAGTCACAATCCCTAAGGCGGAAATCCCCAAGCTAAACAGGCCTTGGCTTAACTGAGATTTCCAACTCCGGCTTTGAATCGTCAAATATGCATTCTTATGGGAAAGGATAGAAAATAGATTTTTGGAGTTCATTGCTATCACACTTACACAAGAAACAGTTGCCTAGTAGACCTTGAATATTAGGTCTGATAACAGCTCTCTGGATTTGTACAAAAAACTGAACCCACCCTCACAGTGATAGCCTGGTTAACCATCTGTTAAAAATCGCCACCCAGGTTTACGATAAAAAGCTATCGATGAATACATCATGAAATGGAAATGTGACAGAAAAATGACAAGACGCCTGGGCTTTCAAAAAGTGGGATGGAGGACATTTAGCAAAAGTGACCAGCAACAAGTAGCAAGTAGCAAGTAATAAATAATAAATAAGTAGAAATGACTATGCCCTGTGCTCCGCGCCTTGTGACTAATGACCAGTAACCAATAATGACCAATGTTCAATAACAAACTACAAGTTATTGTCGTTGGGGGCGGCGCTGCAGGTTTTTGGGGCGCGATCGCAACCGCCGTCTCCCATCCCTACACCCAAGTCACCTTACTCGAAGCAGGCTCGGAAGTCTTAGCCAAAGTCCGCATTTCTGGAGGGGGCCGCTGTAATGTTACCCACGCCTGTTTTGATCCGGCTTTATTGGCGCAACATTATCCCCGCGGCGGCAAAGCGTTGCGGGCTGCGTTCACTCGCTTTCAACCCCAGGACACCATCGCCTGGTTCGCCCAACGGGGGGTGAAGCTGAAAACGGAAGCGGATGGGAGGATGTTTCCAGTAACGGATGATTCGGCGACGATTGTGGATTGCTTGATCCGAGCGGCGCGGCAGGCGGGCGTTGTGATTCGAACTAAAGCGGCGGTAACTGGGGTGACTCCAACGGAGGGGAGGTTTCGGCTGCAGCTTAAGTCAGGGGAGAAGTTAGTGTGCGATCGCATCCTCCTGGCGACCGGCGGCAGTCCCCAAGGGCATCGGTTAGCGAAATCGTTGGGACATACGCTAGAACTCCCGGTTCCTTCCTTGTTTACCTTTAATGTTCACGATCCGGCCCTCCGTCAAATGGCGGGGGTATCCGTCAATTCTACGGCGGTGAAATTGTCTGTTCCAGACGCTAAACCTCTGAAACAAACGGGGCCTTTGCTGATTACCCATTGGGGGTTAAGCGGTCCAGCGGTGCTAAAACTCTCTGCCTGGGGCGCTCGGTTACTCCATGACCATCGTTACCAAGCCCAGTTGCAGGTTAACTGGCTGCCAGACGCCAATCCTGAAGACGTGCGTGGGCAGTTGACGTCTGCGAAAACCGATTTTCCCAAACGGGGTGTGGCGACGTACTGTCCCTTTAAAATTCCGCGTCGTCTCTGGCAGTATCTGGTGCAGCGCATTGGCATTGACGAGGGGGTTCTGTGGTCAGGTCTCTCGAAAAAAACGCTCAACAAGTTGGTGGAAGAGTTGACGCAGGGAAATTACCCCATCCAAGGCAAAGGGGTCTTTAAAGAGGAATTTGTGACGTGCGGCGGCGTCAAGCTTAAAGACGTCAATTTCAAGACGATGGAGAGCCGTCTTTGTCCAGGACTCTATTTTGCCGGAGAAATCTTAGATATAGACGGCGTCACAGGGGGGTTTAACTTCCAAAGCGCTTGGACCACAGCTTGGTTAGCGGGTCAGGCTATGGGCGTCATTTGAAACTCAACAACAGCCAGTCAACATGACTCAAGAGCAAAAGTCGCAACAAAAAACCCAGCCATCACGGAGGCTGGGTTTAGGAATCAAAAAATACCATGGTCGCAGGGTGAAATTACTCACCACACAATAATCATATCCCTAATCATCCTTCACCGGTTCGGTGTTTTCCGGACAGTCTGAGAACTTGAATTCATGCAGACGCGCCCAATCGTAAAAAACAACCCTGAGGGGGGAGACAATCCCTTAGGTGATTGATGGCGTGCAATTTAAGCTTGGGACAAGCCAGCAGAGAAGAAATACAGAAGACAGAAGTTTATGCAGGAACTGTATTCTGTCTCCTGTCTCCTCTTTCCTGTCTCCTGTCTTCTGCCCCAAGGACAATATCCCACTTTGAGTTGATAACCCAATTGATTTAGAGCAGTTTCAGGTATAGGCAAGATGTGAGCAAAATAGCGGTACAAGCTAAAAAACAGAATTTCAATTTTAGATGATTTCCTCACGAATGAGGAAGAAGAGCGCTATCATAAATTCCCGCATAGAAAGGCGGCAAAGCAAGGTTACTTAAATCTTGACTGGCAATCAGGGGTTGAGCGCATGTTAAGCCATCAGGCGCTTTCTGAGTCGTAGCCGAGAAATTCAAAACACAATATAAGGATTGATTATTAAATTTTCGAGAGAAAGTTAGAACGGGGCCGTTGACCTTGATGTCTTCAACCGTACCCAGCTTAAGCGCTAAAGTATTTTGGCGTAAATGTAAAACCCGGCGGTAAAAAGCCAGTAGGGAATCAGGCTTTTTTTCCATTAAGGCAATGGCGTTTTTCCCATGTGCAGGACAGGTTGGCAGCCAAGGCTTTTGGGCTGTACTAAAGCCGAAGTTCGGCTCATCCTTTGTCCACGGCATAGGTGTCCGACAACCGTCCCGTGTTTTAGCCTGTGGGTGCAAGGCAATGCCATAAGGATCCTGCATATCTTCATAGGCAATGACAGCCTCTTCCAAGCCCAGCTCTTCTCCTTGGTAAATACAGATGTGCCCGCGCATGGCCGCCAACAGAATAATGGATAGGCGCAGATAGGCCTCTTTAAGTTTGGGGCTGGTGATGCCGCAACGGCTGGCGAAGCGAGGAAAATCATGAGTCCCGGTCAACCAGCAAACCATTTGCCCCGACATTTCCTTTTCACAACGACACAGTAGGTCGGCAATCTCTTCTATTGTGAACAGTCCATCATGCACCAGGGCTCCACTATAGGCTGTAGCGAGCCGGATTTCATGATTGACGTATGTATGTATAGTTTGAATCGGATAATTGACCGCGACAATCTCACCAAGCAAGGCGCGTCCATGATAATGGTCAATGGTTTTCTGTTTGAGCTCCTGTAAATAAACAAGGGTTTCAGGCTGGTTGATGTTATAGAGATGACGCTGCTCTGCGAAGGGGTTTTTCTCATCAATGCCAATCAGTCGCGGTGTATCATGCTCCTTTGCTGGATTGTCACGCAACTGCGCATCGTGGGTGAAGAAATTACAGGCGTCAAGGCGGAACCCATCTACGCCCAAATCGAGCCAAAATCGGGCGACTTCCGCAATTGCATCCCGTACAGCCGGATTACGCCAGTTTAAATCTGGCTGTTCTTTCAAGAAATTATGGAGATAGTATTGTTGTCGTTTCGGGCGCCATTCCCAGGCCGCCCCGCCAAACACCGAAAGCCAATTATTTGGCGCTCCACCCGTTTCAGGATGGGCGTCCGCCCAGACAAACCAATCTTTATAGGTTTCATAGTCGGAGTGGGCTGGATCTGCACTGGCGACAAACCAGGCGTGGGCCTCTGAAGTATGACTCCAGACCTGATCAATAATCACTTTTAGACCAAGAATGTGCGCCTTAGTCATAACATCATCGAAGTCCACCAGGCTTCCGAAGCGGGAATCAACGGCGCAATAGTCGCTAACATCATAGCCGAAATCCTTCATTGGCGAAGGGAAGAATGGTGAGATCCAAACAGCGTCAACGCCTAACTTAGCAACATAATCCAGCCGCTCATAAATACCCCTCAAGTCACCAATCCCATCCCCATTTGCATCATAAAAACTGCGGATGTAAATTTCATAAATACTACAGCCCTCACACCAAAGGGCCTCTTCTGTCAATGGAATAGGGGGAGGGATGACCATCGCAACTCTCGCAATTTGAGAGTTTCATCCTACATTATGAAACTGTCAGTATTCCTCCCGACCCAAAACTTCCCAGCTTAAATGACACGCCAGCTTGAGAGATGACTCATTCCAAAAACTGCAATGTTAGCCGAATCCCAAACTAATTTTGAATCACAACAGCCTCAAACCCTTACATAGAAAGGGTTTGGCGATTCATGCCCACTTTGCCCTGGAGATAAGCTTTATCCATTGATGGGGTATCCTCATAATTTCCTCAATTTTCACTCGTAGCATGAAAACCAAGCCAGGATTTTCCATGATAAATGATGAGTTTCTTAATCAGGTTGTCGTGGTTGTATCGACGCCATGACAGGAGCCTAAGGAACATCATCAACTTCTGGGGGTTTGGATCTAAACATCATCAGACAGCAAAAATAATGACGCCTTGCGGCAGACCTGCTTGACTTTCCTCCTTTCCCCGATTGTTTTCTTGGTATTAGCTAATCGAACGAGTCCAGTTTCAATACGCCTGGAATTAAGACTCTTAATCAATCTGTAGCGTTGGAGATAGCCATGAAGAAAATCCAGTTAAGTCAAACGGGAGTTGAAGTTAGTTGTTTATGCCTGGGGACACTGCGGTTTGGCACCCTCAACGATTATGAAGAATCTGCCCGGCTGATGGATCTTTACGTCAATGCAGGCGGCATGTTTATTGACACAGGCAACAGCTACAATCAATGGAGCGCTCACGGCAAGGGGGGTGAAAGCGAAGTAGTGGTTGGTCGCTGGCTGCGGGAACGGGGAAACCGAGATGATCTCTTCATTGCCAGTAAAGTTGGGTTTGGCTATGAAGATGTTCCCGATGGCCTCGCGGCGTCAACCATTATTTCAGAATGCGAAAAGAGTCTGAAACGGTTAGGTGTCGATTATCTGGACTTATACTACGCCCATAAAGATGACCCGCGTACACCGTTAGAAGAAACGCTTGGAGCGTTTCAAAAGTTGGTGGAAACAGGCAAGGTGCGGTTTGTCGGGGCGAGTAATTGTCGGGCTTGGCGTTTGGCGGATGCGGATGCGATTGCAGCCGCTCAAGGGTGGGCTGGGTATACCTGTATCGAGCAGCGATTTACCTACCTACGCCCCAATGCTGGGGGAGACTTTGGCGTTCAACGGTTAATCAATCCGGACCTGATGAGCTATTGTGACGCTCGAGGTAAAACCATGCTGCCCTACACCCCCCTCCTGCGGGGGGCGTATGTCCGCCCCGAGCGCCCCATACCGGCAACCTATGCGGGACCCGATACGGAAGCCCGTAAGGCCGCGTTGCAGCAAGTGGCCCAGGAACTTGACGCCACCCTTAATCAAGTGGTGCTGGCCTGGATGATGCATCGCCAGCCGCCCCTGCTGCCCGTTTTCTCCGGCGGCAGGCCCGAGCACATGAGAGAAAATCTGGGGGCGTTAGATCTCGCCTTATCTCCCGAGCAGATGGCGACACTTAACAACGCAGGTCATTGTGTAAATCAAGAACCGAATTAAAGCAACATCAGTCCCGATTCTGCTGTGAGTAGCAGGAGGCAATCGCCTCCTGCGCCAGTTGTTCATCTTCCTCCTCGCTAAGACCACTGGCGCCGATGCCGCCTATTACGAGATGATTCAGCAGAATTGGCAGCCCCCCGGCCATGCCTGTAATTTTTGGATCAACCCAGTAGCCCATGTCCTTACCCGTCTTCTGCGCCCATTGACCCACCTGAGATGAGGGAATACGCTCTCGGGCGGCGGTATAAGCCTTGGCCTGAGCTAACACGCCTGATTGTACGGTTGCCTGATCCATCCGACCGTACGCGACTAGATCGCCATGGGCGTCAACCACGGCAATCGAGACAGCGACTTTGCGTTGCTGAGCGATCGCCATAGCTGCTCCTACAAGCGATTGGGCTTCAGCATATTGAATATCCATGCCGTTTTCCCCTCGCAGTCAGTTTTTTCTTTGGGATATGTTTCACCTTTATTGTATGATCTTTCCACTTGGCGGAGAAGAAAACTGTTTCATCTGCAGATCCCTCAACAAGGTCTTTAAGATGCTTGAGCTGAATTGAGGGCTTTTCCAGTTCTGATTTTGGGAGCTTTCTCTGGCGATCGCAGCAAACAAGCGCCGTTATTTGACAATTTCTGGGACAGATGCAGAAGGCGATATTTTTTCGTCCATGAGGGTTGTGTATCTCCACAGGAGCCGTAAACTTTTACCGACTCCATCTCTAGCTCAGCCTCATAGGTTAGACAATCGCCAGATGGCAATTGGCAGGATAAAGCGACTTGCGCACTTTCCGTCTCTTCTAGAACCAGCGTGGAGCCGACTCTGGTTTTTAGCCAGTCCCAGCCATTTTGACGGAATAGTTCAGCCTCAATGACCTGCAAGGGGCGTGGGAAGAGTCCCCAGCCTCGATAGGCGGGCAACAAATCCTGGATTTCCCCCGCTTGTAGCAGGAGTTGCTGCGCCTGAACCAAACTAATGCCCCCGTAATAACGCCCTTCCGGGAAATCAACCAGCGTTGGAGCAAAGCGATGGCCGCCAATATGGCTGGCTTGCCATAGCCTGACATGGCCCAGCTTTTGCTGAGGGGCCCATTTCAAGAGCTGGCGGTAGAGTGGATAGCCATACCGACCACAGCAGCGATCATAGGCTCCGTGGGTGCAAATCAGAATGTCGCGATCGCCGCTATGGGTGGTGTCAATTCCCACCTTTTTTCCAGAGAAATATCGCTGCAATTGATCGACGATCTGCGTCGGATCTGAGACCCGAGTTTCGCGGCGTTGATAGCAGCGCGCCAACCCTGACGGTTTTTCAAAAAACAGAATTCGAGCCCCATGCTGATGCTGAGCTGGGTGGGAGGCAATGAATAAGAATTTGGCGGGTTGCCGTAGAGAAGCCTGTTCAGCCATCCAATGGCGCAAGTTATCAGGGGTCGCCTTGGACTCAAAATGCCGGGGCGCCCAAGGGGATGGACACTCAATACAGACATAAGTGGACGGTGTAGGCGCAGTGCCAAGACAGTTTTCAACGCTATGGCGAGCTTGGTCTGCGCAAAAATAACCTGACATAGACAATGGACGTAATTTTCAGTGATGACGATGAACCATGAGAGTACCCACCGGCCGCTCTCTCTACTCAGCATTTCTTTGAACGGTTGAGGGGGCGTCCCCCATATCTCAATTGGCGCTTATTGCCTCTACAGTTATTTTAGTTGAAAATATTTGTCAATAGCTAGACTTTGGATTAGAGTATGTTTTCAGTTCGCAATCATCAGTTTTACAGCTTATTTAAGCACCTTAGGAGTTTACTGCAGAGGAAATGAGAAGGTTGTGACGGACTATACGCTGAATTTAATAAAAATAAATCCTGATAAATGAGCCCGCTAGAACAGCGAACGCAGGGTGATCACTCCGACACTGAACGCTTCGTCAGAGTTCTGACGATACCCCCAGCATCGTTGGGGTGGGATGAAATTGATACAAGCAGGATATGAGATGAAGCAATTCCAATTTGGTATTGAGCACGAAGTGGCCTTCTTGAATCGAAATGGCCAATTTGCCGACTTTTCAAACACTCAATTTGCCGAGTTTGACACGATTGTCGCCGCTTTACCCGAGTATGCGTCTGATTACCCGCAGCTGCGCATTGGGGATGCGGGAATTAAACGGAAACGCTGGTATATCGAAGGGTTTGAGCGGTTTGACGAACAGGGACGAGTGACGGATTGCTTACCCAAGGGAATCGAAATCCGGACGACAATCCATCCCGATATTGAAGGGGCGATCGCAGAACTGCAAACCAGCTTTCAGCAACTCCGAGCCAAAGCAGCCGCCTTGGGGTTCACCCCCGTGCTCACCAGCTTTAACCCCCAGCTTGCCGCTTTTGAACCGAATCCACCGCTCAACGACTACGAACGTCGCCGTCGTCAAGCGTCAGCGGAGAAACAAACCGCCCATATTCCAATGCTGACCTATGGCCCTGATCTGAATTTTTCCATCCCAGGCCTACAACCCGCCGACATCATTGACATTGGTCAAAAGCTAACCTTTTACAGCCCCTACATCCTGCCGTTTAGCTATAGTTCGCCGTTTTATAAAGGCCGATTATGGTCGGGGCTTTCCATCCGCACCTTTATCCGCACGGGAGCGCGCCCTGCGGCGATGGTGTTTGTAGACCCTCAGCACTTACTAAAGAGTACGCCTTCGCTAACCAAACCCACACGCTTACCGGCGGAAACGGGCCGGATCGAATTTAAAGCATTTGATAGCTGTGCAGATTTTCAACTCTACGGGGCCTTGTTAGCGCTACTTAAAGGCTTAGCCTTGGATACGACATTGCCAGGCCGCGCACTCGTGCCTGACGCCGCGCTGCATCAACAGTCAGCTTGCGGTGGATTTCAAGATGAGACGATTTTTGAGGGCGCGAAGGCGGTGATGACGTTAGTGAGCAAGGCGTTGGGGCGCGATCATGACGCCCACTTCCTGGCGCCGCTCCATCATCTTCTCAACCATCGCCAAAGTCCGGCAGATATGATGATCCAAAAATTTCAGGAAACGGGCCATTTACTCACGGCCATGCAATATGACGTTAATCCCTATGAAATTGAAATAGACGTTGCCTGAAGTGAGATTATTGATGCAAGCTCCGCATGTCTACCGAGGCCAAAGCTACTTAAGCCCCTGAAGCTCAAGGAGGTGCATCATATGGGTAACCAGTCTTTCGAAGCAGTGAGCGCTGAACCCACGCCGCTGCATGAGTTAATCTCTCGGATTCTGGTAGCAGAGTCCCCACCGCCGGTACGATTCAATCGTTTGCTATCCACTGCAGGCACATTACAAGGTCTAAATCAGCGCCTGGAAAAACAACCGCTCGCCAACTTTCTCAACTACACCCTACGGGGCATTGGACAGGTGATTTTCGTCAATAACCCCATTAGTGGGGCCTTGATTCTCCTGGCTTTATTTATCCAATCATCCTGGCTGGGGCTGATGGGCTTGGCGGGGGTGCTGGCTTCTACCCTCACTGCCTTGATGTTGGGGGTGGATCGGGAGCCGCTGCGCAATGGCATTTTTGGCTATAACGGTCTGCTGGCGGGCGCCGCCCTAGCCACCTTTAGCGCCCCCAGCATCGGAGCTGGGGTTTGGGGATGGGCGATCGCGGCCATCTTCTTTGCCGCCCTTACCACTGTGATGATGAAGTTCCTTGGGGTTTGGTGGGCGAAAACGGTGAATACGCCCCCGCTACATCTTCCCTTTTGTATAGCCACCCTAATTTGCCTCGCCTTGGCGCTTTGGATTCCGCAACCCTGGCTGCATATGGGAACCGCTGCGACGACTGCCCCTGCGCCCGCCTTAGAGGGATTGCGACTGGCGACAGCCCTACCAATTGGGGTGGGCCAAGTCTTCCTGGCTAGCAAGTTAATTTCCGGCGGACTCATTTTGCTGGCAGTGTCTATTTGCACGCCTTTGGGCGCCTTAGTGGGTCTGTTGGGAGGGGGTTTAGGTATTTTAGCCAGTCTGTTGACAGGGCAGGATTTAAACGCTCTGTACGCCGGATTATGGGGCTACAATGCAGTGCTCTGCGCCATGGCCATTGGGGGCGTGTTCTACGCCCCCAATCTTCGCAGCATCGGGATCGGTGCGATCGCCGCCTTTCTCTCCGCCCTGTTGGGTGGAGCGCTGAGTCAAATGTTTGGGATGGTGGGGTTACCTGCCTTAACCCTTCCCTTCTGCTTGGTCGCCCTTGCTTTCTTTATGGGGCTGCAGCGATCGCTGCCTTCCCTAGTTCCCGTCGCGCTTCACGCTGTCACTAGCCCAGAGGAACACCGACAGCGGTATCAAGTCGCCAAAGACATCATCTCTAATTTTCGCCTGCACGTGGCGGCGGCCCTTTTCAAGAAACGTCATTTTTATTTATTTGACGGGGCCTCAACAGCCATCAAAGGCGATCTGCGATATATCTTCAACAGCATTGACACAGACCAAAGTGGAAGCCTGTCAACCCAGGAACTGGCCGCTCATTTGCGCGATGCAAACAAAGCCCTGTCTGAAGACGATCTGACGTATTTGTTTACTTGCATGGATAGCGACAACAACGGGGTCATCGATTTTGAAGAATTTGGCGAGTTGATGCTGCGCCACCGACGTTTGATGGCGAATTACAGCGAGTTCGTCACCTACTTCTTGCCCATTGACGCCAATGACGATGATGTCATCAGTCTGCCCGAAATGAATGTGGCGATGGCCAGCGTGGGGGAACCGCCGTTATCGGAGGCGGAGTCTGCTTTTTTGGTTGAGCAAACCAAGGGACGTCCTTTGACCTGGCATCGATTTATTGAAATGTTGTTGGTGATTTGAGGTTTCGCATAACGGTGCGTTGTAGTTCTGGGGCTTCATCGGCGTAGTGTGTAACGCCGCCACTAGACTGACGTGAGTGAGCGCATTACTCGATAAAGTTTGGCGCAAAAAACATCCATGGACTCGCCGCAGACGAACGCTTACACAGGTTTAGGGATGAGCCGAGTTCGGAATATCTAATGCAGGGTTGCGATCGAAAAAATTTACTGGTTTCAGTGTAAAGCCATGCCACGTTGTAGACATGATTGGCCAATCTTCTGAGACAGGCGTATGGTGAAAACCAACCGTATTCCAGGCCACTAAATCGGTGTCCAGTAGCAATCGACTATGGCTAGTCCATTCCGGTAATCCATCGCCGCCTTTGCTCTGATTAGGATACTTACCCGCCGCGTAAATCTCATTTGGATGATAGGGTGTTATCCATAAGTTGTAGTTAGCGAAAGCGGCGCGGCGACTGGGATAGTCATCTGGCAACAATAAATTGGTCTGACTTCCCATTGGTGAAATTTGATAGCTGGTGGCATTGCCTACGTGATTCTTGACGTCAGAACTAACCATTCGCCAACGACTGGGATGACCATTGCTTACAGTTAACTTTGCTTCACTATCCGTTGGAACAGTTACAGATTTAGTTTTCCAAAGACTGCGACGCGGATGATTATCCGGTAATTTCTCTGTCTTGAACACGTCTTTGACAAATCGATTCGCTTGACCATCTATATCTAAGTCAAGCCGGAAGCTAAAGAAGTGGTCATGATTAGGCGCTGTAATTCCGGGCGCGATTAATGAACCATAAGCGGTGTCGTCTATCGCAGTTGGGTCAGACATCGTTTGAGCCATGACTCCCTTAACCGCATCTATGCCAGTTGCCCCCACCATGACGTTAATTTCACCCGATTGGGTAAATATCCAATCCAGAATGTAATCGTAATTCCCAATCGTAGACATCATGCGCACGACCAAATCTGTTTGGGGACGTCCTTCATAGGTCTGATTCAAAATTTCACTATGTCGCCAGATTGGGTCGCCTGAGGACCGTTCAAACACACATACAACATTTTGATCAGTGAATGGATTACCGTTGTCGTCAGCTAAAACAGGGCTGAACATGGCGGCTGTAGTTGGGCAATCAATCCCTGGAGCCAGAGGTGTGGAGAGCAACCCAGCCCCATACTCGCCGACATCCATATAAGTGCGATAATACCAAGGTTCAGCCGGATCCATATAGGGCACAAAAATTTCAGACAAGGCGCCCTGATACAGGATTGAGCGGCTGCGTCCATCATCGTCATAGTTAACGAGAGAAATAATGCTGCCCAGACGCCGATCAAAACGCAGGTGAAAGGACCACTTCTGCCAATTGATAAAGCTGTCCTCGAAAGTAATATTGCTGCCTGCAGGCTGGCTGATCACCGTTGGGTTTAGGGCGGGACGCAGCTTCTTGACTGAGGCTTGATCATACGAAGCTGGATCAGGACTGATGGGAATCACGCCTGTGTCAATGACTTTCAGCACCTGCATGTTGTTTAGATCAACAACCGTGAGCACTCCCTCGATTGGCTTACCAAACCAATTGTTTTTCGTTCCCCGTGTATCGTAACAAGGGACTTTTAAAATTCGCCGCCCTTCCTCTTCCGCTAAGCCATAATATCCCGCTGTTAATGGCGAACAAAAGATTTGAGTGAAGTCTGTAACGCCGCGTTTCTGGACCGCAGCGCGCCATTCAGCATTACGAATGGTCAGCTCTGTAACCCCAATAAATTCTTCTAACAACAAACTGGGCTGCGCCTCTTCAACTTCCTTCCAAGACTTCACAGTAGCGGCTGAGAGATCAACAACCGCTTCATAGGTTTGTTTACCTTGCTTGACAACTACGTCGGCAGATCGAGGAATGGCGTCTCCAGGTTTCCAGGCCAGTACTTCCGCCTTGGTAGGCTCCCGCAAGTTAATTAACGGAAATCGACTGTCGCCATTGACGTATCCCGCATCGGCCAAAAGACTACGAGTCTGAACATATTCTTCAGCAGTGAGGGCGTCGAGGGGGTGAGTAGGAACAGCCTGCGCCAGAGCAGCCGTTGGCGTAAAGTCCGATTGAGCCGGGGCAGACTGCGCTAGAGCAGTAACTTGGGTAAAGTCCAGAGCCAAACTACTACACAACACAATCCCAAGCGAAACCAACATACTAATTATGCGAATGAATATGTAGCGCAACGATTGTGCATTGAGTCGCCAACGCGAACTTCCCATATTCAGATACCTTTTTGTTAAATCGGTTGATTAACTTGTCGAATAACTTAAAGTGGAAAATCAAGTCTAAGGTAGAAGATAGAATCCAATCCCTGACTGTATTCTGGCTTCTGTATTCTCTATAATATAGATTCAATAAGATTATGCATAGTACTCGATCGAGTACAGTTTAGGCCTGTTGGCTTCCAAAGGATTACGCCCCCCTCAAATTGAAGTTGGCTCCTAGCCTTTGCCGCCATGTCCACTTTGGCGCACCAGAAGTGTCTGGCGGCAAAGGCTCTGAATTCTATATCTTGACTATCAGGACTTATGGATTTGTTTCTTGATTATTTCTCAGTAGTAGGAGATTTTGTAGATACTGTTTTATAGATACTGGAGAAAGTGCTAAGACACAATGATTCCTAGTTCTACTGCTATGGTATTGAAAATAAAAACTATATATCGGCCTATCAAACAAAAAGGCTTCAATCATGCTGTTACGTAATCGGTTCGCTTCACTGATCGGGATTGCCCTGTTTATTGCGATCGCTGTCTTTTTTGCACAGTTTCGGGCGACTGCTGAAAATGACATTGTCAAAATCACCCCCCTTGGCAGTCATACTGGTGAGTTTTGTCGGTTAGACCGAGCGCTAGTCCTAGAAGACCCAAGCGGACTTCGGATTCTCTATGATGCGGGAAGGACAGTCGCTGGCGCAAACGATCCGCGTTTAGGCGGCATTGATGTGGTTCTGATCAGCCATGTTCATGGCGACCACCTGGGCGATCGCCGCATCGAGTCGGTCAATGCAGGTAGTTGCGGGCAACCTGAAACGAATATAGGGACCACACCGAACTCCAATAGCGTTGACATTGCTGTAGGAAAAGGCGCGCGCATCATTGTGGGCAGTGAAATGGCGAGGTTTCTAGCGAACAAAGTTGCTGGTCTTGGGGGGGATCCTCAGTCTGTCAAACTGGTTCGCTTTGGAGCCTCATTGCAGATCGACGGGGTGAATTTTACAACCGTACCTGCAGCCCACTCAAACGGTCTGAGTGGTGATTTTATTGGCGGTGAGCTAGGGGAAAGTCTCAATGCAGCTGGGTTAACCGCCTACGTTGGACCGCCGACAGGATATGTGATCACCTTTTCTAACGGACTCGTGGTTTACCTGTCTGGCGATACCGGCGTGACAGCCGAACAAGAAGTCGTTGTTAGGGGGCAGTATGGCGCTGAATTAGTGGTGCTGAATATTGGCGACACCTTCACGACTGGCCCGAAAGAGGCGGCCTATGTTGTCAATGAATTGATTAAGCCCAAGTCGGTCATTCCGTCCCACGCCAATGAAGCGGCGACTCTTAACAGTGTGCTACAGCCTAACACAAGAACGGCAACGTTTATTGAAGCAACAGACGCACAGGTGTATCTCCCGATTAGCGGCAAAACACGTTCATTCGATGCAGATGGAAACTGCACAGATGGCTGCGCCTGAGCCAATTCTGGACTCCAACTTAAAGCGGGACAATCCAGTAGAGTAAGAACACAAAAGTCAGAAGTCAGTCAAGCACTGGATTCTGTCTCCTGAATTCTTGCCCCGTCAGAATGTCCCGGCTTAAATTGATACCCCTGCTTGTCTTAGTTCGGATTTATCAAAGCAAATAGAAATAAATCAGAATGCTTAAAAAGATCAGATAACACGCCGGAAACAGCCAGCGACACTTGTAGTCAATGGAGTTGGCGGATTTTTCTTGTCCTTGGCGGCATAGCATATTGACCACAATGTTTTCCATAATCGTCAGCACTAACATGAAAAACGACAGCAACACTAATCCATCTAAGAAGTTATTGTAAATGTGCCTCGGCAAGTTTTGCGACACAATAAACTGGTAGGCCACAATTGTAAGAACCCCAGTAAAAGAGACACCCAAACGATCGGCCAACCCATAGCCAATCATCCAGAATACAGACCAAGAGATCCCGACAATTGTGATCATCGGAATGATTATTTTGAAAATGTAATAGCCCGGATCTCGTTTAACCGTAATTTCGGTAATCAGTTCGGAAAAAGTAGCCTGGTCTCGAATTTCTCGCTTCACTTGTAAATTCTCTTCAACATCGAGAATTTTCCACGAAGGCACTGAAAAATCTGATGAAAATCCAACCAGTCGTTCATCCAGCTGAAATGCTAGATGTCGACTTGACCAGGCGAAGGATTCCAGTTCCAGCGTGAGTTTCTGGGTGTCAAAGGGAAACCGGCGCATATCAAAATGGCTCGACAGGGAAACAAAGAACCGCTCTCGATACTCAGTGGTGCCGTCAGGTTTAATAATAAGTTCCTCATTTTCAATTTGCCGGGGCGCCTTTTCATTAATAAAGCTGACATCAGGCCACCATATACGTTGCAGTTCCCTTGCCGCATCCTTTTCCAGGAACACCTCTTCTGGCCAGTCGACGTCTTCAGGGGAAAAGGCTAATCTGGGATCACACCAGAGCAAGTCTAGAAATCCTTCCATCCCATAGCTATTGTCACTTGCCGAAAGATCTGTCACTTCCTGAACGAAGAGTCCTACACCCACTTGGGTTGGACCATACACAGTCGGTGGGGAGACAAAGTGGGGTTGATCCAACTGAATCAGGAGTTCATTTAGGGGCAAATCTGCAAGCTGGGTTTTCTTTGACTGACGTTGGGTGGATTTTCCATAGTGAACATCCGCACAGGCGACTTTGAG